>SVNW01000002.1:24181-105332 GCA_015066745.1 Ruminococcus sp. | reverse complement strand
AAAACCGTAGGACATACGGGGTTAGCTCGCTTATGCTTAGTACGTTAGTACTATCGAACGAGAACCGAAACTTATCTATAGAGATGGGAAGCCCCCACCTCTACAGGTGGGGGAGGATGTCACTAAAGCTAATTTCGCCTTTGTTACTTTTGCGAAAGTAACGCAAAGATACTTACGACAGCTTTAGCTATCATAAGTCTTTGCGCTCTCCGAGGGCAATCGGCAATGCTGCCTCAAAAAAACGAACACCACCGTATCAACCGAGATACGGTGGTGTTGTCATATCCGCTGTAATTAGTCTTAGCCTTGTTTTTCAAAACTTCTATATGACTACCCGACTAAAGACTGAGCGTGTTTTTTTATCATTATTACTATTTCTGCGGTCCGAGAACTACAGCGTCTTTTGATATGTACTGTTTGAAGTGTGCAAGGTCTGAAATGTTGACATCGCCGTCACCGTTTACATCGGCACATTTTAAAGCTGTACCGTCAAGTTTTAAATCTCCGAGAAGATAAAGTGAAAGTGATGTAAGGTCTGAGAGATCGGCTTTTTCGTTTCCGTCTAAATCTCCGTAGATAATTTTATCATCTTTTGCAGGAGTTGTTGTAGTAGTTTTTGAAACTGTAGTTGTAACAACCGGTTTTGATGTAGTTGTTGACTGACTTGCTGTAGTTGTAGTAGTTGGTGTTGTTGTTGCCGGAGGTGTTGATGCACCGCCATAGTATTCGGAAACAGATATTCCGTTTCCGGCAGCACCAAGAGGTCTCTGATGGTCAAGACTTATGAACTTTCCGTTTTCGTCCTGCCAGAGAGCAGGTTTTACAAGAGCGTATTTGTCAAGATCCCATTTTCCGAAGTTATCGTATACAAGTCCGCCTGTGTCACCGGAGTTTTCGTTGAAGCACCAGAATGTGTGGTGGATTCTGTTTTCTATCATATAATCTCTGAGAAGAGTCATCCATTTTGTATTTTTGCCGTCTGCATCATGTTCTTCGTCGATAAATCCGCCCCATTCACCCATAAGGAGAGGATAGTCTTCACCGAGATATGCCCATGTATCATACCAATAGTCGTCAAGGAGTGTCTGTGTTGTAAAGTCCTTGTCAAACCATGTCTGATTCCATACGAGCGGACCGTAGTCATGAGGTGAGTAAACAAGCTGATCCTGATGTTCACCAAGGTCTATAGGATGTTCCTTGGCACCACGGAAGTTTCCGCCCCACCATGCACCATAATAAAATTCTGTCATTGTGGTGTAGTCAATACTTGGAGCTGTCCAGTCATAACCTTCCTTTGGATAAACTTCGTTTCCTTCTACCATGATAAGAAGTTCAGGATTTGCTTTCAGTACAGCGGCAGCTGCTGTTTCGGCAGCATATTTCCAGTTGTTCGGATCCTTGGAGTCGTCCCATTTTGCCATTAATTCAGGTACGTCAGCTTTTCCGTGAGGTTCATTTTTTAGGTCGATAGCTATGATAGTATCATCATCTTTGTAATAATCAGCAAACCAGTTAAGTGCAGTACACCAGTCTTCAGTGCTGAACTTGTCTGTATACCAGAGAGAAACCTGATGTCCTGCGGAAGCTGTTTCTGCAGAATGTATGTCTATCATGATCTTGATACCATTTTCCTTACACCATGCTACAGCCTGATTCCAGATATCAAAACTGTACATGATAGTACCACCCTCAACTTTTTCGAGAGTAAGTTCAGGGTTACAATACTGATTTACCTTTGGTGTAGCCGGATCGGGATCGCCGTTTTTCCACTGAAGAAGAAGTTCGGTAGACATAGGAACACGAAGCAGGTTAAATCCATGGTCTGCGATCTGATTGAGCATTTCATGCATATTTTGTGACCATACACCGTCAAATACCTGACTTCCGACATTGTAACCAAACCAGTTACAGCCTGTGAGCCATACAGGGTTTCCGTCCTTATCTACGATTTTATTACCTTCACGGTGAAGCCAGTCATCATGACAATCGTCTACGGCTTTTACTACCTCAGTGTTGTTTGTGTTCTGATTTGTAGAGATTAGACCTGTTGATGCCACCATAATAAGTGCGGCAACAGTAGCAGTAAAGCGTTTAAATGATTTCATTTTTATTCCTCCTGTTTTATAAAAAAACGCAAATAACCATTATTACCTATATTAAATATTAACTTATTATCGGGCAAAAGTCAATAGCTATTTATATAGTTTGTATAAAAAATCATTTATTTAAGGAAGTCAAGATTTTTTTTGATAAGTTCACAGCGTTGTTTTACACAATCAGCTGAGCGGAGAGGATCTGACGGTGTATTAAATGTATAATCCATAAGTTTTTCGATAGTGGTAGTAGCAACATGAAGTCTTGTATCAGATGATGCATAATAAATGAAAACATTACCGTCTTCGGTAGCGATTGCACCGTTTGAAAAGACAACATTTGAAACGTCACCCACTCTTTCTTCGGAAAGAGGAACAAGAAATACACCCGATGGTTCTGCGATAAGTTTTGAAGGATCGTCAAGAGCTGTTGCAAATACATACAGTACATATCTGAGTCCTGCAGCAGTATTTCTTACACCATGAGCAATATGTATCCAGCCTTCAGGAGTTTTTATAGGTACTGCACCTGCACCGTTTTTACTTTCGGTGATCGTATGATATCTTCGTGGGCTTATTACTTTTTCCTCGGAAATCTGTGCATTTGTGATATCGTCAGCAAGTCCGAAACATACTCCGCCACCTGAGCCAGTCTGTATAAAACCATCTTGCGGTCTGGTATAAAAAGCATATTTTCCGTTTACAAATTCGGGGTGAAGAACAACATTTCTTTGCTGAGGTGAAACCGTTTTCAGATTAGGGAGACGCTCCCATGTTTTCAGGTCTTTTGTTCGTACTATGCCGGCTGCCGCACAGGCTGCTGAAAGGTCATCACTCTGAGTATCCTTGCTTTCAGAACAAAAAACTCCGTATATAAATCCATCTTCATGCTTTGTAAGACGCATGTCATAAACATTTGTTTCATCGGGTTCTGTATCGGGAAGCACAACAGGGTAGTCCCAGAATTTAAAATTATCTATTCCGTTATCACTTTCTGCTACTGCAAAAAATGATTTTCTGTCATTACCTTCAACTCTGGCAACAAGATAAAACTTTCCGTTAAGTTCGATAGCTCCTGAGTTCATAACGGCATTTATACCGAGTCTTTCCATGAAGAAAGGGTTAGTTGCAGGATTCATATCGTATTTCCAGAAAAGCGGTATGTGGTTTCTTGTGAGAACAGGATTTTTATATTTTGTGTATATCCCGTTGTAAAAATCAGTTGGTTCATTTTTTAGTTCTATAAGCTTGTTGTATTTATCCAGCTGTTCCTGATAATTCTTTTCAAATAAAGTCATTTAAAAAACTCCTTAAATTTATTTATTAAAGTGTTAATTTAATTATATCATATATTTATTATTTTTTCAATAGAAAAACAGGATAAATCATGATAGTTAAAGATAGAATTTAACAATAAAAAACTGTATCAGAATATCATTTTGTACAATGACATCTGATACAGTTTTTATCATGCGTGAGATATATTCTTTTCGCGTGCAACAGAAAGCATAAGTTTTATTCGGTTTTCCTGATTTACTTTTGTTGCGCCTGGGTCGTAGTCTATCGGAACAATATTTGCATTTGGATTGCGTTCGCAAATTTTTCTTATCATACCTTTTCCGACTATGTGATTCGGAAGGCATCCGAAAGGCTGACAGCATACGATATTTTCATATCCACTGTCTATGAGTTCAAGCATTTCACCGGTAAGGAACCAGCCTTCGCCCATTTTGCTTCCGTATCCGATTATATTTTTAACGAGTGATTTTACATGGGCGTAAGTTGAAGGTGTTGTAAATTTCTGAGCTTGTTTTATTGTTTCGGTAAATACTGCTTCTATCTTTGTGAGATAGTTTATTATACGTTTTACAAAGAAAAATTTTATCTTGCTTCCTCCATAAAGCTTTATGTCTTCAAGTCTGTTATCTACTTTGAAGATCATAAATCCCATAAGCCCCGGAAGCATTACTTCGCAATTCTGACTTTGCAAAAATTCTTCAAGATTGTTATTTGCAAGTGAAGAGAATTTTGCGTAAACTTCGCCTACGATGCCGACTTTTATTTTGTCACGTTTTTCGGTTTTTATATTTGAAAAGTCTTTGCATATCAGGCTAAGTTTTTTAGTTATATTTTTAAGACCGCCTACAGATACTCCGGTTTCAAGTTCATGCGAGATTATGTCTACCCATTTGTCAACAGTTTCATCGCTCTGACCCGGTGTGATCTCATAAGGGCGAACCTGATTTGAAAGAATCATCATCATATCTGCATAAGCAAGCAAACCGATAGTTTCGTATAACATTTTTAAAGTGAGTTTAAAACTTGAATCCTTTTCAAGTCCGGAAAGATTTAAAGAGATTACCGGTATATGCGGAAGATTCATTCTGATAAGCGCTTTTCTGAGAAGATGTATGTAGTTTGAAGCACGACAGCCACCGCCGGTCTGAGTTATCATTACAGCAGTTTTGTTCAGGTCATATTTTCCGCTTTGAAGAGCATCAAGAAGCTGTCCTATGGTAAGCAATGCAGGGTAGCATGTATCGTTGTGTACATATTTAAGACCTGCATCAACGACCTGACGACCTGTATTATTCAGCAGTTCTACATTGTATCCGTGTTTTCTGAACATTGCACGCATTAGTCTGAAATGGATCGGAGCCATATTTGGTATAAGTATGGTATAATCCTTTTTCATGTCATCTGTAAATACTGCTTTATATTTTCTTTCCATTTTCACCGGCTATCCTTTCATTTACTCAGTTGCGGCAAACAAACTTCTGAGTCTTATTTTTACAGCTCCCAGATTTGTTATTTCATCTATTTTTATCTGAGTATATATTTTATTGCTTTCTTCAAGTATCGATCTAACCTCATCGGTAGTTATGGCGTCAACACCGCAACCGAATGATACAAGCTGTACGAGGTTGATGTTTTTATAATCCGATTCGGTAACATATTTTGCGGCAGCAAAAAGTCTGGAATGATACGTCCACTGGTTGAGTACATTTACAGGGAACTTTGATACAAGATGACTTATTGATCTTTCTGTAAGTACTACTGCATTAAGAGAACATACTAGTTTGTCTATACCATGACATATTTCCGGATCTATATGATAAGGACGACCGGACAATATAATTACAGGCATATCTGCTTTTTTTGCAGCTTCAAGATATTCTGCACCTTTTTGTTCTATTTTTTTAAGATAAATATCATATTCATCATATGCAAGATTAACTGCTTTCTTCACATCATTAAAAGGAATTTCTCCAAAATGCGACTGAAGGATCTTGTGGAATTTCTTTACGAAATCCTTTGGTCTGTGTATACCAACGTAATCACATATAAACTTTATGTTTTCAATAGCTTTTACATTTGATTTTATAACTTCGGGATAATATGCAACAACAGGGCAGTTATAATGATTATCACCAAGATTTTCATCAATGTTGTAACTCATACACGGATAGAAAATTGCATCTGCACCGGCTTCTATAAGTTCTTCAATATGACCATGGAGAAGTTTTGCAGGGAAACATACTGTATCAGACGGTATAGTGTGCTGACCTTTTATATATATTTTTCTTGTTGAAGGCGGTGAAACAATGACTTTAAAACCAAGAGTTGTGAAAAGTCTGTGCCAGAAGGGAAGAAGCTCGTACATATTCAGTCCGAGAGGAATACCGATAACTTCTTTGCGTGTGACAACAGTTTCTGCGTTCATGTATTCCGCAAGCAACTGGTTGGTGTATTCATACATATTGTAATGTGTGCTTTCGTTGTTTACGCTTAAAGCACGCTCACATCTGTTTCCACCTATAAATTTTCTTCCGCCGTCAAATGTGTTTATTGTAAGTTTGCAGTGGTTACTGCACTTTTTACAGGTTACAGCCTTTACCTCATGCTTAAACTGAGAGATCTGTTCTTTTGTAAGAATAGAACTTTCCGATTTGTTTTTTTCTGCAGCATAGAGAGCAGCACCATAAGCACCCATAAGTCCTGAAATTTCGGGGCGTACTACTTCACACTGTACTTCTTGCTCGAAAGCTCTTAAAACAGCATTGTTCAGGAAAGTACCACCCTGAACTACTATGTGTTTTCCAAGTGATTCGGCATTTGTTGCACGTATAACTTTGTACAGTGCATTTTTTACAACGCTTATTGAAAGACCAGCGGATATGTCTTCTATAGGAGCGCCGTCTTTCTGTGCCTGCTTGACACTGCTGTTCATAAATACTGTACATCTTGAACCGAGGTCAACAGGTTTTTTAGCATAAAGTCCAAGATTTGCAAAGTCTTCTATCGAATATTTAAGAGCCGCCGCAAATGTCTGAAGGAAAGAACCGCATCCGGACGAACAGGCTTCGTTAAGGAAGATGTTGTCTATAGTGCCGTTTCTTATCTTGAAACATTTTATATCCTGACCGCCGATGTCAATTATAAAGTCTACATCAGGACGGAACTTTTTTGCAGCTGTGTAGTGGGCGATAGTTTCAACTACACCAAAATCAATCTTGAATGCATTTTTAATTATTTCTTCGCCATATCCTGTTACCGCTGCGGAAGTTATTTTTATACCTGGGTATTTTTCATATACTTCGCAGATAAAATCCTTTATATGCGGAACAGGGTTTCCGTTGTTTGACATATATCTTTGAGTAAGGATATTTCCTTCTTCATTGATTATAACAGCTTTTACGGTTGTTGAACCTGCATCAATACCAAGATACATTTTTCCGCTGTAGTCAGTTGTTGTTTTTATATTGTCAGAATTTTTTCTGTGTCTTGTTATGAAAGAATCAAATTCTTCTTCACTTGTAAATAACGGCGGACAGCTTGTATATGCCTCATCAGATGTGTAGTCCTGAACTTTTTTTACAAGTTCACTTAAGTCAAATGTTTCTGATGTTTCAGACAAAGCAGAGCCGATAGCAACAAAGTAGAGTGAATTTTCAGGGCAAGTCCCCTTTAGTTTAAGTGTGTCATCAAAACTGTTTCTAAGTTCCGAAAAATATGTAAGAGGTCCTCCGAGATATACGATATTACCGCATATTTCACGTCCCTGTGCAAGTCCTGCGATAGTCTGATTTACTACTGCATAAAAGATACTTGCGGATATATCTTCTTTTCGTGCTCCTTGATTGAGCAGTGGCTGAATGTCTGACTTTGCAAAAACACCGCATCTGGAAGCTATTGTATATATTTTTTCATGATTTTTTGAGATCTCATTCATCTCTGTTGGGGTAATGTTCAGAAGTGTTGCCATCTGATCTATAAAAGCACCTGTACCTCCGGCACAGCTTCCGTTCATTCGTACTTCAAGCTGATCAGACAAAAACAATATCTTTGCATCTTCACCGCCAAGTTCTATTACTGCGTCTGTATCGGGAAGATATTTTTTTACTGCTGATCTTGTAGCATATACTTCCTGAACAAATGGGATATTCATAGCAGTAGCGATTCCCATTCCGGCAGAACCTGAGATACACAGACCAAATTCTTTGTCGTTAAACTTTTCATTTATATCACTTAACATCTGTGCAGTGCTTTGTGTTATCTGTGAAAAATGTCTTTTATATTCACTGTGTATTATATTTTTATCATCGTCAAAAACAACACATTTGATCGTTGTTGATCCGATGTCAAGACCAATATTTTTCATTTGTTATCATACCTTCCTGAATATAATTTGACAATTTTTAAGAAAATTGTCTTGGAACAAGCATTTTCAGAAATTTTTTTAAACATCTGTATCAGCACATTCACTTTTTATTATATACAAAAATAAATATAATTTCAAGATTATTTGCAAAAAAAATTAAAAAAGTAAATAGAAAAATACAGAAAAATAAGAAAGTATTGACAATAAAATAGGTGTGATGTATAATTGAGTAGGTTTAAAACCGGAAAAATTTTGAGAGGTTTAAGAGGTATTAAAATGAAAGAGATTTCTGAAAGAAAGAAGAATTACAGGTTTTTCTTTGCGCCGGCTATTGGTGCGGTTCTGGGAATAATTATTTTCTGTATAGTGTACGAAGTAAGGATAATAGACCCAACCTATACAGATTGGATAGTCAGTGGAGGTGGAGACGGGTCACAACATTATCTTGGGTGGGTTTATTACAGAAAGACTCCTTGGCGATTTCCGCTTGGATTAACAGAGGGGCTTACTCTGCCTGATGCCATATCGTGCATGTATACTGACAGTATACCGTTATTCGCATTGCTTTTTAAAGTATTATCTCCGGTTTTACCTGAAACATTTCAATATGCAGGCATATGGGGTGTCTTCAGTTTTGCAGTACAGGGATTTGTTTCAGTGATATTGTTGCAGAAATTTTGCAAAAATCCGTTTTTCTGCCTTGCAGCGAGTGTGTGTTATATTCTGATGCCGGCCATCTTTTTACGTCTGTATGGTCACGATTCGCTTTCAGGACACTGGCTTATAGTTCTTGCACTTGTTTTGTGGGCATATCAGGACCATAAATGGAAACACAAATCTGTTCCGGTTATATTGTGGGCTGTACTGGGGGTTATTGCTCCTATGATACATATGTACTTTGTTCCGATGATTTATCTTATCATGGCAGGTTCATTTTTAAGCTACATAATAAAATATAAAAAAATAAAATACGTTCTCATATGTGGCTCGGTTTCAGTAGTATGCACGCTCAGTACTATGTTTTCGTTCGGTGCATTTTACGGCAAAGGCGGTTTTAGTGACGGTGGTCTTGGTATATACAGTTCAAATATGAACAGCCTTATAAATTCTGCAAATTGCAGTAGCTTTTTAAAGGGTATGGATCTCATTGATGGACAGCTGGAAGGGTTCGGATATATGGGGTTTGGAATGATACTGGCAGGTATTATTGTTGTGATTTCGGGTGTGTGTGTTCTGGTAAGGAAAAGAAATATCAAAGAGATCATAAGAAGAAACAGTTCATATATCATAGGCGGAGCATTTATTTTTTTTGGTGCATTCGTTCTTGCTCTGAGTCCGGTTATTACACTGGGGAGCAGAGTCCTGTATACAATATCATATCCGTCAATTGTAATCTCGGCACTGTCGGTTTTCAGAGCATCGGGACGTTTTATATGGGTGTGTGATTATTTACTCTATACTGCTATATTTATGTTCTTATCAAGAATAGACAGAAAAAAAGTTCTGTGTATAATCACATTTCTGATTACTATGATACAGATTGCTGATCTGTATCCTCTCATGAGAGCAAAACATTCATTATATACACAAAAAGTAGAATACATATCACCGTTGTATTCGGAAAAATGGCAGGAAATTTTAAAAGGAGTGTCAGAGATAAGGTTTGTTCCTTTGCCGTTAGATCATAAAATAAGATATGAACAATATCTGACGATCGGTGCATATGCAAGTGAAAATAATATAAAACTGAGCAGTTTCTACTGCGCACGAGAAAGTTATGAAGATCTGGCGGAATATGCCGAAAAATCTCTTCTTGAACTTGAAAACGGGGGTGGACAGGAAGATGTCCTGTATGTCTTTTTTGACAATACCCGTATCCCGAAAGATAATAAGAATCTGAATATATATAACATTGATGAAATGACAGTAGGAAGAGTGAAAAACTGATTTTGTTATTTTTAGGCGAATGCGACAAATGTATTATTATGAACTATTTTACCTTCAAAGTAGACGCAATACTTTCCAATGGGGAAGTATCTGTTTGGAAGCTGTTTCTTTTATCTTTTACTATGAAAATTAATTTAAAATTCAAGAATAACATTTTTTCTTTTCGGCTGATTGACTTTCAAAATTATATATGGTATAATTATCTAAATGTATTTCATTTTGACTACTACGTTATTGCAAGGGGTGTTATAAATGCAGATAAATGACAGCTTTGAGCAGCTTATGCTTGATCTGAGGAGTGTTTCTCAAAGCAAAAGTGATCAAGGTTCAAAGTTTGAGAGACTTATGAAGAAATATTTTCTCACAAGTCCTCTTTATTCTGAAATATTTAAAGAAGTATGGCTGTGGAGTGAATTTCCGTATGCCAATACTCACGATATAGGTATTGATCTTGTTGCAAAGGTTCGTGATAAGGACGAATTTTATGCTATTCAGTGTAAATTCTATGATGCGAATAATTCTGTATCCAAAGACGATGTAGATACGTTTATCTCTGCTTCGGGTAAGGCGTTCTATATAAACAATGTAGAACATAGGTATTCTGGACGTATTATCGTATCTACTACGGATAAATGGTCATCCAATGCAGAGGAAACTATCATTGGACAGTTACCGCCTGTTACTCGTATCAGACTTCAAGATCTCAAAGACTCCGGTATTGATTGGGAAAGTTTTACTCTTGACAAGATCGAAGATATGAAGATCTGTTCAAAGAAAATAGAACGCCCCCATCAAAGAGAAGCAATTGATGCTGTAATTGAAGGATTTAAGAATTCCGAACGTGGAAAGATGATTATGGCTTGCGGTACAGGTAAAACCTTTACTGCTCTTAAAATAGCTGAAGCAGTTACCAATGGAACAGGCAACGTGTTGTTCTTAGTTCCGTCCATCTCTTTGCTCAATCAGACATTGGTGGAATGGTCTGCTCAGTCCAAGTATAAGTACAGAATCTATGCTATCTGTTCTGATCCAAAAGCAAGCAAGACATCAGACCAAATTGATAGTCTTACGGATTTGGTTATCCCTGCGACAACTGATGTAAACAAGTTGATGAATCAGTATTATGGTGCTGATACTGATGATACGCTTAATTTCTTCTTTTCTACATATCAGTCCATTGAAGTGGTATCTGCATTTCAGAAGAAAAGCGGTATCAATTTCAATATCATCATTTGCGATGAAGCGCATCGTACAACGGGTGTAACGCTTGCTGGAGAGGACGAAAGCAATTTTGTCAAGGTGCACTCTAATGACTTTATTAAGGCTGATAAACGCTTGTATATGACCGCTACACCCCGTATCTATGGTGATGAGAGTAAGAAAAAAGCAAGCGAAGGCAGTGCCTTGCTTTGCTCTATGGACGATGAAAACATATACGGCAAGGAGTTCTATTGTTTGGGCTTCTCAAAGGCTGTATCTTTGGGACTTCTCGCAGATTATAAGGTTATCGTGCTTGCGGTTGATGAAAGTTATGTCAGTCGTAGACTTCAGAATCTTTTGACTGATAAGAGTAGCGAGCTGACACTTGATGATAGCGTTAAGATACTCGGTTGTTTGAATGGTCTTTCTAAGAAAACTCTGTTTGAGAGTGAGGAAAATTATTTTGCCAACGATCCGACTCCTATGCGAAGAGCAGTTGCGTTTAATAGCAGTATCAAGGCTTCAAAGAGATTTGTGGATATGTTTGAGGAAATCCAGAATGAGCTTATGCTCAACGGTCATGATGACAGCATAGTTACCGTTCAGCTCGAACACGTTGACGGTACGGATAATGCCCTTGTTAGAAAGAATCGTATTGATTGGCTCAAACAGAACACTGCTGACAATAGCTGCCGTGTACTTTCCAATGCTCGGTGTCTGTCTGAGGGTATAGATGTTCCTGCACTCGATGCCGTTATGTTCCTGAATCCCCGTAATTCTATCGTAGATATTATTCAGTCAGTCGGCAGAGTTATGCGTAGAGCTGAGGGAAAGCAATATGGCTATATCATCCTTCCCATAGGCATTCCTGCTGGGATGCAGCCCGAAGAAGCTCTGAATGATAATAAACGATATAAGATTGTATGGGATGTATTGCAGGCACTGAGAGCACATGACGACAGATTCAATAACACGATCAACAAGATTGACCTGAACCGCAAGAAACCTGATAACATTCAGATCATTGGTGTTACAGGTAATGGTGATGGTGAGAGTAGCGGTGATTCTGAAAATTACCGACAGTTACAGCTTAACTTCGATGATCTCGAAAAGTGGAAGAACAGTGTATATGCGAAAATCGTCAAGAAGTGCGGTTCTCGCCGTTATTGGGAAACATGGGCGAAGGATATTGCCGACATTGCAAACAGGCATATCGAGGAGATCAAGCTTCTGATCAAGAAGCCTGAGATTGCTCCGAAATTCAAGGAGTTCCTGAAAGCATTGCAGCAGAATCTCAATTCTTCGATCAAAACCTCTGATGCAATCGAAATGCTTGCACAGCACATGATTACAAAGCCGGTGTTTGACGCTCTTTTTGAAGAGTATGAGTTTGTCAAGAACAATCCTGTATCACGCATTATGCAGGATATGCTTGCAATTCTCGATGAAAAGGCTCTCGATAAGGAACAGGAAACGCTAGATAAGTTCTATCTGAGCGTTCAGGAACGTGCTAAGGGCATTGATAACGCCGAGGGTAAGCAGAAGATTATCATTGAGTTGTATGAGCAGTTTTTCAAGAATGCTCTGCCGAAACAGGTTGCAAAGCTAGGTATTGTCTATACCCCTGTTGAAGTTGTTGACTTCATCATAAAGAGCGTGGACTATGTTCTGAGGGATAAATTTGGTAGCTCGCTCAACGATGAGGGTGTTCACGTTCTCGATCCGTTTACGGGTACAGGCACATTCATCGTGCGTCTGCTCCGAAGCGGTTTGATCGACATTAAAAATCTGCTTTACAAGTACACCAATGAGATTCATGCGAATGAGATCGTGCTGTTGGCATACTATATTGCGACGATTAACATCGAGGAAACATTCCACGATCTGATCGGTGCTAAGGATTACATAGCATTTGAGGGCATTGTCCTGACAGATACCTTTGCAATGACCGAAAAGCAGAAAGTCATGGACGAAAACGGCGAACAACTTGTGAAGATGTTTGCTGAGAACTCCGCAAGAGCAGAAAAGCAATTGGAATCGCCTATTACTGTCATTATCGGAAATCCCCCATACTCTGTCGGTCAAAAATCAGGAAATGACAACAACCAGAACTCTACATACAAATATCTTGATCAGTCAATTGCAAGTACCTATGTGTTGCATTCCACCTCAACCCTTACAAGAAATGCGTATGATAGCTATATTAGAGCATTTAGATGGGCAACAGACAGAATCGGTGATAATGGTATTATTGGGTTTGTCAGCAATGGCTCTTATCTTGACAGCGTGGCTCTTGACGGCTTCAGAGAGTGCCTGATTGAGGACTTCAATCATATCTTTGTATTCAACCTCAGAGGCGATCAGAGAACGCTCGGAGAAGCGTCTCGCAGAGAGGGCGGTAAGATATTTGGTTCTGGCTCTCGTACCCCAGTGGCTATCACTATTCTTGTAAAGCGTAAGGGTGTTAAAAAAGACCGCTTCATTCGCTATCATGATATTGGCGATTATCTGTCAAGAGAACAGAAACTTGCTATCATTTCGGAATTTGGTGATATTGGTGCTATCAAATGGAGCTTTATTACTCCAAATGAAAACAATGACTGGATAAATCAGAGAAATCAGTCCTATATCAATTTCATTGCTCTTGGTGATAAGAAGAAACAAGAACAGACCAGCATATACCTCGATAACTATGCTTCGGGATTGTCAACCAATCGTGATGTCTGGCTTTACAGCTATTCTGCTGAGCAAGCAAAGATACACGCTGAACAAATGATAGCTTTCTATAATTCTGAACGAGAGCGTTGTTTTACAGAGTTGGAACAGCAGAAAGAGCAAGGACTAATCTCAGTTGATGATAAAAAAACCGCTGGCACATACTTAATGAATATTCGTAGTATGGATGCAACTAAAATTAGTTGGTCGGCGGGATTGACTACTATATTTTGTCGAAATTCTTCTATCGAGCAAATAGATTGGGTTCGCATTACTTCATACAGACCGTTCTGCAAAAAACATCTCGTTTATAACAAGGATATAATCGAAAGACCATCTAAATGGGATAGAATACTCCCTAATGACAATTTTGAAAATCTTGTTATCTGCATATCAGGCGCACCAATAAAAAAGAACTTCTCTGTTTTACTGACGAGTACAATTCAAGATCTTAACTTTATGGAACACTCTATCTGTTTCCCGATGTATATGTATGACAGAGAGGAGAAGCAAAGTCAGCCCCAAATGACATTTTTCGATAACATGGAAGAAGATACCGTAGGATACAAGAAACGCTTTGCTATTTCGGACGCAGCACTCACCAAATTCAAGGGTATCTACGGTGACAGAATAACCAAAGAGGATATTTTCTATTATCTGTACGCAGTCCTGCATAATAAGGACTACATTGAAGCGTATGCGGATAACCTTGCCAAAGAAATGGTGCGCATCCCGACACTTGAAAAGTTCCCGAAATATGTGGAGATCGGTAGACAGCTCGCTGAACTGCACTTACATTATGAAGCTCATGCTGATGCTTCTGCCATCGGTTTGGATATTCAGATTACCAAAGAGGACTACACCGTTAGCAAGATTCGTTTCAAGAAGGTCGGCAAGGATAGCGATAAGGGCACGATCATCTTCAATGACTATATCACAATCAGCAATATTCCCGAAAGGGCGTATGAGTATGTAGTCAACGGTAGATCGGCTATTGAGTGGATCATGGAGAGTTACCGTGTTAAGACTGACAAAGACAGCGGTATCACTGACGATCCGAATACATACGGCGATGAGAAGTATATCTTCAATCTGCTGCTTTCGATCATCAGCGTGAGTCTGAAAACGCTTGATCTGATTGAGTTGATGCCTGAGTATAAGGAGATATAACACAAATATGGCGATTGCGTAAATCGCCATATATCAATATGAGGGGTGATGCGTATGGCAACAGTCGATAATTATATTGAGTCACAATACCGACTGCTTGGTGATCGAATAAATATCGAATACTTAGATTTATATGAATCGTTTCAAAATAAAAAAATACAGGAAATTTTTTCGACTATACAGCACATGTTTGTCTTAAATTATTCTGCAATGAACGAAAGACTTCCTACTAGAGATTATGGCAATCATTATTGGGCTGAGAATAGCAGAGAGCTTATATTAGCTATTGAAGTTCTCAGAGGTCTTGAAAGAGTTCTAAAAACAACAAACTTTGCTTTTTGCGTTGATCCATATTACGAACAGGTGATAACGAAATCTATGGAGTTTTTAGAAAAAAGCGGTGGAAGTCCTATACCTCCGCATATGGAGAAGGTTGTCATTTACTATACAGATCCTGTTTTCATAAAGAAGGACTCTGTAAAAATAAACTCTACCTCTGACGAAAATCAATATGCTGAATTAAAACAGATTGGATTTGGTTCTTATGCAATGGTGTATTCATTTACAGATAAATTCTATAATCGTACATTTGTCCTTAAAAGAGCCAAATCCGACTTATCTTCACAAGAAATCGAACGTTTTAAACAGGAATATGAGCAAATGACAAGGCTTTCTTCTCCATATATTGTGGAAGTCTATCGCTACGATGGGGCAAATAATGAGTACATAATGGAATATATGGATTTCACCCTAAAGGAGTATATTGAAAAACAGAATCCTGCAATAGAGGAAAGAAAGAACATTATTCATCAAATCTTTCGCGCTTTCAAATTCATACATTCCAAAAATGTACTCCATCGAGACATTAGCCCTGCAAATGTTATGATAAAAGTCTATGATGATGTAAATGTAATCAAGATTTGTGATTTTGGCTTGGTAAAGCTACCTGACAGTGATTTAACTTCAGTCGATACAATACTCAAAGGGTGCTATAACGATCCCGCACTTATAACAGAGGGATTCAAAAATTATACAATCCTACACGAAACATATGCGCTCACAAGACTTGTCGCTTTTATATTGACAGGTAAAGCAACCGCAGACCGAATTACAGATGCTAAACTAAGGAGGTTTGTAGAAAAAGGTTTATCATCAGACAAGGAAAAGCGTTTTAAGTCAGTAGCTGAAATGGAAATAGGATTTAGAACGATATAGCACGCTTGTTCAGGTGTTCTGTTAAAGTATGCGTTTGTTATGGAGTGTGCTAAAATGATGATTTAAAGTTGTAAGGTATAGAAAATGTGTCAGTAGACTATACACTACCCACAAGCTCTCAGAAACGCCCTGTAAGCGTTTCTGAATTTTTTTCTTTTCAGCGGTTAATTTTTACGCTCGGCAAGAGTAAACGGTTCCTAGGGACGTTTTCGTTCATCAGACGGTCAAGCTGAGGTCAAGAAATGTCTTGATGAGCTTGAAAAGCTGATTCAGGGTATCTATGAGGATAAAGTCTTCAGTCGTGTTCACGAAGATGTTTGTATCAGTTTGCTTGAAAAGTGCAGTGCTGAAAAGAAGTCGTTATCTGCGGAGTACGATATGATTTTGGAGCGTGAAACGGCTGACAGGCAGAACAAAGTCGATGCGGACGAGTTCATGAGCCGTTTGTGTAAGTATATGGGTGATACGGAGCTTACAAGAGAAATTTGCCTTGATTTGATGTTGACAAGAACACAAGTTGCTCAAAGCCTTGAAAAATCCATATCTATTACAAGTTTCTCGATAAGTAGCATGCTGACATGCATAACGCTATTGTGTGAGCGAGGCGATTTATTCTAACAATTTATAGTGTCCATAAGCGTTCTTTACATACCTGAACAGTTACAATTTTAAACTGTAAAACTCTTGCGTATAGTCGCACAATAAAAATAAAATTTAAAAAAGTGTTGAAATCATGGAATAAATATTGTATAATATTAAAGTAACCGTAATTTTTTATGCAGAGAGGTGTTAGTATGAATCGAAGTTCAGTATTTGCTCAGTTTTTTCATAACTATACCTTAAGTGTAAATTTTTGCAGAGATATTGTACTTATATGACTGTGACTTTGTCGCAGTTTTATTTTGTTTTTAGTACTATTTTTTAACGGAGGTTTATTTTAATGGCTAAAAAAGTAGCGATTATCATGGGTAGCGACAGCGATCTTCCTGTTGTTCAGGATGCAGCAAAGGAACTGAAGAAGTTTGGTGTGGAGTTTGAAATTCATGTAATGTCAGCACATCGTACTCCGGAGGCAGCGGCAGATTTTGCAAAAAATGCGGCTGATAACGGTTTTGGTGTTATCATTGCTGCAGCAGGTATGGCAGCTCATCTTGGCGGAGTGCTTGCAGCGTACACAATATTGCCTGTTATAGGAATTCCTATGGAATCATCACGTCTTGATGGTATGGACGCGTTGCTTGCAACAGTACAGATGCCTAAGGGTGTGCCTGTAGCAACAGTAGCTATCAACGGTGCGGCAAATGCGGCATTGCTTGCTGTTCAGATGCTTGCAATATCTGATGAAAGTCTTGCTCAGAAACTCACTGCTATGAAGCTTGATATGAAGAAAACAGTAGCTGAAAAAGATGCAAAGTTACAGAAAACTATTTTAGAGCTTGTATAATTTTTGAAATAAATCCGAAATTAACTTTACAGATATATCATAAAAAAATTCATAAGAATAATTTTCGTATCGGACGGAGAATATTGTATTATTATGAATAATTATCATGAAATAATAAAAAGAATTATGGGTGAATAAACATATGGGTGGATTTTTTGGTGCAGCTTCAAAAAATGACTGTATTGATGATGTTTTTTTTGGTACGGATTATCATTCACACCTCGGTACAAGAAGAGGTGGTATGATCGCTTTTTCTGAAGCTAAAGGTTTTCAGAGAAGCATTCACAGCATTGAGAACTCTCCTTTCAGAACTAAGTTTGAAAAGGATATTGAAACTATGGAAGGCGGACTTTGTATCGGCTGTATAAGCGATTCAGATCCTCAGCCTATAATGGTTCGTTCAAAGCTTGGTCTTTACGCTGTATGCACAATAGGAATAATAAATAACGCTCAGACACTTGAAGATGAACTTCTTGCAAATGGATGTGCCAGTTTTGAGACTATGAGTAGCGGAAGCATAAATACAAGTGATCTTGTAGGTGCGCTTATCGCTCAGAAAGATTCATTTGTTGAAGGAATAAAATATGCTCAGGAGAAAGTTGACGGTACACTTTCACTTCTTATCCTTACAAAAGACAGCATAATTGCCGCAAGGGATAAGAGAGGAAGACTTCCTATCCTTATCGGAAAAAGAGATGACGGATATTGTACTTCTTTTGAATCCTTTGCTTATCAGAAACTCGGATATGAGACCTGCTATGAATTAGGTCCGGGTGAAATTGTAAATATCACTAACGATGGTTATGAGATACTTTCAGAGCGTCAGAGTGACATGAAGATCTGTTCGTTCCTCTGGACATATTACGGATATCCGAACTCCGTATATGAAGGTGTAACAGTTGAAACAATGAGAACACGCAACGGTGAACTCATGGCAGAGTTTGATATGAAAAACGGAACTCTTCCTGATGTTGATTATATATGTGGTATTCCGGATTCAGGTATTCCGCATGCTATAGGATACGCAAACAGAAGCGGTATCCCGTTTGCAAGACCTTTTATAAAGTATACACCTACATGGCCGAGAAGTTTTATGCCACAGTCTCAGAAGATAAGAAACCAGGTAGCAAAGATGAAACTCATACCTGTTCACGAACTTATCGAAGGCAAAAAACTTATGTTTATAGATGACAGTATAGTAAGAGGAACACAGTTGCGTGAGACTGTAGAATTCCTTTATGAACACGGCGCAAAGGAAGTACATATGCGTTCAGCGTGTCCTCCTATAATGTACGGTTGCAGATATCTCAACTTCTCAAGAAGCACATCAGAGCTTGATCTTATTGCAAGAAAAATCATTGATGAGTTTGAAGGCGAAGAAGGCGTAAAATATCTCAGAGAGTACAGCGATACAAATACCGAAAGAGGAAAACGTCTCAGAAATGAGATATGCACACGTTTAAAATTGTCATCTCTCGAATATCAGTCTCTGGAAGGTACAGTAGAAGCAATAGGTCTTCCGCAGTGTAACCTTTGCAGTTACTGTTGGGACGGAAGTAAATAATTTAAAATAAAAATATATATAGGGAAAAATCATCACGAAAGATTGATGAACCTATAACGGAGGAATTTACTAATGAAGAGTTTTTCAGAAAGCTATAAGGAAGCCGGCGTTGACGTTACAGCAGGCTACAAAGCAGTAGAACTTATGAAGTCACATGTTGCAAGAACAATGACAAGTGGCGTTCTTTCAGGTCTTGGCGGATTTGGTGGACTTTTTGAACTTGATATGACAGGCATTCAGAAGCCGGTTCTTGTTTCAGGTACAGATGGTGTAGGTACAAAGCTCAAGATAGCATTTCTTATGGACAAGCATGATACAGTAGGTATTGACTGTGTTGCTATGTGCGTAAACGACATTATATGTTGCGGAGCAAAGCCACTTTTCTTCCTTGACTATATTGCAGTAGGAAAGAACTATCCTGAAAAGGTAGCTCAGATCGTTTCAGGTGTAGCTGAAGGCTGCGTACAGTCAAACTGTGCTCTTATCGGTGGCGAAACAGCTGAAATGCCTGGATTTTATCCTGTTGACGAATATGATCTTGCAGGTTTCTCAGTTGGTGTTGTTGATAAGGATAAGATCATAAAAAATGATACACAAAAAGCAGGCGATGTAATGATCGCTCTTAAATCAAGCGGTGTTCATTCAAATGGTTTTTCACTTGTAAGAAAAGTATTTACTGTAAATGAACAGAATCTTGCACGTCATTTTGGTGACCTCGGAGCAACACTTGGTGAAACACTTCTCACACCTACAAAAATTTATGTACGTGCTATTACTGAACTTCTTAAAAATGTACAGGTAAAATCTATTTCACATATTACAGGTGGCGGTTTCTACGAAAATATTCCAAGATCGCTTCCAAGTGGAATAACAGCATCTGTTGACAGAGCTGCTATAGACGTTCTGCCTATATTTGATCTTATAGCAAAGACAGGAAAAATACCGGAAAGAGATATGTTCAATACATTCAACATGGGTGTAGGTATGATCGTTGTAGTTGACAAGCTTGACGCAGACAAGGCACTTGAAACTCTCAAGGCTGCCGGTGAAGATGCATACATACTCGGTGAACTTGTAAACGGCGATGAAGGCGTTATAATCAAGTAAGAGCGGAGGAAAATATGAAAAATATAGTTGTTCTTGTTTCAGGCGGAGGAACTAATTTTCAGGCTCTTATAGATGCACAGGAAAGAGGCGATATACAAGGCGGAAAAATCACCTGTGTAATATCGTCAAAGCCTGATGCCTACGCTCTTGAACGTGCTAAAAATCACAATATTCCGTCAAGAGTGATATGTCGTAAAGAGTATGATGATGTTGCTGCATACAGTAAGGCAGTTCTCGAAGCGCTTAACGAAGAAAAGGCAGATGTAGTTGTGTATGCAGGTTTTATGACTATTCTTGATGACAGTGTATGTAATGCTTATCCAAACAAGATGGTCAATGTACATCCATCTCTTATACCATCTTTCTGCGGAAAAGGATATTATGGTCTCAGAGTTCATGAAGAAGCTCTTGCAAAAGGTGTAAAAGTTACCGGTGCAACAGTACACTTCGTTACAGCTGTCTGCGACGGAGGACCTATAATATTACAGAAAGCAGTTGAAGTAAAGAATGGTGATACACCTGAGATACTTCAGAAAAGAGTTATGGAAGAAGCAGAGTGGATCATACTTCCAAAAGCAGTTTCATTACTTTGCCAGGATAAAGTTGTTGTTTCTGATGGCAGAGCATATATTTCAGAATAAGTGAGGATATAATCATGGAAATGTTATCTATAGAAAAAGAACTTAAAGAAAATGCTTATCCGGGTCGTGGTATCATAATAGGCAAATCAGCAGACGGTAAAAATGCTGTAACAGCTTATTTTATCATGGGAAGAAGCGAAAACAGCCGTAACAGAGTATTCGTAACAGAGGGTGAAGGTATCAGAACAGAAGCTTTCGATCCTTCAAAGCTTACAGATCCAAGCCTTATAATATACGCTCCTGTTCGCGTACTTGGAAATAAGACTATAGTTACAAACGGTGATCAGACAGATACTATATATGAGCAGATGAACAATCAGATGACTTTTGAACAGTCACTCAGACTCAGAGAATTTGAACCTGATGCTCCTAACTATACACCAAGAATCAGCGGTATCATCAAGCATGAAGAAGACAAGTCCTTCAACTATGCACTTTCTATACTCAAGAGTGCAAACGGAAATCCTGATTCATGTCAGAGATATACTTTCTCATACAAAAATCCTATAAACGGTGAAGGTCATTTTATTCACACATACAAGTGTGACGGAAATCCACTTCCTAGTTTTGAAGGCGAACCAAAACTCATATCCATACCAAATGATATAAACGAGTTCAAGGATATACTCTGGAACAGCCTTAACGAAGAAAATAAAGTATCTCTCTTTGTAAGATACATTGAACTTGAAACAGGCAAGACTACAACAATAATTGAAAACAAAAATAAATAATCAGAAAGGGATGTAATCATGGCTAAGGAACTTTCATTAAAATACGGCTGTAACCCTAATCAGAAACCTTCAAGAATCTTTGTTGAAGACGGTTCTGATTTACCAATAGAAATACTTAACGGAAATCCGGGATATATAAATCTTCTTGACGCATTCAACGGCTGGCAGCTTGTTAAGGAACTCAAAGCTGCTACAGGTCTTTGTGCCGCTACTTCATTCAAGCACGTTTCACCTGCAGGTGCCGCTGTAGGCGTACCGCTCTCAGACACACTCAAGAAAATTTATTTTGTTGATGACCTCGGTGAACTTTCACCTATGGCTTGTGCATATGCAAGAGCAAGAGGCGCTGACAGAATGTCATCATACGGTGACTTCATTGCACTTTCAGATACATGTGATGCTGTTACAGCAAAGATGATCCAGCGTGAAGTTTCAGATGGTATCATTGCTCCTGGTTATACTGATGAAGCTCTTGAAATTCTTAAATCAAAGAGAAAAGGTACTTATAACATCATCAAGATAAATGCTGATTATGTTCCTATGGAAATCGAACGCAAGCAGGTTTACGGTGTTACATTTGAACAGGGAAGAAACAATCTCCTTATCAATAACGATATGCTTGCAAATGTTGTTACAGACAACAAGGAAATCCCTGATGACAAGAAGAGAGATCTTCTCATTTCTCTTATCACACTCAAGTATACTCAGTCAAATTCTGTTTGCTACGTAAAGGACGGACAGGCTATCGGTATCGGTGCAGGACAGCAGTCAAGAATCCACTGCACAAGACTTGCAGGTAACAAGGCTGATATATGGTGGTTAAGACAGGCTCCACAGGTACTTGGTCTTAAATTTGTTGAAAATATCAGACGTGCTGACAGAGACAATGCAATAGACGTATATATTTCCGACGAATATATGGACGTTCTTGCAGATGGCGTATGGCAGAATATATTTGCCGAAAAGCCGGAAGTATTCACAAAAGAACAGCAGAAGGAATGGCTTGCAAAGAACAAGGACGTTTCTCTCGGTTCAGACGCATTCTTCCCATTTGGCGATAACATCGAAAGAGCTAAGAAGAGCGGTGTAGAATATATTGCTCAGCCTGGCGGTTCTATCAGAGATGACAATGTTATTGAAACTTGCAACAAGTACAATATTGCAATGGCATTTACAGGAATAAGACTTTTCCATCACTGATAATAAATTAATAAATTATTGATATATCGCAGATGCGGATAAGTGAAACTCATATTTTGCATTTGCGATATATTTGTTAGTAATGAAAAACAGGAGGATATTTTATATGAATATTTTAGTAGTTGGCGGTGGCGGACGTGAACACGCTCTCGTAATGAAAATACATGAAAGCAAAAAAGCTGATAAGATATACTGTGTACCGGGAAACGGCGGTATATCAAGATATGCAGAATGCATCAGTGATGTAAAAGCAACTGATATTGACGGAGTATTGGCAGTAGCAAAAAAAGTAAGCGCTGATCTGGTCGTAGTTGCACCTGACGATCCGCTTGTACTTGGAATGGTAGATGTGCTTAATAAAGAAGGATTTGCAACGTTCGGCCCAAATAAGGCTGCTGCAATAATAGAGGGAAGTAAAGTATTTTCAAAAGATCTTATGAAGAAGTACAATATCCCTACCGCTGCATATGAAGTATTTACAAATGCAGAAGATGCAATAAAATATCTCAAAGAAAGAAATCAGTATCCTGCTGTAGTAAAGGCTGACGGTCTTGCACTCGGAAAGGGTGTTATAATCGCACAGAACTTTGAAGAAGCAGAAGACGCTGTAAAATCAATAATGGAAGACAAGATTTTTGGTGCAAGCGGTTCACAGATAGTTGTAGAAGAATTCCTTACAGGTTTTGAAGTTTCTGTTCTTTGTTTTACAGACGGAAAAACAATAAGACCTATGGTTTCTTCAATGGATCACAAGAGAGCGCTTGACAATGATGAAGGTCTTAACACAGGTGGTATGGGAACAATAGCACCAAACCCTTACTATACAGAAGAAATAGCAAAAGAATGTATGGAAAAGATTTTTATCCCTACAGTTGAAGCTATGAACAAAGAAAACAGAACTTTCAAAGGCTGTCTTTATTTTGGACTTATGCTTACACCAAACGGTGCTAAGGTAATAGAATACAACTGTCGTTTTGGCGATCCTGAAACACAGGTAGTTCTCCCATTGCTTGATACAGATATAGTTGATATCATGCTTGCGATCTATAATGACAAACTTGATGAAGTTGAAATGAAGTGGAAAAATCAGTCTGCCGCATGTGTTGTTATGGCAAGTGGTGGTTATCCTAAGCAGTATGAAACAGGTCTTGAAATAAACGGTCTTGATGATAAGGGTCAGGTTGAAGGTGCATTTGTATATCATGCAGGTACAAAGTATGAAAATGAAAAATTCCTTACAGCAGGAGGCAGAGTACTTAACGTTACAGCTACAGGAAATACATTGAAGGAAGCACTTGATCAGTCTTACAGCTGTGTTAAGAAAATAAACTTTAAAAATCATCACTATCGTAATGATATCGGAGCAAAGGCACTTATGGCTTCTGACAAATAAGGCTCTTGCCGGAGGTGTCAGATGGAAAAGTTCAATAAAATAAATAGTTTCAGAGGCTACACCAAAATAGGTCTTATCGCAAATATTATGTTTGTAATATTTATTATTGTTACTATGATCTATTATGCTTATTATCGCAGAACCGGAAATATAGTGATTCCTGTTGAAGTCATTGCTTATTCGATAGAAGTAGGCGGATTTTTAATGATGCTTGTTTCGGTAGTAGGTTACGGTGTAAAATTAAGATTCAGACATTTTCTCAAAGTTTGTATGGCGATTTACTTTGTCGTCGAGTTTGTGATAATGATTTGTGACTTCAATCTTATAGATGTTGAAGATTTTTATACACCGGCATCAAAGATACTTATAATAGGGCATTGTGTTTTTTCCGCGATCGTAGCTATGTCATATCTTCAGCTTGAACCAAATAAAACATGCATTCAGATAGCTGTTACAATATCTGCGGTTCTCATGATGCTGGGGACATTTGCTATAGTTTTTGGTGTAAGAGTGTATGCGAGTGTTCTGGTAAATTCTTTTGCATATATTATTTTGTATTCGCTCATACTTGTATTTCACAGTCGTGAAATGATAGATGTCGATTGTCACGGTGATGTAGCAAAGGTGTATGAAGATGACGGATTTTTTGAAGACTGAAATTATAGTATTTTAAAAATTAAAAAAACACATGGATCAGGGTATTACGATTCATGTGTTTTTGAATATAATAAACATTTTTAGGAGATGGAATATGGACGAAAGCAAGCCAAAAACAAAAGTAATACTGGCAGCTGTTGATACAGGTGAATATGATGTTGAGCGGTCGCTTCTTGAACTTGAAGAACTCACAAAAACAGCTGATGGCGAAGTTGTAGGAACTATTACTCAGAAAAGACCGGCTTATGATCCTGGAACCTGTATGGGAGCAGGAAGACTTCACGAGCTTTCTGATGCTTGTGAAAATCTTCAGGCGGAACTGATAGTATTTGATCATGAACTTAGTGCAACTCAGATAAGAAATATTGAAAATATAACTGATGTGCGTGTTATAGACAGAACGATGCTTATTTTAGATATATTTGCATCGAGAGCAAGGACAAAAGAAGGTAAACTTCAGGTTGAACTTGCGCTTCAGAAATACAGACTGCCACGTCTTACAGGCATGGGTGTTGAACTTTCAAGACTCGGTGGTGGTATAGGTACAAGAGGTCCGGGTGAAACAAAACTTGAAACTGACAAACGTCATATCAGAAGACGTATTGCGGCGCTTGAAGAAGAGTTAAAAGAACTTGAGGAACGCAGAAAAAGACAGCGTATCCGCAGAAAGAAAGACAGTGTTCTTACTGCCGCTATTGTCGGATATACAAATGCCGGAAAATCTACGTTGTTAAATTCGCTTACCGATGCCGGAGTACTTGCGGAAAATAAACTTTTTGCAACACTCGATACTACATCAAGGTCGATAGAGCTTCCTGACGGAAGAAGTGTCATGCTTGTAGATACAGTAGGATTTATTCAGCGATTGCCTCACAGTCTTGTTGAAGCATTCAAGTCTACACTTGAAGAAGCAGCTTCTGCAGACCTTATTATAGAGATAATAGATTCTTCGGACGAATCAGCTATTGAGAAAATCAAGGTAACGGGTGAGCTTCTCACTGAACTGGGTTGTGAGGATATACCGCATATTTATGTGCTTAACAAATGCGATATAGCTCATGATGAATTATGCATACCGCATGATCTATGTTCTGTAAGGATCTCGGCAAAGAACAAAACGGGATTTGATGAATTGCTTACTGCGGTAACGGAAAATCTGCCTGAAACTGCAAAGATAATGAATCTTGATATTCCATATGCTCAGACACAGCTTATAAACAGAATAAGAGAAAACGGAAAAATAATCACCGAAGAATATACCGACACAGGAATAAAATTAGAGGCACTTGTTGATATAAAAATACAGAAATTATGCAGTGAATATGAAGTTGGAAAGTGAAGAAAACGATGAAAAGAATAATGATAACAAATGACGACGGAATAAATGCATCGGGCATTATACGTCTTGCAAAATCAGTTAAAAAATACGGCGAAGTATGGGTGGTAGCTCCCGATGTTCAGAAAAGCGGAGCGTCACACAGTATAAACCTTCACACGCCATTTACTGTTGCTAAAGCAGATTTTCCCGTTGACGGAGTAAGAGCATTTGCAGTATCGGGTTCTCCTGCCGATTGTGTAAGGGTAGGAGTATTGAATATTCTCCCTCAGAAGCCTGACATAGTACTTTCCGGAATAAATTTCGGATACAATGCCGGAAGTGATGTAATGTATTCAGGTACTATAGGAGCTGCTATGGAAGCTATATTTCAGGGAATACCTTCTATTGCTTTTTCAGAAGGAACAAATGACGGTTATATAATAACTCAGATGTATCTTGACGAAGTATTAAGCGAAGTTATGAACATGGAACTTGGAACAGATAAGATCCTGAACGTAAATTTTCCGACTTGCGACCCGAAGGAATTTAAGGGGATTTTAAGAAACAGATTTGTTTCAAAAGGATTTATTTTCAAAGACCATTATAACTGCAAAGAACTTGCCGACGGTACAAAAGAGTATATGGTAGAAGGCGAATACTGCGAAAACGCAGAAGAAGGTTCTGATTTAAAGGCATTGTTTGACAAATATATTTCAATAGGTACTATAAAGAATCTTGAATGAGGGTTGTATTAAAGTTTTCAGTACTTATAGGTATGAATTGATTTTAAAAAATAAAAAACTTGTATAGTGTTTTGTTTATCACCATACAAGTTTTTTTATGTAATCAAAAATATAATCAGAACAATTTCATATCGTTTATCGGGTGTGTTCTTACTACAACTTCTGAAGTTATTTCATCTACGGGTACAAATCCAAGCTGATTTGATTTGCTGTCGAGAGAAGCGTTTCTGTTATCACCGAGAACAAATATATAACCTTCGGGAACGACCATAGGATATTGTGCAGCCGAATTTTGATTGTTGGTAGTAAGAGTGTTTACAAAATAATCAGCATGAAGTTCTTCGCCTTCGTTGTAGAGCTGTTCGTTGAGCGGTTCTCCGTCAACATAAACAATGCCTTCGTCAAAGTCAATATCAACTGTCTGCCCTTCAAGTGCGATAACTCTTTTTACTATATCTTTTCCGAGTTTTTCACTTTTAATGATAACAATATCACCCTGTTCAGTGTCAAATATTTTTGTTGAAATAAGTGTGTCATTTTCATACAGAGTAGGTTCCATAGATGAGCCTTCAACAACGGATTTCTGTAAAAGATGAGTAAATGTAAAGTGGTATGCTGCCATAGTAACCGAAAAAGTAAGCGCACAGCTGATAAAATCTTTCATGAATGATTTGAATGTAAGTTTTTCTTTTTTCGTTGTTTTTTCTTTTTTCTTTAACATAATAAAAATTGTCCTTTCTTAAAAAACTGATATTAAATATTTTCATACAATCCTGTAAATGAAAAATTTTTAAGTTTAAGTTCTGCCAAAGCATTTTCTGCTTTTGTTATATCTGTAAAAATTCCGAAAACTGCCGAACCGCTTCCGGTCATGTGAACTCCTGTCGGTGAATGTTTTTTTAGTATTTCTTTTATTTTTAGAACATCATCGGGAAGCTGTGTAAATTCAAAGGTATTTATTGATTCTGACATCAATGTGTTTATATCTTTGTTGGTTACGGCGTTTAGTATTTTTTGTGTGTTCTGATGAACAGGATCTTTGAGACTGTCAATTTCCTTATATGCGGCAGGAGTCGATATTCCGCCTTCACCTTTGGCTATTATTATATAATGTTTGGGAAGTGAGGGAAGAGGGACGACTATTTCACCTATTCCTGTTACATGACAAAGTCCGCCTTTTATAAAGAATGGTGTGTCTGCACCTACGCTAAGACCTGTTTTCATGAGTTCGTTATCAGTGAGGTTTGTGTCATAGAGTTTGTCAAGGAGTTTCAATACGCCTGCGGCATTTGTACTTCCTCCGCCCATTCCTGCCTGACTGGGAATATTTTTTTGTATGTCTATATGCAATCCGCGGTTTTTGATACCTGTGTATTCAAAAAATTTTTCAGATGCTTTATAGACGATATTATTTTTATCACACGGTATATCAGGTTTATCGCATGATATTGTGATATCTTCTGAGTCAGTCACTGTTATCGAAACAGTATCATAAAGCGATATTTCTTCGAAGATACTGTCGATATTGTGGTAACCGTCAGGACGTTTTTCGGTAACGTCAAGTGTGAGATTGATTTTGGCGTGTGTTTTGATCGATATTGTATTCATTTTTACGCCTCATTTCAGTTCGTTTATAAATTCCTCAATTCTTGAGATTGCCTCATTGAGATGATTTAATGAATAAGCGTAAGAAACTCTGATATGACCTTCACCGCTTTCGCCAAATGCATTTCCTGGAACTACAGCTACTTTTTTGCTGTGAAGAAGTTTTTCGCAAAATTCTTCACTCTTCATACCTGTGCTCTTTATACAAGGGAACACGTAGAAAGCACCTTCCGGATTAAAGCAGGTAAGACCGAGTCTGTTAAATGAATCAGTAAGAAATCTTCTTCTTACATTGTATTCATTTACCATTTTCTGAACTTCTTTTTCGCAGTTGTCAAGAGCTTCTATTCCTGCATACTGGCTTACAGTCGGTGAACACATTATAGCGTACTGATGAAGTTTTACTATCTGTTTTGCGATTGGCTGAGGTGCGCAGACATATCCAAGACGCCAGCCTGTCATAGCAAATGCTTTGGAGAAACCGTTGATCATTATGGTTCTTTCACGCATACCGTCTATCTGAGCTATTGAACAGTGTTTTCTTCCGTATGTCAGTTCAGAATAGATCTCGTCTGAAAGAATCATTATATCTGTATCTCTGAGTACATCAGCAATTTTTTCAAGATCCTTTCTTGTCATGATAGCACCGGTCGGGTTGTTTGGGAAAGGAAGAATAAGAAGCTTTGTTTTGTCTGTTATTTTTGCTTTGAGAGCTTCTGCTGTAAGTTTGAAATTGTCTTCCATTTTTGTTTCAATCGGAACAGGAACACCGCCTGAAAGGCTTACTATAGGTGAGTAACAAACAAAGCACGGTTCAACTATGAGAACTTCATCACCCGGATTTACCAGTGTTCTTATAGAAATGTCGATCGCTTCAGAACCGCCTACAGTAACAACTATTTCTGTCTTTGGATCATATTCGATGTTAATATGTCTTTTGGTATAGTTGCTGATGGATTTTCTGAGTGATTCAAGACCTGCATTTGCAGTGTATATTGTTCTTTTGTTTTCTATAGTCTGTATAGCCTTCTGTCTTATCGACCATGGAGTAGGGAAGTCAGGTTCGCCTACGCCAAGACTGATAACATCATCTATTTCCTGTGCGATATCAAAAAATTTTCTTATACCCGAAGGTTTTATTTCCTTTATGGTTTTATTCAGAATCTTATCGTAATCTATCACGGAGATACTAAGCCCCTCTCATCAATGTTTTTGTCTTGTTTTATAAATATGCCTTTTTCTTTGTATCTTCTGAGAACAAAGTGAGTTGCGGTAGAAATTACACCTTCTATAGTTGATAATTTCTGAGCAACGAAGAGTGCAATAGTTTTGAGATCTGCACCGGTTACTGTTACCGCAAGATCGTATGCGCCTGACATCAGAGATACGCTTTCTACTTCATCATACATCATGATAGTCTTGGCGAGATCGTCAAATCCGCAGTCTCTCTGAGGTGTTACTCTTATTTCGATAAATGCAGTAACGGTATCTTTATCTGCAAGTTCATCATTCAGGATAACGCTGTATCCCATGATAACTCCTTTTTTTTCAAAATCTTTTATTCTGGCGGCTATATCCGCCTCTGTCGTATCAAGCATGGCGGCGAGTTGCTGATTTGTAAAACGAGCATTTTGTTTTAAAAGTTGTAATAATGAGTCCATATTTTTAACTCCCTTTCTACGCAGAATAAATTTTGCTTGTATTTATTTATAAATCGGAATGATATTCCGGATTTAATCAGATTTTTATTCCAAACGGAATATGTTTTTCAAAGTAGTATATTTTTTCAAAACCTGCCTGTGAAGCAAGTGATACAGCGTCGCTTATGCCTTTTCCGATATCCTGAGTACGGTGTGCGTCAGAACCTATAGTTATTATTTTACCACCGCATTCTTTGAAAAGTCTGATATATTTTAAGTCAGGAAAAGTTTTGCCGTAGGGCTGTCTTAAACCAGATGTATTTATTTCTATACCTTTATCATTTGACGCAATGATACGGAAACATTCCTTTATGATATCGTCATATGCTGACACATCAACGTTTATACCCGCTTCTCCTGCAATATAGCGAAGAGGATACGTAAGATGACCGAGTGTGTCAAATTTTCCCCATTTGCATAGTGCATGAAGTTCATTGAAGTATTCGGATAAAAGCTCCCCGACATTTTCTTTGCTGTAGTCTAAAAAGGCGAAATCTTCTTTCCCTTTAAGTTCATGCATCGAGCCTATTGTAAAATCAAGTCTATCGTCAGATACGATTTTTTCGGCCGCTTCAAAGTCGTGAGTCGCCTGTCCGAGTTCAATGCCGTTTATAAAAATTATTTTGTTTTTATATTTTTCTTTTACCATAATATTTTCATTCATTGATCTTTGAAAAATATCATAGTTATAGAAAAAGTGTTCTTCATTGTATTGGATATCACATTTCTCAGGACCGTACAGTCTGTTTGATTCACAGTGTTCTGTAACAGCGATTGCCGTGAGATTGAGTTCAGTTGCTTTTTGCGCTGACATCTCTGCAAAATCATAACCATCGGGAGAAATTGATGTGTGTGTATGACAGTCTATCATTTGGTTACTTCCTTAATAACTGATAAATATTGATTATGGGATATGATGCATCTTATGATTCAATGCAAGTTCACCCTTTATTCATAATTATATCATGTTTTCACATATTAATCTATGGTTTTTACAAATTTTAATAAAAAATTAATAAAGAGAAATTTTGCAAAAAATTATTTAAAGCAGATCCTCAGGCGTATGAGTGGTCATTCAGGATATGGAATTCATATTAATATATTCTATAATTTTACAATAAAATTTGATATTTCACACTTGTTATTTACCCTTAAAAAAGGTATAATAAATCTATAGTTTTTGAAAAAGAGGAGAAAGTATTTATGAATGAAACAGAAAAAATAAAAGAACGTCATGAGATAGAAGAACAGTACAAATGGGCAATACATGACATTTATGCTGATGATAATGCATGGAATGCCGATTATGATTTTGTAAAGAGCTGTATTGATAAAATAAAGGCGTATAAAGGAAAATTAGGTGAGTCGGCAGAAACATTGTACTCATATTTTACTATGAATGACGAGATATCAGTAAAATTTGACTCGCTTGTAAACTATGCGCACAGAAGACATGATGAAGATACTGCAAATCCTGTATACCTTGAAATGTCAGGAAGACTTTCATCACTTATTTCTGATATATCAGATGCATCTTCATTTGAAGTTCCGGAAATACTTGCGATTTCAAAAGAAACACTTGAAAAATTTTATAAGGAAAAAGAAGAGCTTTCTGTATACAAGCTGTATATTGACAGACTTTTTAAAAGACAGGAACACACATTATCCGAAGCGGAAGAACGCATAATGGCTCTTGCAGGACAGATGCAGGAAGCACCTGACAATATTTATTCGGTTTTCAGCGATGCAGAAATGAAATTTGATGATGCAACAGATTCACAGGGAAATAAGCATCAGGTAACACACGGTACGTATATACCTCTTGTTCAGAGCAGTGACAGAGTGCTAAGAGAATCTGCTTTTAAATCAATGTATTCAACATACGGAAAATATAAAAATACAATTGCGGCTATGCTGTCAGCACAGAGCAAACAGCTTGTTTTCAATGCAAGAGCGAGAAAGTACGATTCAACACTCCACGCATCACTTGACAGAACAGATGTTCCTGTATCGGTTTATCACAATCTTATAGATGCTGTTCACAACAACATGGAGTATATGTATAAGTATGTCAGACTCCGCAAAAAATTAATGAAACTTGACGAGCTTCATATGTACGATCTGTATACACCTATAGTTGAAAACTGCGATATAGAAATAGATTTTGAGCAGGCAAAGAAAAATGTGTACGAATCATTAAAACCAATGGGCGAAGAATATCTTGGTATACTGAAAACAGGTTTTGATAACAGATGGATAGATGTTTACGAAAATGTCGGAAAAACCAGCGGAGCATATTCGGCAGGCGCAAGAGTTCACCCTTTTGTTCTCTTAAATCATAAAAATACCCTTAACTGCGAATTTACTCTTGCACATGAAATGGGGCATGCTATCCATTCATATTACTCAAACAAAATACAGCCTGTTATATATTCTGATTATGTAATATTTGTTGCAGAAGTTGCTTCTACCTGTAATGAAGCACTTCTTATGGAATATCTCCTTAAAAATACAGATGACAAACTTCAGAAAGCATACCTCATAAACTACTTCCTCGAACAGTTCCGTACAACACTCTACAGACAGACCATGTTTGCCGAGTTTGAACTTAAAATAAATGAAATGACTGAAAACGGCGAAGGCATCACAGCGGATAATATCTCAAAGATGTATTATGATTTAAACAAACTTTACTTTGGTGATGATATAGTGGTTGATGATGATATAAAACTTGAATGGGCACGTATACCGCATTTCTACTATGATTATTACGTTTATCAGTATGCAACAGGATATTCGGCAGCTATAGCTCTTTCGAGAAAAATTCTGAAAGAGGGCAAACCGGCAGTAGATAAATATATCGAATTTTTAAGTGGTGGTTGCAGTGCGTCACCTATTGAACTTCTGAAAACAGCCGGAGTAGATATGTCAACACCGAAGCCGATCAACGATGCGCTGGAAATATTTAACGAATTAATTGATGAACTTGATGAATTAATGAATTGATATTTGTGCGATTTGTACTATATTCTTGAGTGTTGATATAATAAATAAGACAGATATAATAATCAATATTACAAATTATTTAAAATTAATGGTATTGTATTGTAATCAAAAAATATGTGTGATATAATTATAACTGTCGCATTGTGAAAAATGGGACAGTATAATTTATTTAATTAATTGACCGGCTTTTATTTAAAATAAAAGCGTCATTCGGAGGTAACAATCAAGATGAATAAGATTAAAAAGTTATTAGCAGGTTTATTATCGCTTTCAATGGTTTTCGTTATGGCTTCATGCGGTGAAACAGAAGAATCATCTACAGCAGGTAAAACAGAAGAAACAACATCATCTGCAGAAACTGAAGCAACAACAGAAGAGGCTGAGGAAACTGAAGCAGAAGAAGAAAAGGAAGAAGTTGTAGAAGAGGAAGAAGAAACAACTGAGATAGACAAGTCAAAGCTTGTATATGATTTTGCAGGTCTTGACAGTGAAGAAATTGTAAAGATATTTACAAGCGGTAAATATATGCTTACACTTTCTATGACTGATTTCGGAATGGAACAGACTATATACTTTGATAACGAGAAGTGCCGTCAGAGCATTTCATCAATGGGAATGGGCTATGACGTACTTATCACAGACGGAAAGTCATATATGCTCCTCGAAGATGCTCACTGCGAAGTTCCGCTTGAAGAAGCAGGTATTGATTCATCAACTGAAACTATGGATATGTTTGCTGAACTCGGTTATTATGAGAGCGGTGAAACAGAATACAACGGTTCTACATGCAGATTTGACAAGTACTATGAATCAGTTTCAGATACACTTATCAGCTTTATAATGGACGATTCAAATGAATTGGTTGCTATGGAAGCTGAAGGTATGGTAATGGGTGTTTCTGAATATTCAGGAGACTTTGATGCATCACTTCTCGAAATTTCACCTGATTCCAGAGCTGTAGATCAGGAAGAATTCGGAAATCTTATGATGGCAGCTATGGGTATGGGCGATATGGTTGCCGGTGAAGGCGAAGAAGGCGCAGAAACAGAAGAAGCTGAAGCAACAACAGAAGCTGAAAGCGAAGAATCAGTTGCTGAATAATTTTAATTTTCTTAAAATATTCATTTAAATAGCAAATGGCACTATTGATATCCCTTGTCAGTAGTGCTTTTGTTTTATTGTATAAAAAACAGGAGGCGTAAATAATGAATAACTTTCAAAAATATTTTGCAGTAATTGATACTGAAACAAACTGGTCAGACGACGTAATGTCGATCGGTGTAGTTATAGCGGAAACGGCGACATTCAAAGCGGTTGATAAAAAATATTATATCATTACCCCTGCTTGTAATTCAGGCGGTATGTATTCTTCAGTTCTGGATTTGAAAAATGTAAAGGTAAGTTTAAAAGAAAAAAGAAAAAATGTAATGAGTGATCTTATAGCTACTCTCGAATCATATGATATCGATTCACTGTTTGCGTACAATGCAAGTTTTGACTGCAAGCATATGAAAGAATTAAAAAATTATAAGTGGTTTGATATAATGCGACTTGCGGCATATAAGCAGTATAACAAAGCCATACCCGAAGATGTTCAGTGCTGTAAAACAGGAAGGCTCAAAAGCGGTTTTGGTGTAGAACCTGTCATGAATATGCTTTTGGGTTCACAGGATTACAGAGAAGTACATAATGCTTTGTGTGACGCAGTTGATGAATTGAAAATAATGAAATTGCTTGGGCATAAAATCGAAAAGTATGATATTGCACTGATAAAATAAAAACAGGTTGAAATATCAGATAAATTCATGTATAATGTAGTTATATCCAAAAAAAGATACATACAGAAACGAAACGGAGACTAAAAGGAAAAGAGGGTACTATGAAAAGAGTTATAATTTTATTTTCAGCATTGACACTTATATGCTTTTTTAGCAGTTGTGATTTTAACTTCAAGTCTGAGATAGAAGCACCGGTATCAGAAAGCCATACAGGAGAAACTCCGCAAACACAGACCTCAGATATTTTTTATGAAGAAAATCAGAATGAAATAGATACATTCACAGATGAGCAGTTGCTTGCTATGGCGAGAGAAAAGTATAATACAGCCTGTCGTATGACAGAAAGGTATTTGTCCGGAACAGCGTATATTACGGATAAAAACAAAACTATCGACAGGGGTGGCGAAACTGCATATCTTGTAACGGATTCTATGGTTGCGTCCATTGATGATGTTATGAATGAATGGCTTTCGTATTTCAGCTCCAAATATGTTGCTTTTTATAATGATATGTTTTCGTGCTATTTTCAGGACGGTGATAATATCTGGGTGATTCCTCAGAAATATGACTTTAATGAAACATATCTTGATACCGTTATTTCCGAAGTATCAGAGCGTTCTGATGATGAGATAACCTTCAAAGCCGTAGCAAGATATAAAAAGGCAGACGGAACGGAGAAAAATGTAGAGTTACCGTTTTCACTCGTTTATAATGCAAATGTCTTTAAAATAGGTAAGTTTTCTATGCCTTACTGATAAAGCAGCATTCTGACTGTTAAGAAAAATGGTCAGAATGCTTAATTTGTGTGTGTGAAAAAATTAAGAAATAATTAAGAAATTTATTGCCTCAAAATAAGATATGCATATTATAATAAATATTGTCAAAGAAAAGGAGGCATTAAAGATGGAGTACAAATCAGGATTCGGATAAAAAATGAAAGGAAATTGTGAGAAATGAATACTTATGAAAGTGCATCTGTACTGGTTGTTGATGATGACCACGATATAGTAAATGCTATAGGAAAACTGTTAGAGAAGGAAGGCTTTGAAATCTATAAAGCATATAACGGTCTTGAAGCGATAGAGTGTCTTATGCAAAAAGAAATACAGCTTATACTTATTGATGTTATGATGCCAAAACTGGATGGGTTGTCGGCCATGATGAAAATACGTACTATGAAAAATATTCCTATAATAGTCCTTTCTGCCAAGTCAGAAGACAGTGATAAAATACTCGGATTGTCAATGGGTGCTGATGACTATATAACAAAGCCATACAATCCGATGGAGCTTGTTGCGAGAGTAAGATCAAATCTTAGACGCTACCTCAGTCTCGGAGCGGCAGACAGTGTAAAATTGAATGATAACAGTATAAAAATAGGCGGACTGGTTCTTGACAGGGATTCCAAACAGCTTTATTCGGACGGACGGGCAATAAAGCTTACAGCTACAGAATATAAAATAACACAATTGCTTATGGAAAATGCAGGACGTGTTTTTTCTGCAGAAGAAATATATTCAAGGGTATGGAATGAAGATTCATATTCAGTTGAAAATACTGTCATGGTACATATACGACATATCAGGGAAAAAATAGAGATAAACCCGGGAGACCCACGTTATCTGAAAGTAGTGTGGGGAATAGGTTATAAATTCGAAAAGTTGGAGAAATGAGATAAATGAATATATTAAAACACAGGATAACAAGAATCATAGCGTTTTTTACAGCGGCATATCTTATAGCATTTTCCTGTTCGGGTATAGCCTGCGTTACGGCAGATTATAACCAGATAAGCAATAAAGCCGATAATTCAGATGATAATCTCGATTCATGGGAGCATCTTGAAAAAGTAGCTGATCTATATACGGACTTATGGCTTATAGGAAGTGTATATCTGAAAAATACAGATAAAAACGGAAAATACACATGTTCTGATGCACGTATGTCATCTGTAAGAAAAGGCCTTGAATTAAGAGGGCTTATGGACAGCCGTGGCAAAATAATAGTACCAAACAAGGCAGGGTATGAATATTATATGTCATATCAGGGAACTGTTATAAGCAATACAGATAAGAAACCTGATGAATTTTCAAATATATATTGCAGAAAATTTGAAAATGTGTATGGCGATGTACCGGTTTTCGACTATGATGGAAACAAGGGCAGATGGCTTGAGTGTACGCAGTATGATAACAGTTGCGGAATGAATTATTTTTATGCAAATCAGAAAGCAATCGCATTGTATGATTATGATACGACAAAGCTTGAGTATTATATCGATGAACTCGGAGCATATATTTATAAAAATAAAGACGGCACCCTTCCTGTTCCGTGGCAGGAGAAAACATCTGAAAAAATAGATGTAAATTATGTTACAGATGCAGGAATATCGATTTATATATGTCCAAGTGCTGAGATGATCGAAAAATATGAGAAATATATTGCAGAGGCGGAAAGTGCAGAAAACAACTATACAAAGAGAACAGTTGAATATCTGGTGTTTGTGATAATCGCAGCGATGCTTACCGTATATGTATTTATCATGTGCGGTTACAGCGTAAAGTCAAGATGTGTTGTGATGAACGGCATATACAAAGTATGGACAGAAATAGCGTGTATCGGTGTGATTGCAACTTTTGTACTGGCATCATTTTTGATAAATGAGCATACGAATATAGTGTATGATATTGAAGAACTGGTTCGTATGTACGTTGATTCCGATATCAATCTAATGAACAGAGTATGTATCGGAGTTATATGTGCATTAAATTATATATTCTTTGCAACATTTATAAATATCATAATAGTGAAACTCAAATGCAGACAATTTTTTAAATCATCATTTGCAGTTTCTTTTGTGGGAAATCGCTTTACTGAAGTTTACGGAGATATTAAGAAAAAGATAAATGATAATAATATAATAAAAGATAATGTGTTTGTAAGACGGTTTATACTGAGAATAGCTGTTGTTATCTGTTCGATGATTTTTGCATTTTTGGTTGCAAGAATGACACATCAGCTTTGGTTCGGTGTGTTTATAGCAATAGCTGTATTTACCGCATATATTATAAATACAATAAAGGAGCTTGAGGATATAACAAAACTGAGTGAACATATCTCAGCAATCAACAAAGGAGATTATACAAAAAGAGAAACGAATATTGAATCGGCTGTTTATGGTATGCATGAAAAACTGAATAATATTTCCGATGGAATACAAGGTGCTGTAGATGCAAAACTTGTTTCGGAAAGAATGAAGATAGAACTTGTTACAAATGTTTCGCATGATCTGAAAACACCGCTCACTTCAATAATAGGATATATAAATCTTCTTTCAATGGAGGAACTTTCGCCTGAGGCAAGAGATTATGTAACTATTCTTGAAGAAAAATCAGAGCGTCTTAAAACTATGGTTTCAGATGTTTTTGACCTTGCAAAAGCAACAAGCAAGACAGATATAAACTTTGAAAAAATAGACGCGGTTATTCTGACAGGTCAGGTAATAGGGGATATGCAGGATAGAATAGAAGAATCGGGAAGAGAAGTAAGAACAAATATTTATGAAGGAACCCTTCCGGTATATGCAGACGGAGCAAAAATTTACAGAGTAGTTCAGAATATTATAGACAATGCTTTGAAATACTCTCTTGAAAAGACAAGAACATATGTTACAGTAACTTATGAAGAAGGAAATGCAGTGATCAGAGTAAAAAATATTTCATCATATGAAATGAACTTTGATCCAAAAGAGATAACAGAACGCTTTACAAGAGCAGACGAATCGAGAACAACCGAAGGCAACGGACTGGGACTTTCAATCGCAAAGAACTTTACCGAAGCGTGTGGAGGAGTATTTGAGATAAAACTTGACGGAGATATGTTTATAGCAGAGGTAAAACTGCCTGTTATAGAAACAGTGACAGTAAATGATGAGAAAAACAACGTTTATGAGATGATATAAAACCAAAGATATATTAGTTTGGGGTTAAATATCTTAAAAATTAAAACGTGATGCACATTAAGCGATGCATCACGTTTTTAGTTTTTAGAGAAATTATTCTGATTTAAAATTCTTTCTGAAATTAGCTTTTCTGTATTGTCCGGGTGTCATTCCTATACGTTTTCTGAAAGTATTTATAAAATGACTACATGACGCAAATGCGAGATACTCGGATATATCGGCTTCGCTGTAATCGGTAAATCTCAGCATTCTTTCGGCTTCCTGAAGTTTTGCTGAACGTATATATTCGGAAATGGCAACGCCTGTCTCACTTTTGAATATCCCCGACAGATAATTCGGGGATATATTTATTTCTTCTGCTATGATATTTACTGACAGTTTGCCGTTTAAGTGTGTGTTTATAAACTCCCTTGCTTCAACTACGTGCCTTGAGTACAGACCCTTTTTGGTTTCTTTTTTCATTCTTTGGGCAAAGTCAAGTATAGATTCACGATGAAGGTCGATAATGCCCTGTTTTGTGTTGCATATGTCACACTTACGGATATAGATGTCACTTATTGAAAATGCAATCTCTTTATCCATTCCGTTTTCTATACACATTCGTGAGATAATGGCAATGGCGATTATCAGATGATAACGCAAATTTCGTATAGGATCGTATGAAAGTGTACCTTTATCTTCTGCGTCAAGGTTAAATTTATACGATTTTAGTTTTTCGACTTCTCCGTTTATGATAAGTTCATATACTGCAAATTCGTCGTTATAGTCCGAATGAGTCTGATTATTTTCACGCTGATGGAACAACTGTTCGTCCAACTCTTTTGTATACATATAAATTCCGCTCCTCATAATATATTTTTGATAGGATTTATAGTAATTTGATAGATTTATTATTAATTCTATTATATAATAAAAAAAAATCGTTGTAAAGTTTTTTGAAAACAAAATTTCATAAGGAGTGAATTCCCATTGGTAAATGTAAAAGGTAAATGGTGTCTCATAACAGGTGCGAGCAGAGGTATAGGATATAATATAGCGATTTTTATGGCGAAGCACGGCGCAAATCTTATTCTTCACAGCAGAAATAAAGAGCATACTGTTAAAGTTCTTGAACAGGTGAAGAGTATGGGGGTACAGGCATTTGCAGTAGAAGCAGAATTGTCCTCAATGGATTCTGTACAGAAGATGCTTGGTGAAATAGATGGATCAGGTGTAAATGTTGAGATAGTATTCAACAATGCAGCAGTACAGATCGCATACAGAACAGAATACTTTAAAACACCTGTAAGTGACTTTACAGAAAGCTTCAATATAAATACGATAGCTCCTGTTATGATTTGTTATCATTTCCTTCCTAAGATGATCGAAAATGGTTTCGGCAGAGTTATCAATGTGACTAGCGGTATAAAAAATGAACCGGAGCAGGCAGGATATTCTGCAAGCAAGGCGGCTCTTGACAAGGTTACAACAGATCTTGGCTCAAAACTTGACGGTACTGATGTAATGATAAGTCTTACAGATCCGGGCTGGTGCAGAACAGACCTTGGTGGACCAAAAGCACCAAATTCTCCTGAAAGTTCTATTCCGGGAATGTGTGTTGCAGCATTTGTAGATGACAAAAAGAGCGGAAGACTTTTCCCGGCTCAGATGTTTACAGGTATGGAATTGTCAGAAGCTGTTACAAAAGCTGAAAAAGAACTTTAAGATAATTATATTATATATAAAAAACGTATCCTGTCATCGGACAGTGATACGTTTTTTTCGCAATAATCGCAATATCTGCAATGTGCAAATATTGCGATTGTGATTCGTCTTAATGACAAAACATACAGAAAAAATTAATATTGTTTGTTACAAATGCATATAAATTATATTTTAAAGAGTAACAAGTAAAAATATTACCCTAATCAGTAAAATATATACGTTTTAAAAAAGCAAAAAACAATGTATAATCAAAGACATAAGAAATGTGAAAAACATACAAAAACATTAAACATTACAGGAGGGTTTTATACCTATGAAATTCAAGAGAGTTATTAGTGCAGTTGCAGCTACAGCAATGCTCGCAGGTTGTTTTACCGGATGTGGCAAAGAAGATGAAGGTGCCGGAAAAAGTGCAGATGGAAAGATCGAACTTACACTCTGGAGTATTTCCACAGAGAGCGATGCTTTCCACGACGCATATGAGCAGGCTATAAAAGACTTTGAAGCTTCTCACGAAAATGTTAAGATCGTACATGAAACATTTGAGAACGAGTCTTACAAGACAAAGATCAAATCAGCTGTTGCTGCCAATGAGTTGCCTGACGTATTCTTTACATGGGCAGGCGGTTTTTCACAGTCATTCGTTGATTCAGGAAAAGTACTTCAGCTTGATGACTACTACAAAAAATATGAATCAGAGCTTTCAAGAGCAGCTGTTTCAAATCTGATATATGACGGAAAACTTTACGGTTCAGTTATGTGTACACCTATTTCAGTAATGTGGTACAATCAGAAATTATTTGATGACAACGGCATTAAAGTTCCTGAAAACTGGACAGAATTTAAAGATGCATGTCAGAAATTCATCGACAACGGTGTAACACCGATCGGTACAAGTGCTAAGGATAAGTGGGTTCTTGCAATGCTCCACGATGCTCTTACATTAAAATCAGTAGGTCCTGAAAAGCTTTACAGCGTACTCAAGAAAGAAGGCGGTTCTTACTCAGAAGCTGACTTCCTTAAATCAGCAGAAGCTATAAAGGAACTTGTTGACATGGGTGCATTTATCGAAGGTGCAGCAGGTCTTTCAAATGACGAAGCAAGTGCAGAATTCTACAGAGGAAATGCAGCTATGTACTTTACAGGAAGCTGGATGGGTGCATCTATCAGAACAGATGCTGAAAATCCAAGCGATTTTGGAGTTGCTCCTATTCCTGTTATAAATTCATCAAATGCAAAATTGACAGACTTTATGGGTGGCGGTTCTGACTCGCTTATGGTTGCAGCTTCAACAGAACATAAGGATCTTTCGGCTGAACTCGCTTTTGAAATAACTAAGGGCGTATCCAAGTATGGTTATCTCTCAGGTGCAGGTATCCCTGCATGGCAGGTTAATTATGATGATTCTGAAGTGCCTGAACTAACAAAACAGGTTGCAAAATATGCTACAGGTGCAACATCATTTACACTTTGGTTTGATACTCTTATGGAATCTGAAGATGCTGGTGAATATCTTACATTCCTCCAGAAACTCTTCGTTGGTTCACTTTCACCAAAGGACTTCCAGTCTGAAATGGCTAAACAGTTGGAAAAATAAATTAAAGACATTTTCTTAAGAATCAATCTTAATTTTCTTCTAATCCCCTAAATCATATTATAGCAGCTGGCCGGTTATGAAATCGGTCAGTACTGTAATGTGATTGCAAATTCTTTAGCAAAGGCAGGTTCTATATGGACAAGATTCGTAAAAATAAACTTGCAATTTTTCTGTTTATATTTCCGGCGGCAGTGCTTTTTATAGGGATCATCATTGTTCCTATAATAATGTCTGCTATATATAGTTTTCATGAATGGGACGGCATAACCGAAATGAAGTTCATAGGAGTGAAAAACTATATAGAATTATTTACAAGTGAATCTGCAGGATTTCCTAAAACTATAATGAATGCAATGTTGCTTGCAGTATTGTCAGTTTTCATACAGCTGCCAGTTTCTCTTGCACTTGCATTGCGTATATCCAGAGGAATAAAGGGCGAAAGATTTTTTATGACAGTCTTCTTTATTCCTGTTCTTATCTCTACAGTTGTTATCGGTCAGTTGTGGCTTAAAATATACAATCCAAGATACGGTATACTTAATGTTGCACTTGAAGCAATGGGACTTGATTCATGGTGTCATACATGGCTAGGTGAACAAAAGACAGCGTTGCTTGCTGTATTTATGCCAACACTCTGGCAGTATGTAGGATATCATATGCTTCTTATGTATGCAGGTGTAAAGAGTGTATCTCCTGATGTTATCGAAGCTGCAAAGATAGATGGTGCAAATGGTTGGCAGGTATCAACAAGAATAATCATACCACTTCTTAAACCGGTTATAAAGATATGCGTAATATTTGCGGTTACCGGTTCACTTAAAGCTTTTGATATGATATATGTACTTACAGGCGGTGGACCTGACCATGCAAGTGAAGTTCCAAGTACGCTTATGGTTACAATGATATTTGGACAGAGCAGATATGGATTCGGAAGTGCGATCGCAGTTTCTATCATATTCCTTTGTTTCTTCTTTGCGATTCTTATAAAACGCTGTATAAAGACGGAGGAATACTAATGAAAAAAAATTATACTTACAACGAGATAAATGGTAAAAAGGCAACTCCAAGAGAGAAGTTTCCGATTATATCATATATAGTTCTTATTTTCTGGACATTGGTATGTGTATTTCCTTTGTACTGGATGTTTACTTTCTCTCTTAAAGAAAATAACGAGATCTTTGGTGATAATGTTATAGGACTTCCTGAAAACTGGCTCTTTTCAAACTATAAAGAAGCTATGGAAGTAGGAAACATGGGCAAGTATTTTATCAATAGTGCTATAGTAACAGGTGCTACTATTTTCTTCACTATTGTATGTGCTCTTATGGCGTGCTATGCGCTGACAAGAATGAAATGGAAAGGCAGAGAGCTTGCTAATAATATTTTTATGCTCGGTCTCACTGTTCCGATCCATGCAGCTATATTGCCTGTATTTCTTATTCTCAGATCTTTTAAGATGACCAATTCATATCAGGCTCTTATAATTCCTTATACTGCTTTTGCACTGGCAATGGCAATTATGATTTTCGGAAGCTTTATGGCAAATATTCCTGAAGAACTTGAAGAATCAGCGTGTATAGACGGTTGTGGAACATTTGGTATCTTTTTTAAGATAATGCTTCCTCTTATGATGCCGGCTATTTCAACAGTTGCAATTTTTACATTTCTTCAGGCATGGAATGAACTTATGTTCGCTGTAATATTTATCAGTGATTCTGATTACAGAACACTTCCTGTAGGAATACAGACACTTTGTGGTTCATATACAACAAAATGGGGTCCTATAGGTGCTGCGCTTTGTATAGCAACATTCCCGACATTGCTTATTTATTCATTTATGAGTAAAAAGATTCAGGAAAGTCTTATTGCAGGTGCAGTAAAAGGTTAAAAATACAGATGAAATATTTCTCCTTATGATTATCGGGCAGTATTACATTGATGTGGTACTGTCCGATTTCTGTTTGGTTTTTTTAATGTTGAAAATCAAGAAAATTATCACTTCAGAAAAATATAAGTTGCAAAACTTAATAAAAAAAAGTATAATAGATATATAATTATTTATGCATTCGACTAAAAAAGGGGAGAATATAATGGCTATAATAGGTATTGATCTCGGAACGACAAACAGCCTTGCAGTGTGCTGGAAAAACGGAAAGAAAATAATGATAAAAAATTCTCTTGGTGATATATATACACCATCTGCTGTAAGTATAGATGAAAAAGGTGAAGTGCTTGTCGGAAAAGCAGCAGCACAAAGACTTATTTCTCATCCGGGATGTACAGTGTCAGAATTTAAAAGATATATGGGGACAAATCGAAAATATAAACTTGGTGAAAATGAATACTCTCCGGAAGAACTTTCATCTTTTGTACTGAGAAAGATAAAACAGGATGCCGAAGCTTTTCTTGGCGAACCGGTAGAAGAAGCTATTATAAGTGTTCCTGCTTATTTTGATGACAACTGCCGTAACGCTACAAAACTTGCAGCAAAGTTGTCAGGACTCAATGTTGAAAGACTTATAAATGAACCATCGGCAGCGGCACTGGCATATATAGAGAAAAATAAGTTTGAAGACGGTACATATATGATAGTTGATTTTGGCGGAGGTACATTGGATATATCTGTTGTCGATACTTTTGATGGTGTTATAGAAATTCTTGCCGTTTCAGGGGACAATCAGCTTGGCGGAAAAGATTTTAACAATGCCATAGTAAAATATTTCTGCGATGAAAACGGTCTTGATGAAAGTACACTCAGCCCTGAAAGCAGAGCTATAATATATAAAAATGCAGAACAGTGCAAAATGGCACTCACTGATTCTCCTATGACAGTTATGATATCAAACATTGATGGAAAACAGTATTCGGCAGTACTTGATAACAATAGATTAATAAAAATTTCTGCCGATATATTTAATAAAATATCGTTTCCTATAAAAAAAGCTCTTCACGACAGCAGATGTTCTGTTGACGACATAGAAGAGATAATACTTGTCGGCGGTTCATGTCATATGCCTGTAGTCAAGGCTTTTATAGAAAAGCTTATGAACAGAAGCCCTGAAAACTGTATAAATCCGGATACGGCAATAGCTATCGGGGCAGGTATATTCGGCGGAATAAAGGCAAGAAACAACGAACTCAAAGATATAATACTTACCGATATATGTCCTTATTCTCTCGGAATATCTGTTTATGAAACAAAAACAAATGAAGAACTTATGGAATTTCTCATTCCGAGAAATACATCTCTGCCGGCAAGTCGTGTAAATATTTTCAATGCGATAAAAGATGATCAGGAACGTGTTCACATTAAGATATATCAGGGTGAGAGTATGTTACCTGCCAAAAATCTTTTTCTCGGAGAACTTGAAGTACAGTGTCCAAAGACCAAAAAAGATGAAATCATTTGTTCGGTACGTCTTACATATGATATAAACGGCATTTTGGTTGTAGATGTTGTAACAAATGATAATAAAAATTATTCTAAAACAATTTTGAGTAAAAGAAATCAGATGACAGATGAACAGATAAGCGAATGTATAAAAAAACTTGAAGCTCTGAAGATAAGTCCTTTTGATGAAGAAGAAAATCGCCTTCTTATATCAAGGGCAGAAGCTCTTTACGAAGAAGCATTACCTGATGAGAGAGAAATAATAAAAGAATATCTTTTACGGTTTAAAAGAACTTTGCAGACAAATAATAAACACGAAATCAGAAATGCATACAGTATGCTTGAAAAGATGATAGATGAGTGGGGGTTCTGACAGTATGTGGTGGGATATACTTGGGATAGAACAAACGACAGATATAAAAAAAATAAAAAGAGCTTATGCAGCTGCTGCCAAAAAGAACAATCCTGAAGAGTTTCCCGAACAGTTCAGAAAAATACATGACGCATACAAGCAGGCACTGAAATATGCCTCAGACAAATCAGATAAAAATGAGGCTTTTATCGTCAGTTCGGATACAGTAGATGATGTGGTTTATATAGACATAACCGAACTTGGGATAACACCCGGAAACGTAGAGGAATTATATACATACTATCCTCGCAAAGAAACAGAAAATGACAGTAGCATACCGGTTGAGGAGACTTTTTATAAGGAAAGCAGTAAAGCCAATGAAGAAAAATACGATTTTGATTTTGATGATGTCGATGTTATAAGAAATCGTAATATACATCTGAAAAATCCGCAGGAAAGAGATAAATTTGTAAAAAAACTTGTATTGTCAAAACTCAAAGAACTTGCTGATGATCATGATGTTGCGAGCAGTTATACTATCTGGAAGACATTTTTGTCAGACAGTGATGTCTGTAAAGTTTTGTCGGACAAGGCAAATCATACGGTGATTGATTCTATACTTGAAAGAAAAAGATTTTCTCTTCATGTTGCATCTTTGTTTTGCAGTACAATAGGCGAAAAATGCAAAATAGTGTATAATCCGGAGTTTGATATATATTATGTAGATGTAACCGGTAAAAGAAAATTATATTATTACGTAAACAGTATAAGAAAAAGAAAACTAAGCAAAATCGGTTGGTTTGTGGCTGTTTTACTGCTGTTATTGGCGATAGCCTTGTCGCCGGAATAAAAAACTTATTATATAGGGGGAGTGGATAACAATGATGAAAAAATTTGCAGATAAATTTTTAAATCAAAGTATAAAAACCAAAGTACAGTATATATTTGTTGTAACAATAATAATATGTATGCTTTTGTGTTCGGTTTTTTTCTATTCTCTTATGAAAAATCAAGTCCTTGAAACATCATTTCAGAAAAATAATGACAGGTTAAATTCTGCTGAACAAAGTATACTGTCAGTTGTAAACAACGTAAATAATATGAGTAAAATGATAATGTTCAATGATACTGTAGTTGAGTTTATCAGCAGTGAAAACGCAAAAAGTGTAAATGCAAGTACGGTCCAGAGAGAAATATATCATATACTTAATTCTTATTCGGGAAGTTATTCAGTGTTTATTTTCAGAAATGATAAAAGTTATGTAAATACCGGTATAGGAATAATAAAGCCTGATGAGTTTATAATTTTTGCAGATGACTGGTATGGAAAAGTCGCCTCACTTGACGGAGGTTATCAGATAATATCAAATACAAAAGGTGCTTTTGTTTACAATACTTCTCTTAATGTAGTATCGTTTGCAAGACTGATAAATGACCTTGACACACAGAAACCTCTTGGAATGCTGGTTATAAATATAAATGTGAGTAAGCTTGTTGCTGATTATGAAAACTTTTCTGAAGGCGAAGACAGCATAATGTATATGGATGACAAAGGAAAAGTTATATATTCTACTATTCCAAAAGAAAAGACCGATATAATACGTGAACGAAAATCAGAGCTTTTAAGTGGTGATTTTTCTGAAAAAATCGGAAAATGCATAATAAGCAGTCGTAAAGTTCCTGATACGGATATTGTTTTGGTATGCCGTACTCCTATCCGTTATTTTTCAGGGCTTACTACAAATACGATAGCTACCATTCTGCTTGTTATATTTATAGTGTCTTCTGTATTGCTTATCCTGAATACATTTATAAATAAATACATAACGTATCCTGTAAAAATGCTTGCGGACAATATGAAAAATGTAGACGGTGAAACTCCGCCTTGTCTTAGTATAGAAACCAATGATGACGAAATAGGCAGACTGAAAAAATGCTATAATGATATGATAATCCGTATAAATAAGCTTATCGAAGAAGTTGTTGAACAGGAAAAGCAGAGGCAGATAGCCGAGATGAATGTTATACAGGAACAGATAAAACCGCATTTTTTATATAATACACTTAACACCATAGGCTGTATGGCTTTTGAAAACTCAAGAGAAGAAGTTTATGAAGCGGTTGAGACTATGGGTAACTTTTACAGAAAGTTTTTAAGTAAAGGAAACGATAATATCACGATCGCAGATGAAGTTGACATTGTTAAAAGTTATATAAAACTTCTCAGGTACAGATATGACAATCTTTTTGAAGACCAGTATTATATACAGGAAGATCTCAAACCTGTCGTGATACTGAAACTGATACTTCAGCCACTTGTGGAAAACTGCATTTATCATGGGATACGTCCCAAAGGAGAAAAAGGCATAATTAAAATAAGCATATACTCTATAGATGATAAAATACATATAGTAATATATGACAGCGGTATAGGGATGGGAAAAGATGAGATCGCTCAGTTAATGAGCGGTCAGAATAAAAAAAGTTTCGGTTTTAAAGGTACAATAGACAGAATAAGAAACTTCTATCACATAAAACGTATAGAAGACGTTGTGGAGATACGTAGTGTAGAAGGAGAATACTGTGAGATAGAGCTTATTATACCTTTCCCGGATAGTAATGAGGTGACAGATTATGTATAAGGTAATGATTATAGATGATGAAAAGTCAGTAAGAAATCTTCTGAAACTGACTATTGACTGGAAACAGTTTGGAATTGAAATCGTCGGAGAAGCATCGAGCGGTATAGAAGCGATAAATATAATAGATGAATTGCGTCCTGATATAGCTTTTGTTGATATAAAAATGCCTTTTATGGACGGAATAGAGTTTTCAAAGATCGCAATGAGACAGTATCCGCATCTGAAAATAATAGTTCTTACGGCTATGAACGAATTTGAATATGCAAGACAGTGTGTCGGGATAGGTGTATGCGAGTATCTTACAAAACCTATAGTGCGTGCAAATGTTATGGAAGCCTTAAAGAAGGTGACTGCTGAACTTGAACAGAGCGGAGTAAGAACGCATGAAGAAGAAAAAGAGAAAAAAACGGATAAGAACTTTTACGGTGGAATGGGTAATATCTGCGACTTCATAAATAACAATTATAAAAATTCTGAAATAAATCTTACATATGTAGCAAATAAGTTCGGATTTAATCCAAGTTATCTGAGCCGTCGTTTTAAAGAAGAAACAGGCATGAGTTTTGTTGATTATGTAACTAAATGCAGAATGGATAAAGCAATAGAGCTTCTTCATAAGAAAACAGCAATGTATATAACAGCAAGAGAAGTAGGAATTCCTGACCCCAATTATTTTAGCAAATGTTTTAAAAAATATACAGGAAAAGCATATACGGAAAAAATGAAAGAAGAAACATAATGTCGTTAAAATGCAAAAAAATAAACATGATTTTCAAATTTTATTGTATCTTAGGTACAAAAAATGAGCAATGCATTTGGTGAAATATACAAAAATACATAAAATATGTTTAACATATTGTTTGTGACTATTGACAGAATGTTTTTTTAGTGCTATAATCATTAGTAAGTAATAAATATATGATATTTTAAATATAATATGTTTATTAGGCTTAATATTTTAATTTATTTTTATTATGGGGTGATTTTAATGACCGAAGAAACAAAAAAACTTTTAATTGACAGAATGACTGAGAACATCGTTGTACTTAGAGCAAAGATGGGCGTTACTCAGGCAGAACTCGCAGATATCGTTGGACTTAGCCGACAGTCTGTACTTGCATTTGAGAAAAGACAGAGAGCTCTCACATGGAATACTTTCTTGTCACTTCTTTTTATCTTCACAGTGAATGAAGATACAAAGGCACTCCTCGAAATGTTCGGAATCCTTACTGATGAACTGAAAGAATACGTGTCAGTAAAGAAGAGATAAGAACTTCTTTATGATGGAGGGGTATATATGGAGATTTTTTATTGCCCGGCTTGTCCGGGCAAGCCATATACCGGAAATACCAAATCAGGTGTAAAATGTCCGGTTTGTAAGGCGGCATTAAAATACGAAGATGTTTCGGAACAAAGTCTTATAAACAGACCTAAGATACAGTACAATGATAAAGGGATAAAATCGCAGAAAAAAGTGAACCAGAAAAACAAACGTGAAATTTCTGTTTCTCAAAAATATAAAAAGTATAAGTCAATAAGCGGTGTAGTTGAAAATGTTCGTCCGCTAAGGGAAGAACCAAGAAGTTTTTCTACTAAGTTAAGACATTATATTTTATATCAGCAAAGTTTCAGCGATACATTATACTCTTTTGAGATAAGACCTCGTGATGACGAAACAGGAAAAGATCGTGTAAGGGTGCATATCTATGGGGATTATTATGGGGACGGAGCTACGATATGCAGTGGATTTGATCACACTGTAACAGGAAAAATGGCAATAAGAAATTTTGCTGAGGGCGATGACGACATTTATTTTGCACGCAGAGTGAGAAATAATGAAAGTCGTATAAGATTTGCCTCATCTCCTGTTGCGTTTATGGTCACTGTATTCGTAGCTTTTTTCTTTTTCATGATAGCAACATCTCTAAAGGACGCTTTTTTATCCGGTGAAGTACTTGAAGAACTCAGACGGGTAATGGAGGAATTTGTTCCATCTGCAAAAGCGGCCGCAGGTATGTTTGCTATTTCTTTTTTATTTATAAGCTTTATAGTATATGTAAACAAGGATAAGACACACATACAGTATGATTTTAATACAACAATAATTTTATCGTTTATGACTACCATACTGTTTTTCTTAAAAAATAAGCTTTCAGGTTTTGCAGGTATGTCTGTTTCAGAAAGCTTTTCTGAAATATTTGCAATTCTGGTAACCTCGTCACTGCCGATATTAGCGGCTTGTATCGGGGTTTATATTGTATGGAAAATAATTCGCATGGTTATAGGAATGAGAGGGTGATGCTATGAATATAGGCATTGATCTCGGAACTACAAACACTGTTGTTGGCTGGATGAATATATTTGGAAATATTGAGTTTCTGAAGTTTGATGACGGAAGTACTATTCTTCCTTCGTGTATTTATTATGACAGAGGCAAAATGTTGGTCGGACAGCCTGCACTTGATGCAGCCTTAGTAAATCCGTCAGCATTTATTTCATCTTCAAAAATATTTATGGACGACAGAATAAAGAGCTGGGATATTGACGGGAAACGTTTTAAAGCAGAAGACGTAGCTTTTGAGATACTAAAAAAGGTTAAAAACAGTCTTTCCGAAAGATTTCCCGATGAAAAAAAGTTCAGAGCAGTCGTTACTGTTCCTGCAAAATTCGGAGAAGATCAGATAAAAAGGACTGCAGCCGCTGTAAAACGTGCCGGTATCACTCTTATTGAGATAATAAAAGAACCGGTTGCGGCTGTGCTTGCTTATAATGATAATAACTTCAGATCAGGTGAAAATGTATATGTTGTTGATATCGGTGGCGGTACGATAGACGTTGCGCTTATAGAACTTGAAGGAAATAACGGTGTAACAGGTTTTAATGTGCTTGCGGCCGACGGAATAAGACATCTTGGCGGAACAGATTTTGACGGCAGGATAAGTAAAATCATTTTTGAACAGTTTAAAGAATGTTCCGGACAAAATATCATTGATACATCAACTGTATGGGGTACTTCAAGAAAGCAGATCAGAAAAAAGATAGAACTGCTTTCAGAACAGGTAAAAAAAGAACTGTACAAAAAAAATGACAGCGTGAGTATAGATGCTGATGATATTTGTGACATATGTGAAAAGAAAAATATATGTCCTGATAATTGCAGATTTCATCTTGATCTTTCTTTTAATGAATATATATCTGCGTGTGATGATTTGTATGAAAGGGTAAAAGAACTGATATCAAATGACGATGTAGCCGGTTATAATATAGATCACATATTATTTATAGGCGGAATGAGTAATGATCCGTACATACGTCAATATCTTGAGGATACATATTCAGGAACCAATATAATATGCGCACCTGATATACATGACAATGAAAAATATCTTAGTGTAGTGGCAAGAGGAGCCGCTATAAAGGCTTGTGATGAAAATATTCATGTAGTAAATAAGCTTTTAAATTCTATTGGCATAATATGCCGAAATGAAAAAGGCAAAATGTACATGAATCCTATTATCAGTGCAGGCACAGATATAGATGAAAACTTTGAAGCTCGTCATGTATACACAAACAACGGAAGATTTGAAACAGAAATGCGTTTTGAACTGTACGAATACAGTGGTGATCCAAATGATTTCGGCAATATTTCTTACAGAAAAATCGGTGAATTTATTTTCAATGATATAATTCCTATGGACAGAGGAGAGCAACGTATAGAAACTGTTTTTTCCTTTGATTCAAAAGGAATAATGACAGTAAATGCCGAAGATCTTAATGATCACAACAGAAACGTAGAAGTAAGTTTTGAGGTATAGGGAACTGCTATGGAACTAATAAATAAAATAGATTTGTTTTTAAAGTCGGCAGAAAATAAAGAATATATCGGAAAATATCAGGACCCGCAGAAATTTATGGGCGATTATACAATAGATGATGCATCAGAAGTTTATTCTTGTGGCATGTATTTGTTTAAAATTCTTACGGATAAGGATTTTTTTGAATATATAAATATGCCACAAGATGAATATTTTATGATGGCTGATACAGAAGGTCCGGTCATATCAAAAAAATATCTGCCACCTGAATATGTTCTGTTTTCTGATGTACTTGAAAAAATGACAATGTTCAAAAGAGAAAACAGAATATCCATGGAAGAATGTATCTCATACATCACAAAGATGTTTTGTGACAATGACAAAACAGAAAAAACAAATGATGAAAAATCAGCTTTTCCGTATATTGACCGGGAATATGATTATGGGATCATTCTTAACAATAAGCGTTTTGGACGAATACAATTTATAAAACTTCTCGATAACGAAAAAGGAAGTGTACAAAAATTTGATATACCTGTTGAAAAGGAAGAGAGCTTCAGAGTTGCTGTTTCACGCAGACATAAAAGCAAGTCTGATGTAACAAATCCTTCAAGTGTATTTGGTGACTGTATAGAACCATATGCGATTATCGGGATCAAACAATGTCAGTGTGATAAACTTGGTATAACGTTTGAAGAAAAAGACGGAAAATTAAGTGTTCTGGTTATTGCCGAAGATTCTATGGGAAATAAGATAGCCGATATCTTAGAAAACAATATTAACTTTTATCCATATTAAAAAATAGAGAGGTGTTTTGCAGTGTATATAGGAAATGAATGTATACTGACTTTTGAAGATCCGGTTTGTGAATCATTTTTAAAAGGTGATCTGAAGTTTGAAATAGTTCAGAGTATAGAACCGGTTGAGTCCAGACCAAATTTATTTATACAGATACCATCAGTTATACAGTGCATAAATCCTTCTGTAAACAGCGAGTCAGGAAAGTTAAAATTTTCTGTTCAGTACAAACCTTCAGAATTGTATGTACTGAAGTCAGCATCAATTATTTTTGACAGACCTATAGAAACTTACTATGAGATAAGAGGCAGGGAAAACGTAAGCAACGGAAGCTGTAGTTGTTCTGAAGTAAAGTTAGGTTATGACTCTTCTCTTGATATGTTATATCTTAATTTTGAAGAGAAAAAAGCTGTTGACAGCCCGGATATTTCAGAATATGCTTTAGTTTCCGAAACAAACAGACTTCTTGAACTTGAAGTAAGTAATATGGAAAAAATGATATCGGAACTTCAGAGAGAAAACAATGAACTTCTTCTGAAAAAAGAAGAACTTGAAAAGAGATCAGAAAATATAAAATCAGAAATCGAAGATCTCAGGACACTAAAAGAAGATGTTTCATCACTTGAAATAAAAAAATATAAGCTTTCTGAAGATATAAGACAGAACACTGAAAATTCTGAAAATACAGATAATTTAAGAGAACAGCTCGCATATTTTAATGATATTCTCAGATATTACAAAAGCGATGACGGATATGATACTATCTCGGAAAGACTTGAAAGTATCAGAAATGAGATAGATGAGATAGCGCTTCATATTTCTCAGCTGGCTGAAAAAAGGTCTGTTGTAATATCTTTGATAGATGATGAACTGAATATCTAAACAGGGGTGAAAATTATGAGTGCGCAGACAGTATTGTTAAGTCGTAAACTTGAAAGATTACGTATGCAGTATAAAAACAATTCTGAAAATATGGAATCTATAAGAAAAAATTATGAAAATACCATAAATACAGAACTTGAAGAAATGCGTGCAGATATTCATGAAAAAATAATATCTCATAATGAAGCTCTTGATCTGGAGTACGAAAAGGAATTTGAACGCTATACTAAACAGATGAACAAGCATCTGAATACTGAAGTAGAGAAAATAAACACTGATTATGCAAAGCTAAAAAGAGAAAATGATGATATGCGTATCGAGATGGATCGCATAGAAAAAGAAATATTTAAGGAGCTTCACAACACAGAGCATCGCATTGTTCAGAAGGAGAACTTTAAGAGGCAGGAAGCAGAAGAACGTATGGAAAAAGTTTATGATATATTTTGCGAGTTTTCCAAAAGTTATCCGCACGAGTTTTTTGAACCAAATGCTGCTGACGCGTTGCTTATGCAGATGGAGCAGACAAAAGTTGATTTCAGACTCGGATTTTATGAAGCGTGTATGGCAAATTCGTCAAGTCTGGAGTTTCAGATAGCGTCGATAGAGGACAGAATAAAAAAGAGTTTTGAGCAGTGGAAACGATACTTTTTTCAGCTTGAATCATATGTTATACAGATAAAAGAATTTATTGATTCAGAAAAATTCAGAATAATACAGAGTGATTTTTTTGAAAAAGAACTGTTTTTTAAATCTGAAAAAGCAAGTGATACATTTGATTTCTGGTGTGGCGGTGAGTACAGTGATTTGCTTTTGCAGATAGAAAAATACGAAGAATTTACCGGGAGACTTTGCAAATGCAAGGGTGATAGCCGTGAAGAAAAAATAGTGGATTTTCTGAAAAATCAACGAAAGTACGGAAATATCTGCGGTTTTGAAGAACTGGCTGATATGATACGCAGTATAACAGAAATTCATAAAAGAATGTGCAGTCTTATGCAGTACATTCATACAAATTTTATTTCCTCATATATGCGCGCGGTAGTTATATCTTCTGATATCGTGCGAGAACTTGCAGATGCAAGAGGGTGTGAAATAATAAAAAAAGGTTTTAAAGACAGTGATATACGAAAAGAATATAATATCTATGCAAGGGAAGCCGGAAAAAACATAAGCATATCCATATTTCCTGTCTGTCCTGATAAAACTGTCATTATAAATTCAATAGGGATCTATGTTGAATACACAGGGAACGGAACTGCTGAAAATCTTATGGCAACTGCAGAAAATCTGGTTGCTCAGATAAAGAGCGCATCGCATGGAGTCGGAGTCGTTATTGAAAGCAACAGAAGTTTTGATAATATAGAAAAAGCATTGCAAAGTATAAAAGACACAGCAATAGAAAAACGCATAAAAGAAATATCGGCAAAAAGGAGAATGTTGAGATGAGCGGAATAAGTACAGGATCTATTTTTTTTACGCCTGCTATGATGATGATAGCAGCTTCAAATGTTGCAGAAAACATGGCTAAAGCAGCAGGCAGATGCGTATTTGCAGGGGCTATAGCGATTCATAACTATAATAAAAAACAGGAACAGAAAAAAATAGACGGACTTAGCAAAGAAATAGACGCTCTCAACAAATCGGTGAGAGATAATATTTATACACAAACTGAAAAATTTGATAACAGTATATCAGAGTTGACAGAAAGTCTTAAAGAACTCCATAGCCAATCCGTTGATTTCATAAAAAACAGTACAACTGATTCTTTTAAAAATTTTTTAAGAGAATCAGAAAAGTCTACTCTTGCCAAAATAGAAAAAATGAATGCCGATTTTCAAAAAAGTTATCATGATATGATCAACAGAAGTAATTCTGATATGATAACAAGATTATCTTCTTTGCGAGAAACTGTATTGCGTCAGTCAGAAAAAATACAGCAGGACGAAAAAGCAAAAGCTCTCCTGGCCAAAAGCAGAGCAGAAGAATTGATTGGTGATGCACTCAGACTTTCGCAACAGCTTGGGACTGATACAGCAGACAAATATATCAGGCAGGCTCAGAATGACATTTTAATAGAGAGTTATCAGTCGGCAATAAGTCTTGCTACGTCGGCTATAACAGAAATATATATGGAACATTATCGTTCTGACGCTGAAGAAAAAGAAAAAATATACTATAAAAGCAGTATAGCTTTTATGATAGCAGAAGTCAGAGAATACGCTGACTTTATAAAAGAAGTTGAATACAGGGAAGAAGAGGAAAAAACAGTTACGCTTGATCTTACCGATTTTATGGAGGGTAATGATAAAACTATCATGGACAGGATATCAGAGATAGAAAGTTATACAGACAGAGATATTTCTGTATCCGAACTTAAAGAAATGATAGCAGAAATAAGTAATCTTCGTCATGAATTTATAGAGTCGGTATCAGATGCTTTTTATCTTATGACATATAGTCTTAATCGTATGAAAGCAGAGAGAAATATCTATAACACGCTTACAGGAAAAGGGTTTGAACTCAAAAAAACGCTTTATACTGACGGAGATCCTGTAAAAGCCAGTGAGCGAACATACAAGTGTGCTCTGACAGGAGAAGAACTTGTTATCTCGATGATACCGTATACTGATGATGAAGATGAAATAAAAACACAGATAATAATTGAAAATAACGATGTAGAGTGTTCAGAGGAAAGTCGTGAACAATACAGAAAAGATATAATAGAAAGACTGAAAACAAGTTGCAGAGAAATTGAATCGGTCAATATAAAATGCCGTGAAGATACAAGAAATAAAAATGCATCAACAATTGAAAAAAAGGAACGCATATCAAATCCGCAGAAAATAGTTCGCAGACAGAGGTGATATCTTTTGAATAAGTCTATTTTTGAATATTCTTCGCACCGAATATTCTGTATATCAGGAAATATAACAGATTCGTTCTGTACTCCTGATCTGCAGATAGTAAGTTTTGAGCATTATTTATGCGGATATCTCAGGCAAATAGGGTATGAATGTGTTGTTTTTTATTCAGGAAGCGGTATGGGGCTTTATTTTCATGACAGGGAAAGTGCATTAAACTATTCTCTTTGTCTGCAAAGTAAAGATGAAAGTGCAAAAAAAGAAGATAATGATGATGAAACAGAAGATGATCTGTTTAATGTTTTTGGAGTAAAAGAAAAGAAAAATGATAGCATAAAGAAAAAAGAATCAAAAGCAGAAAATCCGAAAATGCGTTATCCGATGGAAAGTGATGCTGATTTTATACATAAAGCAGAAGCACTTATGAAGTATCGCAAAAAAAGGACAGCTATTATTTTTACCAGCCTTGATGATTTCATAAACAGGACAGACAGTGTAAGCCGTCGTAACTACAATCGTCTTTTTGAAAACTGGAAGTCTATGACAGGTGAGAACAGAAACATTTGTATTTTCCTTTCAAAAGGACTTGGAACTAAAGAAATACAGCAGATGCTGACATCAAACAGTGAGCTTTCAATGTCGTCGCTTTTTATATCAGAGGATAATGACGGTGAGAGATCGTTTAACTCTGACACTTGTCTGGTAGTTAAACAGCCGGGGTGTGACGAGATGCGAAATCTTCTCTTTTACTGGGCAATAGTTGGCTGTAAAAGAGGTGAAACAACCAAAAGACTGTCTTTTGAATGGAAATCGGAAGTTATAGATGATATAGTAAGTACGATGCTGTTTTTCTGTACACAGTCAGAAAGCGGACTTAATACTTTTCGTGAGCGTATAGAGATCTATATGCTTGATTGCGAAGAAGACAGTATAGTTTTCAGTTCTGAAATACTCAGAAAAATATATTCACAAAAAGGTATAAAGTATTCACTGGAAGATCCATGGAAACTTCTGGAGAGTCGTAAGGACAGTGGCTGGAAAAGCGCCTATGATGTGATCTTAAGAAATATAAATGAGTTTGAAAACTTTTTAAAGTACAATACTGAAACTGTACAGGAGAAAAATGATAATATATATTCGTCTGAAAGATTTGAAAATATCATTTCAAAAAGCGGTCAGTTTAAAGTACCGAATTTTGTGATACAGGGAAATCCCGGTGTTGGAAAAACTGAGATTGCAAAGCTTATAGGACGTATATTGTATAAACATAAAATATTAAAATCAGGGCATACGGTATTTGCTTCAAGAGATACGCTTGTTGGTCAGTATGTCGGTTCTTCGGCTATAAATACCGTAAATGCCATTGAACGTGCCCAGGAAGGTGTTCTGTTTATAGATGAAGTCTACTCACTGATAAATTCAGGTGACTCAAACAGTTCGGGTGAAAACTACTGCGCTGAAGTTATAAATACGCTTGTTGCAGCCATGACAAATCCACGTTATCATTTTTGCGTTGTTATAGCAGGATATCGTTCACGTATGAGTGAGTTTTTCAATATGAATGAAGGTCTGCCGTCAAGATTTGATATGAGAAATGTCATAAATATTGATGATTATAAACCTGAAGTTCTTGAAAAAATATTCAGAGAATGCGTGAATAAAGAAAAAATGTATTTTGACAATGAAGTTGACAGCAAGCTTGGCTGTTACTTTGTAAATCTTTACAAGGAACGTGACAGAAAGACTTTTGGAAATGCAAGAGATATAGTGACGCTTTCCAAAACGGTCATAAGCAATGCACGTATGAGATCAGGAGAGTCGCAGGCTGTAATAATAAAAGAAGATTTTGACAGTTCGCAAAATCTTTTTGAAGGGTTCGGAGCATCTACAAGAGATGAAGCATATGCAGAACTCAGAAACTATATCGGTATGGAATTTCTGGAGAAAATGTTTGACGACCAGTGCAATCTGTATGACGAATGCATGGACAAAGGAATAGAATATCCCGGACCTGAACATATGATATGGGTAGGAAATCCCGGAACCGGAAAATCAACAGCTGCCTCACTTGTGGCACAGTTGTACTATGCTACGGGTATAATGGGCGGAAAAAAACCGATAATAGTTGATGCGTCAGGCATTATCGGAACTCATGTGGGTGATTCGCAGAAAATAATAAATGAAAAAATTGATCTTGCAATACAGAACAATACAGTTCTTATCATAGAAGAAGCTTACCAGCTATCAAAAGACAAAAATTATGGTCATGCAGCACTTAATGCGATGATGAACAGAATGGTTGAGCAGAGAAAAGATTTTAATGTTGTATTTATAGTTTATAAAACAGAATATGAATCTTTTATATCTGCAAATGCAGGTATACTTTCGAGATGTACAAGATATGACTTTGAAGATTATACACCTTGTCAGCTTACAGAAATATTTAAAAAGATGTGCAGGGATTCAAAGGACTACTATACTGAAGAAGCCTTGTGCAAAGTACGTGAGTATATGGAAAATCTATATCAGAACAGAGATGACAAGACCGGAAATGCGAGAGCGGTTGAAAGATTTCTTTCAATGATGAGAAAAAACAGATATCCAAGGATCAGAAATATGAAAAATATTTCTCCAAAAGAAAAATATTGTTTTATAGGGGACGATGTTCCGGAGTATTTATAAGGGGTGTGAATTGAAATGAATGATATAAAGATTTCTATGCTTGGTATAAGCGGTTCAGGAAAAACAGCATTTCTTTCGGGAATTTGCGATACATTTATTTCAGGAAATGTTGAAGTATACGATAAAACACAGAACAAACAGCATTTGTTCAAGATATTGCCGTATTATGCCGGAAATACAGAAGAAACAAACATAGGGGATATACGAAGATTTTCTATAAGAAATAACAGAAGTTTTTCATCTGTAAGTACGGAAAATACAAAAAAATATATGCTGAATATTCATGATGACAGTTATAATGTATCAGAACCGCTCTGTACGGTAAGTTTTATAGATTACAAGGGTGGTTTTATCGAAGAACTCGTAAATGAGAGATCCGATGAAAATGTCAAAGATGTAAGAGATGAATTATTGAGAAGCAATGTTATACTTATATTCGCAGATGCGGTCAGACTAAGTCGCAGTTCTACTGCAGGCCAGTTTAATTCCGCACTCGGAAATGATGATATAAATACATTTTTCAATACCAACAGATTTGTAAATAAAAAGGTAACAGTACTTTTTGTTCTTACAAAAGATGATTCGCCTGAAGTTTTGTGTGATAATGAAGTTCTTATTGACAGACTTCTTCACGCTTTTGAACCGGCAGTCCGTATAATCGAAAGAAACGAATGGAATATCGGTATAATCAGAACATCGGCGGTCGGCAGAAATGCAGTTGATCCTCAGACAAACAAAATCAGTCCTGAAGCTGAAATAATACCATATGGAATAGATTCCGTACTGTTTTACAGCATATACACAACTGTAAGTGAAGAAGTAACAGACATATGTATAAAAGTAAGCGAAATGGAAAAAGCGTCTGTACTTACACGAATGTCAAAAGAATTTAAAAATAAAATGAAAATATTAAAATCACAAAAGGAAGAAACAGATACAATTCTGAAATATATAAAAATTCCATACAATTCATTGCGTGTTGCCGATAATCTTATCTGGGAAAAGAAAAGAGATATCGGTGGCGTAGCAGTTGTTAATGTTTAGGAAAGATAGGTGAGTGGTTATGAAACCTGATGTATTTTTATATAGCAGAACCAAAACACATGATTATATCGATATGTATATACCTTCCTGGCTTAGCAATCAGTCTGAGGCGTATAATGATTACCGTAAGATAATAAGTCATGTGTTTAAGGTAAGAGATATTTTGCCCGAAAGCAAATGTGACATACTTAACAGTACAGCTGATAGTTTTATGTTCTTTAAAACTAATAATATATGTATGTTGTGCAGATTTTGTCATATAGTAGGCGAAGATGAATTCGGAAGAGCGATTTTTTCGACAGAAGGATTTTTATGCAAAGCCGAAGATCTGATTGATTTCTGGTACAGGATACCCGATCTGCTTGAATATATGATAATGAGCGAAGAAAAAATTTATGATGAGTATATAGCACGAATAGAAAATGAACCGAAACCTGTTACAATGACTACAGAAATTGACGTGCCTGAAAAACTTAATCCGATGATAAGACTTGAGCTTTCAAAAGATGAAAATTATGTTATGAGTATCAAAGGAATTTTGAATCAGTTTCAGAATTTTATGTGTTCTGCGTCACAGAAAGCCGTTCCGTTTAGTTTTGTTCTTGGTACTGATGATAAGGAGCTGTATAACTATGAGGCTGATCCTCAGTTGCCTCCTTTTGAAATGTATTTTACAAGAAACAAATGCAGTACCGTTCCTGAAAACGAAGACTGGAGAAAAAGCTTTGTTCCTGCGAAGATCAATACCGAAGCCAAGAAATACTATACTTTTGTTGAGCTTAAAAAGTCTGAACAGGGAAAGCTGAGATATCGTATGGTTGTAGCACGGGAACCAAAGCAGGAAAAGACTCTTACAGCAGTTCCTTTTGTAAGTTATGAGCAGGAGAGCGGAGGTTCCGAAGTAAGTTTTTATGAGCTTGTAAGAATGTATGAAACATTAAGTGAATCCATTTCCGAATCAGGATATGAAAAATCACAAAAAGAACCATATGTATTTGAAAAGAGGTGAGTTATATGTTGAAATTTTGTCCTATAGGTGCAAGATCGGAAGGTATAAGAAAAACTTATTATTATATACCTGATGAAATTTTAAAAGAAAAAGAAGTGGTTATGCACTTTTTCTCAAATTATATTTCAAAAGATGTAAACGAAGAACTTCTCTATTATATATGTCTTGAAAACAGTTCACTGCTTTTTAAGATAACTCCTGATCGTACCCTTACAGGAATGATGTTTTCCGAGGGAATGGTTATGTATTCGTGGTTAAATCTTTTTAAGATAATAAAATATTTAAAGACCGTTTCATTTGATCAGATCGAAAAAATAAATGAACTTGACATGGCTTCTGTAGTTATCGATGACGACAGAATTGAGGAAGCTGTAAGACCTATTGAAAGCAAATACAGCGGACTTAGAACGCCTAAATCATTTATTACAGGAAAGTATTCACATTCTTTTTTCGGTGTAGAAAAGGGAACTGTAGATTTTCCTCTTGCGGATTATTATGCATATAATTCGGGAAGTAAAAAGAAGGAACAGAAAAAATGCATACCATATAACGAAGAAGTTGTAATGCCACGTTCTGTTGTGAGTGCAGGAATTGAATATGTGAGCAAGAAAAGCGGAAAGAAAGGATTTTTTCAGAAGCTGAAAGCCAAAAAAGAAAAAGAACCTGATTTTATAGAAGAAACATTTCTCCGTTACGAAGAGGGAAGTGTACCTGTTCTTGAGATCTCAGACCTGTACGCTCTTTATGATGATCCCGAATCACATCTGCTCAGATTTGATAAACTCATGAAACAGGCAGGTGGATAAAGTGGAAGTATATTATTGCGAAAAATGTTCCGGAAGACCCTATACGAAGAAGTTAAATACAGGAAGTAATTGCCCTGTCTGTAATACATTGCTCAGATGTGAGGACGTTACAGAAGAATCTCTTGAAAACAGGCCGACCTTATCTAAAAAAGGATTTAGCTTTTCCGCTCCGTCTGATCTGCTGAAATTTATCAGAAACAAAGATGAGAAAAAAGCAGACACCGGAAGATGCCTTTTCAATATTCTTGACAACGAAAAATATGTCTTGTATCTCGGAGTAAGGAAAACAGGAAAACAGAGTTTTTCGTTGGTATTTTTACTCGGAAATGATCCTGACGAAAATGGTATCGTCGGTAAAACTCCGTTTATAAGTACTCCGCTGACATTTGATGAACGTATAGAGATCACCACGCTTGAAACAGCAAGAGAAATAGCAGAAAAATATATTTATTCAAAAGGGTGGAGAAAAGATACGTCAGTTTATCATGCTTTTCTGAAAAACACTCCCGGAGTAGTAGATAAAGCATATATAGATATAAGTACAAATGCAGACAATGAGTTAAAAAATACTTTGGCAGAGCGATATTATATTTATTACTCCCGTACAGGTTACGGCGGTATAAATATAAAAAATCCTTTTAAAAAATCAGATATAAATATATTTGACGAAGTAAAAAAAGTACATGATCTTAATAACAATAACTTTATGAGAAATCTGTTTTTCAGATCTAAAAACGGTGAGATCATGGAAGAAGTAAACTCATTTGCAGACGCATCAGCCATTCTTTTTGATGATCCTTATACAAATCTTTTAAGATATGATAAAATTATGAAAGAGGTTGCTATGGAAAGGTTTTAGTTATACAACTAATAAAAAAATAAGAGCAGTATCGCTTGACTTGCGGTACTGCTATTGCTGTTGTGTTTGTTATTAAACCATTTTAATCATACATGACTTTTTATTGAAAGCTATGCCATACTTGATGATTTTCTGATAACATTCTTTTTTTAATGGCATATCATACTGTTTATCTTCGATCTGCTGTAGTGCTTCATTGCACTTCTGTTCGAGCATTGAAAATTCATCAGCTACCTTGATTTCAATTATAACAGCAAGCTTATGACGTCTTTGTTCAAGCAGGGTTATATCTGTTCTTCCGAGACCATGCTCACGATTGGATTTTGTATGATATCCCTTGAATCCAGACAAAAGTCCCGATAAAAAGCCGTGATAATAGTTTTCTTTTGTGTCATAATAGCTTATTGTATTCTCAAGCCAGTCTAAAAGGATTTCTTCAAACTGTTCTGTATCGCCGTTTATAACAGCCCTGAACAAATCCTCTCTTGAATTTGCAACAAGTTTTTCCTCAAACCATTCCATGATGGTATTCTCGTAAATGCTTACAATTTCTCTGTTCGGGATCACCATATCAGCATATAAAGTATTACCGATAAGATACGTCTTTAAAGCTTTAAGATATCCTGTATGCATCAGAAAGCTCCATATAAAATCTGAATTAACATCAATGTTTTTGTATGTTATATCTTCATATAACGGCTTTGAGATCATATTTCCGTTGATAAGATTTTCAACGATAGCCTTGTTCGTATCACTGCCTTCTGTAATAAGTTTATGGATTATATTATTGGAACTTGTATTGCTCCAGTAAGAGAGCAGTGGCATTTCATCATTATTCAATACCGCCTTGACATATTTTAAAATACTCCATGGATTATATATTTCATTTTCGCCGAACCGATATCCATCGTACCATTCTTTAAGAGAATCAGTGTTCTGACTTATACCAAAGTATTTAGTTATATCAATAACTTCTTGCTCTGTAAATCCGAAATATGAGGAGCAGTTATTATTTATAACAGAGTAGACATCAAGATTGTTAAGTCCCGTAAAAATACTTTCCTTAGAAATCCTCAGACAGCCTGTCAGCACTCCAAATTCAAGAGAATTATTGGTCTTTAAGACACTCTCAAAGACTGAACGGATAAGGTTTACCATCTTATCATAATACCCATTAAAATATGCACTTTCAAGCGGAACATCATACTCATCAATAAGAAGGATTACTTTTTTTGTATGATACAAATAAAGACATTCTGATAGAAATTTTAAAGAGTTTTCGTATATATCTTTACTGGCTTCACGATTTTGTATCTGACGAAACTCTTCCTTATCTTTATTTGATAATTTTTCGGAGTCAAGAAGATAGGAATGTCTGTCGAACTCTTTTGATACTAAACGTTTGAAAACAGAAAAAACACTATCAAAATCTGTATTTTTCATGCTTTTTAGCGATAAACTTATGACAGGGTACTGTTCCTGATACCCTTTGTACTTTTCACCTTGCTTTGAAATATTAAGTTTTTCGAATAAATATGAATTATCTTCGTTTGTTTTTTCAAAATAATATCGCAACATACTCATATTAAGAGTTTTTCCGAATCTTCTTGGACGGGTATATAACATTACCTTAGAACGATTATCAATAATATCTTTTATAAACATAGTTTTGTCTACATAATAGTAATCTGTTTCTATGATTTCTTTAAAATCTTCAATTCCTATCGGTATTGGCTTGTAGTCCATAAAATCAATTCCTTTACTTTGTCTGATACACTTTTGTTTTATTATAACATAATCTATCCCAAAACTCAACTGCTGTCATGTGATAAAAAGAAAAAGGTTGCGTAATTTTTTCTACGCAACCTTTTGTTACATATTTGAATTTATTTATTACTGTGGTCCGAGAACTATACCTGATTCTTTGCTTACATACTGTTTGAAATGTGCAAGGTCTGCAATGTCAACAGTGCCGTTTCCATTAACGTCAGCATATTTGAGAATATCTTCCGAAAGATCGTTATCGCCTAAGAGGTAAAGTGAAAGAAGAGTAAGGTCTGTAAGATCAGCAACTTTATCGCCGTTAAGATCTCCGTAAAGATTTTCTGCAGGCTGTGGTTCGTCAGTCGGCGGAGTAGTTACTGTAGGAGTTGTAGTGTCAGGTTCCTTAGGAACATCAAGACCATCGATCATTGAGTAGAAAGCCGGCTTTGCTTTGAAGTTTTCGTCAAAGATAAGCGGAATTCTGTCTGCTCTCCAGCTTGTGTCGTCTGTTACACCCCAGATAACAACAGCGGAAACACTGTCAGCATATTTAACAGCAGCGTCCATTACATCACTGTAAAGCTGAGCCTGTTTCTTAAGACCTGCTTCGGATTTGTCACTTGTTGTGATATCAAGTTCTGTAATCTGAACGTCAAGACCTGTTGAAGCATATTTAGCAACAGCTGCCTCAAACATCTGTGCTGTAGGGAAACCTACATCAAGATGAGCCTGCATTCCGATACCGTCAATGAGACCTTTTTCCTTGAGTTCGAGAGCCATGTTGTAAATAGCGTTCATTTTCTGATCCATGTATTCGTTGTAGTCATTGTAGTAGAGTTTACAACCTTCAGGAGCATATTTTCTTGCAAACTGGAACGCATATTCGATAAATGAGTTATCGCCGAATATCTGTACCCATGCAGAACTTCCGTCACCTTTGCTGTAAGCACCTGCAGCACGTGGTTTACCGTCTTCCATCCATGCTTCGTTTACTACGTCCCATGCATAGAAGTTTACTGTAGGATATTCTTTTTCGATGATTTCCATTACATTCTTTATGTAATTTTCCATACGCTCGATCATTTTGTCCTTTGAAACCCAGTCACCGTCATCAGCGTAGTTTTCTTTAAAGAACCAGTCAGGTGTCTGGCTGTGCCATACGAGAGTGTGACCTCTTACAGGAATGTTGTTGTCACGGCAATAGTTGAGAAGACCTCTTGCAGCGCTGAGTGTTACCTGCGGATTTGTATCATCGCCTGTTTCTTCAACGTATGCAAGACAAGCGTTTTTGTTAAGAACAGATTCAGGTTTCAGTTCGTTACCGAATGTCATACTCTTGCTAAAGTGCTTTTCTACAAGATCCATATAGGAAGGTGAAGAAAGGTTAGATGCACATATAGCTGTTCCTATCTTGAAATATGGTGAATATACATTGCTAAGAGAAGGGATATCCTGTTCTATCGGAATAACAGGTGCTTTTTTGAATGTGAAGTCGTCAACATATATCTTTGTATTAGCATCGCCTGCTTCAAAGTAGATATAAACATCTTTCATATCACTTGTGAAACTTACCTTTATATCTTCAAAAGCAGCCCAGCCGTCACCCTGAACAGACTTGATATTGCTGTAGTGCGGATCGCCGGCTTCGTCAGTGTACTGCATACTGAGATTTATAGTGCTGTACCATTCAGTTTTTACGTATGCACTTACGAGATATTCAACACCAGCTTCATATTCATCATCAAGTTTGAACTGTGGTCCGTTCCATGATTCAGAACGTTCACTTACGCACATTGATGAACTTCCGGAATATGATACTTCATCAGATACAGTAAGTACTGAAGTATCAGTATCGCCTCTCTTGGAAAATTTGTCTATGCCTTCGCCGTCTTCAAATCCTGTTGAAAACAGAATATCTGAATCAGCCGCACCAACAGTTTTCTGCATTGTTTCCGGTGCTACACCACAGATAGTAGTATATAACATAGCTGTGCTAACTATACCGGCAATGATTTTCTTTGTCTTTAACTTTTTCATTACATGTCCTCCTATAAATTAAGTTTACCCTATAACCAAACAATCCTTAGTTATAGCCTGTAAGCTATAACAAATATATTGATTTCGGTATTATAAACTAAAACTTCCAAAATCTCATAGCTTAATTATAGCACAATACTAAAAATAAAGCAATAGGGTATTAGTGAAAAGGATTACAATAATAATGTCTTTTTTGTGTTGATTTTGTGTGATTTTTCAATATTGTAATAAATTATTATTGTTGTAAATCAAAAATAAAGAGTCATGACACTATTCATGACTCTTTTGTGGATTTATCCGGTATTTTGCTCATGGTTGAAATAAACATTCCGCCAACAGCATTTCCAAGTGCGACTGTCAGTATGTATAGCACTCCGGGCAGTGATACTCCGGCTGAAAACATATAGAAACAATCCGCAATTGAATGATTGAAACCGCAAAGTATAAAAACAGCAACAGGGAATACTGTTCCGAAAACAGCAGACATATCGCAGTTGTTTTTTCGTGATATCTGATTGTTTTCAACTGCTATGTACATAAGTATTCCGCAAAAAAAACCGAGTATCAGTTTACTTATAACAGTATCATCGATTTTGGCCTGCATTATTTCTGAGGTACATTGTTCGATCTTGTTTCCCAGTCTGGTTTGCCCGACCATAAGTGCAGTAAAAGCTGTTCCTGCTACATTCCCTGCAAAGGTAACCAGTACTTCTATGATATATGATGGTTTGTTTTGCGGGATATATCCCACTTTTCCGGTGTATAGTGCAAATTTAAACTGCATAATGGTAAAAAGACCAAGACTGAAAAGTACAGCTCCGAGATATTTGTTTTCTACCAATACGTAAACGATACCACCTATACCGATAGTTATTCCTGCAGTAAGCGCTTTCAAAAAAATTGATTTGATGTAATTGATGTTCATTTGCCTTATCCATTTCAATAAAAAATTAGTATGTTATTATTATAACACACTATATCAAAATAGTAAATATATTTTTTTGCCAAAGTTTATATGAATAATATATTTTAAATGGCAAATTGCCACCAAGTTTTCTTTGTGACTTTCATTTCCATATTGATTAAGCACATAAACATGTACTAAATCAACATATTTCACCATATATTAGTGATGTAAACAAGTAGGAGGTGAAAGTGTTTGAAAGATAAATTGTCATCAGATTTTCATGAGAGGGCTGTTTTGCTTGGAGAATATATAATTGATAATAAGTCAACTGTAAGAGCAACAGCAAAACAATTTGGAATATCAAAATCAACTGTTCACAAAGATGTATCAGAAAGACTTGAAAAGATTCACCCGCAATTATATGAGCTTGTCAAAGAGGTGCTTGAGAAAAATAAAAAAGAACGACATATCAGGGGCGGAATGGCAACTAAGCTAAAGTATGAGCGACTGGCTTTTAAAAACAGAGCTGTTGCTGTTTTAAAATCTCAAAGTGCAGATGAAAAGATTTTCGACTCAAAAATATAATTGAAAATATTTTCTCTATATGATATAATTGAAATATCATGTGAGTGAAAGGGAAATATTTTAAATGGATAATGAGTTGAACCTTGAAATTCATTGTGCGGACCTGCTTGACAAGATGAAGGATATACCATCGGAGTCTATTGATCTCATAGTTACAGACCCACCGTACAATCTGAATAAAAACTACGGAAACAATCAGGATACAAGAGAATTTATAGAATACATGGAGTTTTCAAAAAAATGGCTCAAAGAGGCTGACAGGGTACTGAAACCAACAGGTACTATATATGTATTTATGGGAATGCGATACATTTCGTACATATACAACATACTTGAAAGTGATATGCGATATCATTTCAATTCATGGATAGTATGGTATTATACACAGGGAATAGGTAAAACTATAGGTTTTAGTCCACGTCATGATGATATACTCATGTTTACCAAAAGCAAAGAGTTTACATTTAATCTTGATAATATAAGAATACCGCAGAAATATTACCGTTCTGTCAACAATATGAGAGGTGCAAATCCGGGAAATGTGTGGGAGTTTTCTCATATGCATTATTGCAACAAGCATCGTTTACAGCACCCTACACAGAAGCCCGAAGGACTGTATGAAAGAATAATACTTGCAAGTTCAAATCCCGGAGATACAGTTCTTGACCCGTTTGTAGGTTCAGGTACAGCACTCAGAGTATGTCAGAATACCGGAAGAAATTGTATCGGAATAGATATAAATCCGGAGTATATACGTATGTGTAAGGACAGACTTCTCAGACCTTTTGATGGTTTTGACTCTATTGATGCGAGAATGGAACGAGTTCCAAATGACCTTAATGACCCCGATATAAGAAAAGAATATATTTTAAATCATATAGAATGGTTTCTTAAAAATCACGAACGTTCCATACCATCATTTATTAAAGCAGTACGTGAAAAATACGGCGAAAAAATGCGACGTGCAGGTCAGCTTGATATGCTTGATGAGATAGAGCAAGGTTGCAGTCATTTTGATAACTATTAAAAACTTTAAAAAACGCCCTGCCATAAACCGACCTCCCATTCGTTAGATTTTTGGTCTGACGAATGGGTATCGGTTCACAAAGCAAGGCGTTTTTTGTTACATATTTTCAACAGGTTCTATTGCAAGGATATCGAGATGCTTTAATATAAGCTTTCTTGTAAACGCAATAAGTGCGAGCCAGTTGTTCTTCTTTTCTTCATCAGATTCATTTATGATATGGTTGTCGTGATAGAATTTTGAGAATACTGTTGCAAGTTTGTATGCGTTGTCGCAGATATAGTTAGGTGCTTTTTCTTCTATAGCATGGCGGAACACGTCACCTGTAAGGAGAATAGAAAGGATAAGTTCACGTTCTGTATCAGTATACAATTTCTTTACAGGAGCATCGGAATCAGCTGTATTTGTTTTCTTGAGAATAGAGTTGATTCTTGTGATGGTGTAAAGCAGATATGTACCTGTTTTTCCTTCAAAGGAGAGGAATTTGTCAAGGTCAAATATATAGTCTTTTGAACGGTGGTTTATAAGGTCACCGAATTTTACTGCAGCTATTCCGACACGCTTTGATATTTCTGCATGGTCTTCGTCTGAAACAAATTCAGATTTGCTCAGTTTTTCGGCAGCAGCACTTGTAACTGTTTCGAGAAGGTCAGAAAGTTTCATTACACCGCCGTCACGGGTCTTGTATGGTTTGCCGTCACTACCGTTCATTGTACCGAAACCGAGAAGTTCAAGTTCTGTATCCTGTGGAACAAGTTCGGCTTTCTTTGCACATCTGAACACCTGAGTGAAGTGAAGGTCCTGACGCTTATCAACAACATACCATATTTTCTGTGGTGCAAAATCCTTGTTTCTCTGGATTATTGTTGCAAGGTCTGTTGTTGCATATATGCTTGAGTTGTCTGATTTTTTTATGATAACCGGAGGCATAGGTGCTTTATCACTTTCGAGTTCTACGTCTACTACCATAGCACCTTCGCTCTCGTGGAGAAGATTTTTCTGTGTGAGTATAGAAACAAGTTCGTCTATGTACTTGTCAGCGTCACTTTCGCCGTACCATAAATCAAAGTCAACGCCGAGTTTCTGATAGTTACCCTTGAGGTCAGCTATAGATACACGGAGTATTTCTTTCCATACAGCTATATATCCCGGTCTGCCGTTCTGAAGTTCTGCTGTAGCCTGATGAGCTTTTACCTTGAAGTCTTCGTCTTCTTTGCTCTTCTTGCTTGCAAAAGGATAGATCTCATTGAGCATATCGGCATCAAGTTCAGGTACAGCGCCTTCTGTAAAGTCAGGGCTAAAGCATTCCCAGTCAGGATTTCTTTCCTGAAGTTCAGCTATTACAAGACCTATCTGGAGACCCCAGTCACCGAGATGAACGTCTGAAATAACTTTATAACCGCATGAACGTGCAAGACGTTTTAAAGATTCGCCGATGATAGCGGAACGCAAATGACCTATATGAAGTGGCTTTGCAACGTTTGGTCCGCCGTAGTCAATAACGATCGTATTGTTTTCGCCTACCTGAGGAATACCGAGGAAACTGTCAGATGACATTTCAGAAAGAAGGCTTACAAGGTATTCATCAGTAACAGTAAGGTTTAAAAATCCCGGTTTTGCAACTTCTACTTTGAGAAATGCAGGATTTTCAACGATTATATTTTTTATTTCTTCGGCAATTATAAACGGAGCTTTTTTATATTTTTTAGCTGCCGCAAATGCACCGTTACACTGAAACTGGCACAAGTCCATTCTGTCTGATACAAATACCGCACCAAGTTCTTTTTCGTAACCGCATTTTTCAAATGCATCGGAAACAATTTCAGTTAAAATTTGTGTAATAGTCTTCATAAAACAATCAGTCGTCGTTGTGTCTGCAAAAGCAGTAATGAAAAGACGACTCCTCCTTTTCATATACAAATACTCTTGATAAAATAATAGCATATTTTTATGAAAAAAGCAACTGCTCTTATGATATTTCTGTATCTGCTCTGCAAATTAGTATGCATTATCATAAATTAGCGGTTTACAGGCTTGCGGAATATGTAAAGAAAATGGTATAATGGAAATGCGTTGTTACAGGTAAGATGATTATTTGGTAGCAATAAAATTATAGAAACGAGGAAAATTTAATGAAAAAAGATACAAGTGCTTATTGTGGAGAAAGTTTTGCTGTAGTTTTTTATACTTTTCAGAAAGCATCAGAAATAAAGTCGAGGCTGATAAGAATTATTAAAGAATATTTTGATATTGTTAATCCTGTATTCACAAAATATGCTCTTAATGATGGTAAATATAAAAATGTACCTTCAAATAAAAATGTAGTTGAGTTTGTAGAAGAAACTATAGAAAAATATGATTTTGAGGAAAGTATGTGTTTTCAAATATGTAATGATTATCCAGACAAAATTCATAATGCAGGTTTTGAATTATATCTGCGCAGTTATACAGTATCATTACCGTCAGAAATATATTTTGAATTTCCTATTGACAGCGATATCACAGATATATTTTCGTTTATGAAATATGCTTGTGATTTGATTAATATTAAATATGCCTTTTGTAATCCCATTGTGTCATACAATATATTGCATTATCCTGCATCAGCTTCTAAAGCTACTCAGATGGTTTTAGATAAAAGGTTGTATCATACTAAAGATGATATTTGTCTGAATCGTACGTTATCCGTTCATTTTAAAGATAATAAAATAGGCATTGTAAATCTTATTCAGTTTTTCTCTGATGATTTCAATATTGATTTTGTCAACGACTGTCAGGAATCAGATGAAATTTATTTTGAACGTGGCGAAAACTATTTTTCTCTTAGTGCATTGTATTTAGATGGTGAATATGATGAAAATGATGTTGAATATTTTGAAGATGTGCCGGAGGATATTCTTTTTGAAAGATACCGGTTGCTCAGAGAAATCCTGAAAGATGTTATTACTTTGGATTATGAGCGTTTTATGTTTTTCAAAAAAGAGAAGTGGGATACTTGGATTAGAAGGTTTGATTAAAAGAACTATTGCAATATGGAATGATATAGTCAATGGAAATATAATGCAATAGAAAACTATAACCACTAATTAAGTTGCAAAATAACACAAAAAATGTTATAATCAAAAAGTGTTTTGTTTTGATTTTAACATAAAAAAGAGGAGCGATTTTTTTGGATAAGTTTGATCCTTGTCGGTTATGTCCGAGAGAATGTGGTGTTGACAGAAATCAGAATACAGGTTACTGTAAAGCACCGGCGAATATAATGGCGGGGAGGGCATCTTTGCATATGTGGGAAGAACCTTGTATTTCAGGGGAGAACGGGTCGGGGACGGTGTTTTTTTCGGGGTGTCCGCTCAGATGTGTGTATTGTCAGAATAACAGCATTTCTGACGGGAGTACAGGAAAAATTATTACGACTGACAGGCTTTCGGAGATATTTCTTGAACTTCAGGAAAAAGGAGCAAATAATATTAATCTGGTAACACCTACTCATTATACAGCTTCTATAGCCGATGCTATTGTTATTTCAAGAAAAAACGGTCTTAAAATACCGATAGTTTATAATTGTTCTGGATATGAAAAAACAGAAACACTGGAACTTCTTGAGGGGCTGGTGAATATATATCTTGTGGATTTTAAGTATATACGCTGTGAACCTGCTATGAAATATTCAAATGCACCCGATTATCCGGAAGTAGTAAAAAAAGCAGTTCACTGTATGGTAAGTCAGGTAGGAAGTCCTGCTTTCAGAGATGACGGAATAATGGAAAAGGGCGTTATAGTGCGTCACCTTGTTCTTCCTTCGCTTATTGATGACACTAAAAAAATAATATCTTATCTGTACAAAACATATAAAAATAATATATTTATAAGTATAATGAACCAGTATACACCGCTTGCAGATCCTGAAAAATACCCTGAACTTGCCTGTAAAGTTACTAAGCAGGAATATGATGATATCATAAATTACGCAGTGGAACTCGGAGTGGAAAATGCATTTGTGCAGGAAGGTGAAACAGCAGATGAAAGTTTTATTCCTGTATTTGATGGATATGGTTTATGAAAAAAGGAGAATTTTAAATGAAAAAGAGAATACTCTCAGCAGTGTTTGGAACTGTATTTGCGTTTACGTCTTTTCAGAATATGACTATAAATGCGCAGAGTGAAGTAATATACGGAGATTGCAACGCTGACAGCAAAGTAAATATTTTTGATACAATACGTTTAAAACAGCATCTTTTATCAGGCGATAAACTAAGTGGCGATGTACTTCTAAGTGCCGATGTAAATGACAGTCTTGGTATCACAGGAGAAGATTATTCTGTACTGGTTTCCGACTTGTTGTTAAAATCATCTTTGCCTGCAGAAAAGACTACAAAAGGCTGGTGTACAGAAAACGAAGAAGTGTATTTTTTAAATGCGGGAAACAAACTTACAGGTGAAAATAACATCTTCGGAACAAACTATAATTTTCTGGCTGACGGAAGATTTAAAACAGGTTTGTATGAAAATGAGGGCGATATATATTTTTCGGATGATTTCGGATACAATCAGTCAGGCTGGAAAACTATAGCTGACAGCAGATACTATTTTGAACCCGTAAACAATAAAGCTCATAAAGGAAACAGTATAATAAACGGCGGACATTATTATTTTGATGAACAGGGAATACTGAAAACTGACTGGCAGAACCTGCCTACGATAGTCGATACAAGCAAATCGTTATACTCCTACTCGGAAATGGAAAATGACATAAACGAACTTGTAAATCAGTATCCGGGTGTGCTAAGAGTAGATGCTCTTGCTCAGACCTATGACGGAAGAAATATATATGATGTCATTTTCGGAAATCCCGATGCTTCAAAAAAAGTAATCATTCATGCATCTTGTCACGGAAGAGAATATATGACAAGTATGCTTGTGATGAATCAGCTTGAATATTATCTTAAACTTTATTATATGGGTACATACGCAGGCAGAACTTATGAAGAAATATTCGGCGATGTATGTTTTCACGTTATACCTATGCTTAATCCGGACGGAGTTACCATAAGCCAGTTCGGAGCAGAGGGAATAAACAATCCTGATATGAGATCGGCACTGTATGAAATGTATAACTTTGACAGAGCAAACGGAATAATTTATTATGACAGAGATACATACTTCAGAAAATGGAAAGCGAATGGACGTGGCGTTGATATAAACAGAAACTTTGCTTCTTACTGGACATCAGAGAGAAATATCAGACAGCCGGGAAGTTACGGATATCCGGGAGAATGTGCTGTTTCAGAGATAGAAACCCGGACAGTGCAGAATCTTGTAAAGTCACTTGCAGGTCTTGAAATGGTAATAGCATATCATTCGTCCGGTTCATATATTTACTGGGCTTACGGACAACAGGGTGCGTTCAGGGAAAAAAGTAGTTCTATGGCGTCAGTTGTAAGCAGAACTACAGGATATTATCTTCTCGGAAATGATGATTATGATTCAGGTTGCAGTAACTGGGTTGCAGGTGAAGGAATACTGGCTGAAACGATAGAGATAGGAACAGGGGATTCGCCTCTTGTGATAAGTGAATATGAATCCATATGGGGAAAAAATCGCCTTGTCTGGATAGCAGTTGCCAATAAACTTACCTCATAAATTATGAATATTTTTTTAAAATGTAAAGTCAAAGTAAAGTTTAAGTAAAAAAAATGCGACCAGACTTGTATATCATGAAAAATGTCGGTATAATCAAATAGGTATGATTTTTTATCAAAAATTATTTAAACCGAAAGGAAGTTTCTCATGACAATTTTTGACGCATTACAACTCATCGGAGGTCTTTGTCTTTTTCTGTTCGGAATGAACATAATGGGACAGGCGCTTGAACGTCGTGCAGGAGGAAAACTACAGTCACTGTTAGGTAAGCTTACTACAAACAAGTTTGCAGGATTACTTACAGGTATGGGTGTTACAGCGATAATTCAGAGTTCATCTGCTACTACAGTTATGGTAGTCGGATTTGTAAACTCAGGTATCATGACACTTAAACAGGCGATAAATGTTATTATGGGTGCCAATATCGGAACTACAGTTACCGCATGGATACTCAGTCTTGGTGGCATAAGCGGAGATAATATATTTATCAAATTGCTTAAACCAACATCTTTTACGCCAATACTTGCTCTTATAGGCATCATTTTCTATATGTTCTGCAAGAGTGATAAGAAAAAAGATACGGGAACGATTTTACTTGGATTTGCTGTACTTATGTTCGGTATGGATTCCATGTCATCATCTGTTTCGGGACTTGCAGAAGTTGAAGGCTTTAAAAATCTCTTCATAATGTTCAAAAACCCTGTACTCGGTGTTCTTGCCGGTGCAGTTCTTACAGCTGTTATCCAGTCAAGTTCTGCTTCTGTCGGAATACTTCAGGCACTTGCAACTACAGGTCTTGTTTCATATGGTGCTGCTATTCCGATAATCATGGGACAGAACATAGGTACTTGTATTACTGCTATGCTTTCGTCGCTTGGAACAAACAGAAATGCAAAGCGCTCTGCGGTTGTACATCTGTCATTTAATATAATAGGCACTATTGTTTGCCTTACAGCATTTTGCATTGTAAAAGCTACACTTGCACCTGCATTGCTTGATGACAGTGCATCACTTGCGGGTATTGCTGTTGCTCATTCGGTATTTAATATAGCCTGCACTACAATATTGTTCCCTATGTCATCGGTACTTGAAAAAGTAGCTTATAAACTTGTTCCTGAAACACAGAGTCCAGATGTTGTAGCAGAGCTTGATGAACGTTTTCTTGCTACTCCTTCGATCGCTCTTGAAAGATGTCATGAACTCAGTGTAGAAATGGCTCGTGAAGCAATAGAATCAATAAGAAAGAGTATAATGTGTCTTAGAAATTATACTCCCGAACTTGCAAAGGAAGTAAGAGAGCTTGAAGATAAAACTGACCATTATGAAGATATAATCGGAACATACCTTGTAAAACTCAGTACTCATCAGGTAAGTGACGCTCACAGTGCAGAATCATCAAAGCTTCTCAAAATCATAGGCGACCTTGAACGTATTTCGGATCATGCTGTAAATATCGTAGTATCATCTGAGGAAATGAATGAAAAGAAACTCACATTTTCAGACAGTGCCGAAAAAGAACTTGATAATTTACTTAATGCTACAGACGAAATACTCAGTCTTACACTTGAATCAGTTGAAAAGAATGACGCTTCACTTGCTACTGATGTAGAACCGCTTGAAGAAATCATTGATAAGCTTAAAGAGAGTTTGCGTACAGGACACATCATCAGATTACAGCAGAAGACCTGCAGTATAGAAACAGGCTTTGTATGGTCAGATATCCTTACAAATCTTGAACGTGTATCAGACCACTGTTCAAACGTTGCCGGTTGTATAATAGACGCTCTGGCTATAAACCTCAATATCCACGAATCACTCAGAGCAACAAAGGCTGAAGACCCGCACTTCAAAGAAAAATATTCTATGTATGCTAAAAAATATCTTACAGCTGTTAATGCGGAAAAATAATCATAGTTTTTAAATATGAATCTGAAAATAACATTTTTATGTGTTGTTTTCAGATTCTTTTTTTGAAAAATCTATTGTATTGTCTTTAGCGATGTTGTATAATAAAGACATAAGAATAGTCGGGAAACGGGGGTGAAGACTATGCAGATAAAGGGGTTAAGTGCTGATGTATACAAATGCAATCCGGACAGAGAACGACAGAATGTGACAAGGGCAAATGGCACACAGAAATATTATTTTCAGGATGCGTCACAGTTACAGCAGGTAATTTCACAAAAGCGTATAGATACGATAGAGTTGTCCGATGAAGCACTGCACATACTTGAGCAGAAAAGAAACGAAGCATCTGAGTTGAACTCTGCTTCTCGTGAAGAAGCAATGCTTGATTATGATTTTCAGGTAGCTCAGAAACAGGCAGAAGACGAGGCAGATGCGTGGAAAGATGAACTTATCGCTCTTGAGATAATGCGAAGAATTTCGAGCGGTGATATAGTTCCTGCTTCTGACGAAAGGAAGCTCATGGAGTATGACGCCGAGCTTTATCAGATGGCAAAGATGACAGGTATGATGCGAAGAAAAAATGAACGCAAAGAGTATGATACTCTTCTTGAAGAAGAAAGCAATGAAGGCGTTGAAAATGAACCTGTAATGTCAGAACCTGATACTTACGGGGTAAGCGTTGAAATGACCGTAAGTGATGATGCTGTACCTTCAGAGATACCTGAAGTTCCTGTAAGCGAGTAAAAAAATAAGAGTAAAAAAGGTTGTACGAAAAAAATCCGTACAACCTTTTTTTATGGATATCAGCCCTCAAGAATAAGGGATTTTAATTTTACAAGGTCAAGAATGTCGATCTTTCCGTCAGCAACAAAGTCAAACTGATTTGCTGTTTCATCTGAAGAGAACGGTGTGACATTAAGGAGTGCCTGGACAAGTCTTACGAGATGAGAGGCTTTGTAAACTTTTTTAGGTGTTGTTCCGTCAGGTTCAGTACCGCCAACAAGAACGCCATCTGCATATACGCATACGTTATCGCATTTTTCAGCGTATTCGGTACCGCCGGTGATATCATCATACTTTGTGCCGATATCGGTCATGCCCTGTCTGCTCCAGTCATTTGAAGGATCCCACATATCGCCGTAGTACATACCGATAATTAACTGTATTTTCTTGTTTGAGTTAGCTATTGCATAGCCCGGCCATGAAACTTCCACATAGTATATATCATCTTTGTACTGTATAGGTTTTGAAACAACTGCATGACGGTCATCAACTTCTGTCTGAACCTGGTCATATGGTGTCTGAAGTACAAAAGATGCAGGGATTCCGTCATTGTTTTCAAACTCTGATATATTGAAGTAGTATCTTATAGATATATCATCATGCGGTGTCAGTGAATCGGTATTTACAAAGAAAGTAAGCTTTGTTGCACCTGCGCCGTCATTTTCGGGCTTGTCTTCGCAGTATCCCGATACCCAGAAATTATCTCCTGAGAAAATATTGCTGTCATCAACAGGTTCGGCAGGCGGGAAGTCCTCGTCAGGTTTCATTGTTTCATCTCCGAAGAAATGATACAGACCTGCGGCTGCTCCTACAAATGCCGCGTTGTAGTCAATCGTAACTTCGTTATAGATGTAGTCACTTGTAATATCCTTGTGTTCATCTGAGTTGTCAGGACCTCCGACAAGCGCACCGTAAAGTACGTGCTTATGATCAGCAGGGTCTTCACACATGGTAAGTCCTGATGCGGCACGGTGATGAGGGAACTTAGCCGCATTTTCATTGTAGCCTACAACATAACAGCGGTTTATAGGGTTATCGCCTATAATGTATTCCATCTGACCGAGTGCCCATTGTGAAAATGTATAGTCTTTATTATTTTCATTGAATTTGTCTTTGCCTTTATTGTATTTGTCATATACAAGTGCAGTAAACTGAGCAGCTGTATTGTAACGTGCAGAACCCCATGTATTTAACCAGAAGTATCCGGCAGGAGTTATCTGACCTATTTCGCTGTCCATATAGGCATTTATTGCTTTTGCCTGCATATACCAGAAGTCAATAAGCTCATAAGGATTTCTTCCGGCAACTTCTCTGTATTCTTCGGCTACTTCCGGATATATTTCCTGGATACGTCCGAGAAGAGTACCTACGCCGTTCCACATATCGTTCCAGCAGAGAACATATCCCGGAGGTGCGTAGTAGTCAACATACGGCAGACTTACTTCAAGATAGTGATGGTCCTTTGTTATGAGATAGAGCCAGCAGGCAGCAAAACAAAAGTCATCTTCCCATTTACTTGAAGTATAGTAAGCTTTAGGGCCGTCCTTAGGGTCATTTACCTGTTTATCATTTTTTTCGGCAAATGCAAACAGTGCTTTTGCGTAGTCAAGACATTTCTCGGCATATTCGGGGTCGGTGTCAAGGAAGTTGTAATAGTTTATAGCCAGAGCGGCAGCACTTTCGGAAACGTTATCTGTTGTGGTTATTTCTGAAGTTGCGAAAAATGCGGGTCTGTCCATAGCGTCTATTTCGGGTGACTGCCAGTACTTGTGGTCTATATCACCATCGCCGACCTGATAGCAGAATGCGATAACATCTCCGTTGTCATCACGAAATGTTGAACGCATGAAATAATCACAGAAATATCTGCATATAGTTTCAGCGTGTTCAGCCTGACCTGTCTGCTCATATGCTTCTCTGAATTCGTAGTATCCCCATGATACAGCAGAAGCGGCATAAGCTTCAGGAAGTCCGAATTTTACATGGTCTCCGGCATCATGAAATCCTCCTGATACGTCAACGCAACCATCACCGTCAGGGTCAAGTATATCCTTGTATTTTTCGATAAAAGAATCTGTCAGATTTGTAGCAGTTGAGTTGAGCGGAACTTTTGAGTCGTACACATGACAGTTGCCACGCCATTCGAGCAGATTGTTTTCGTCAACACCACAACCGCACATATTTGCGTCAAAAAAATACATTGAGTGTTGCAAAAGCTTTGCCCAGTTATTTTCTGTTTCGTAGTAGTCAGCTTTTCCTCCTGTTGTTGCAGCATTTATATTTCCTGTGCAAATACATGAGGGAAGCATGGCTACAGCTGCGACAGCCGCAAGTCCACGCTTAAAAAATTTTTTCTTCATAAAAATAAGACCTCCAAAAAAACACGAAGTGCAATAATATCTGATAAGTTAATTTTAACATTTTACCATGTTTTTTTCAATGCCAAAATTGCTGATTTTTGTGCATATTTTTTTATTGTTTATTTTCCGTTAATTTCCTATATTGATTTGACATATCATGAAAAATATGATATCATTATATAGATTGTACGACTAAGTGTCTTGTATAAATTTTAATAATGAAAGGAACATTAAATTATAATGAGTGAATCATGTAATCACGATTGTTCATCATGTTCAAGCAAATGCAGTGCGGCAAATGATCTCATCGAAAAAACAAACGAATTTTCAAAAGTAAAGAAAGTTATCGCAGTTGTCAGCGGTAAAGGTGGCGTAGGAAAGTCAATGGTAACATCAACTCTTGCAGTTATGTCACAGAGAAAAGGCTATAAGACAGCTATCCTTGACGCAGATATCACAGGTCCTTCTATTCCGAAGGCTTTTGGTGTAAATGAAAAGGCAAAGGGTAACGATCATGGTATATTCCCTGCTGAAACTACAACAGGTATAGGGGTTATGTCTCTCAATCTTCTTGTAGAAAACGATACAGACCCTGTTATCTGGAGAGGTCCTGTAATAGCAGGTACAGTAAAGCAGTTCTGGACAGATGTTATCTGGGGCGACGTAGACTATATGTTTATAGATATGCCTCCGGGAACAGGTGACGTTCCGCTCACAGTATTCCAGTCAATTCCTGTTGACGGAATAGTTATAGTAACTTCACCACAGGAACTCGTTTCTATGATAGTAGGAAAAGCAGTAAAAATGGCTGAGATGATGAATATTCCGATAATAGGCATCGTAGAAAA
>SVNW01000002.1:11503-24081 GCA_015066745.1 Ruminococcus sp. | reverse complement strand
TCCAGTCAATTCCTGTTGACGGAATAGTTATAGTAACTTCACCACAGGAACTCGTTTCTATGATAGTAGGAAAAGCAGTAAAAATGGCTGAGATGATGAATATTCCGATAATAGGCATCGTAGAAAATATGAGTTATGTTGAATGTGACTGTTGCGGTAAAAAGATAAACCTCTATGGTGAAAGCAAACTTGACGAAGTTGCTGCTCAGTACGGCATCAAGGCTCTTGCCCGTATGCCAATACAGCCTAAACTCGCATCTGCCTGCGACAAGGGAACTATCGAACTCTGCGAAGATTCTCAGTGGCTTACAGATGCATTTGACGCAGTTGAGAGTGCTGTTCCGGTTGAATAATAAATCTTATAAATAACAAAAAATTCCGACAAGTTGTGTGTCGGAATTTTTTGTACTTTTATAGTATCATGATAGGTAGGAGCTGTTATTATTTATCATAATAAAAAATATATATTGACTAATGGGGTAATAATTTTATATAATAAATATATAGTATTTTGGTATACATTTTTTTGAACTGAAAAAGCTTAATAAAAACAGAAAACATAAACCTGTAGAAGAATGGCTTGATCTTATTAATGCTGAAACAGAGGGGGATCTTGAAATGATTGAATCAGAAACACAGGTAAAAGATATTAGGGATATTATTTTTAAAGTACGTGAAATGAGTGCAGATGAACAGATACGTTATCAGGCAGAGATGCGTGAAAAAGCTCTTCTTGATGAGGAATCTGCTATGCGCAGTTCGAGAAGACAAGGTTTTGAGTTTGCTTTAACGATAATGAAAGCAAATGGTGCTACTGAAGAAATGATACAAAAAGCAATTGAAGAATTTGAGAAATCAAATAAAAAATAATCTGGTTTTATAATTTGATAATATATCAAAAAAGCTTCTGGAATCCCAGAAGCTTTTTATCATTTCACAGCTTTAATTTCAATATTACATATTCCCATGTCGTACAAAATACCGTCATATCTTGTCAGTTTACGTATATGCGGAGATATTCTGTGTATTTTGGTGTCTTCATAGTGTTTATGAGGATCACGTTGTTTTTTGGTTGATGTTGTATCTATCATAATTTTCTGCACAGTTTTTACAGCATCTGACTTTTCTTTATAAAGTGAATATACAGATGTTTTTGAAACATATCCTGTACCACCGCCTATTACTATAGGAGCGTTGCAGTCGCAGTAAACAATGTTGTCATCGTTGAACTCATCGAGAAATGTTTCTTCATATTCATCAAAGACAACCTGAACATATCTTATGATTTCATCAGCTGAAATATCCATCATATCGGTATCAATTTCAAGCTGGAACTCTATTTTTGTACCCGGTTTGATACATTCACGTTTTATAGGTAATGAGATATCACGTCCGTCAGGGTGTCGGTCTATTTTCTGGCAGAGTATGAGTGATGAAACGTCAAGAGGGAGGCTGTCGCTTACACGAAAACCGGCAAAAGCGTCATTTAACATATCTGATTTTTTCTCTTCTTTGCGGTTAAGCGTGTGAAAAAGATTTTCACTTAGCTTTTTTTCAGTGGACAAGAGATATTTTGGTCTTTTTTCAAAAACTTCTGTTTCGATATTTTTTCTTATACCTGCCATACTGTCTTTATTGCCTTCTATACAGACAGCGTTTTGTATAACAGTTCTTAAAGCGCCTTTTAAACTGCTTCCGGGGATATACGGACAGCCGAATTTGTCTTTTATGAAGGAAAGAATATTGTCAGAACCGCCACCGTTTTTTCTGCTGTTGTTTATATCGGTTATATCATTCATAGGCAGGGTATATGCCGCCCATTTCTTAACGTCATTTAACGGAATCGAGTTGTTTCTTGTAAATACAGAAAAATTTCGCTGTGAACTGTCCATAAGAAAATTTTCATACTGTTTGAGAAGACCTGCTTTGCGTATACCGTTAAATAACTTCATGTTATCCATTATATACACTTTACGTTCGTTTGAAAGATAAAGACAGTCTTTTTTTGATATCTGTATGCCATCACCGATAAATACAGGTGAAAATGTAGTAAGTGTAATAGTATAGTTTTTGAACATCACAGATTCACCCCCATAAATAACGGCTTTGCATAGCGATAGACTGCATGACTGCCACCATCGGAAATGTCATACACATCGCCCTCGAACTTGTTTTTAAAGCTTGAACCGCCTGCAAAACAGTACATATCTTTCTTTTTACGGAAAGTTTCACTGTAAGAAACAGAGTTTACAAAACCGCTTCTTCGTATCATAGAAAATTCAGCTTCCGAAACTGCATTTTCAAGTTCGTCTTCTTTTGCCATGCATACAGAAAGTGTGATATATCGGTCAGCGTTCTGATTTGTCAGCATTTTAAGAAGTTCTTCTGGTACATCGGTTATGACAGCTTCAAATTTTCCGAATCCCGAAGAAACTTTTCCGCCTATTCCTGTATAACCGAGTGAATACATGATATCATCAAACTTAAAGAAAATATCATCGTTTTCATATCCGATAATAAAATACAGTCCGCAGTCGGGATTGAAGTTATATGTACCGACATTATAAGGGAGTGCGTCATCATCTTCATGTATTGAGGCTGATGTTTTTTCCGAGAAAACACCAAGACCTGACAGTTTTTGGCTTTCTGCTGTTGCGTCAAAGTCGCCTTTTATATATTTGTCTATGCTGTCAGACGGAATGTATGAAAGCTTTTTAAAGGATTTTTTGATTACAGAATTGTTATCATATTTATCAGTATCCCGTTCTATTGTCATTATTGGTTTTGGAATGTACAGAGTATCATGGCAGTATGGCATACTGTCGGATATCAGAAGTTTTCCGCTTACAGCTGACTGATATACGGACTCTATGCCTTCTGTACCGAACATCTTTTTTGCTTCGATGCATATTGTTGAAAATAATCTGTCGGCAAGAAATCGGTTTTCGCATGAACCGAGTCTTCCGTTGCCAAAGTGAACAGGAGTGCTGAATGAAAGCTTGTAAAGCTTATAGTTCATCACAAATCACCAACACTTCCTAACAGTTTGTTGCAGTTATCAAGTATATTATCAAACTCTCCGTCATCATTTCCTACTACAAATTCGGCATTCAAATCTTTGAACTTGATTTTTCCGTATCCTCTTGAACCGCTTCCGCCGAGATAGTCATAGGTGAGGAGAGTCATTCCGTCGCACAGATTTTTTATGTCTTCTTCTATTTCGGATATTTTTACATCATCTTCTATGTTGTAGATAAGTCTGAATCCAAAACGACAGCTTCTGATAACACGTTCTATCTGTCGTGGGTTTGCTATAGCTGAGAGTCTGTTTATATTGTTTTCAAACTTTATTTCGGTTGGTTCATATATACCGCTTTTCTCAAGTTCGTCCATGTTTTCAAGGTACATATCGGAAAAAATAGCTCTGCCTGTTTTCTTCATTCCGCCGAAAAGTCTGAGTATTTCATCACAGTCATCATCGTATGTACTTACTTTACTTGTATTGAGTTTTTTGGCAAGCAAAGTTCTGAGTTTTCCTTTAAGACTGCTTCCGGGGATCATAGGTCTTCTTGTAACAGCGTCACGTATAACAGGAGAGTCGGCTGCACCTATAGCAGAAAAACCGCCGCCTGTTCCGATGTGAAGTCCTGATACGGTTTCTATACTTCCGCTTATTAACATTTTTGAATACATAATATTTTTTCTCCTTCCTTAGTCCTTACCGCCCATAAATTTGTGATATGCTATGAGTGATTCCATGTAATGGCAGACAAGCATTAATCTTTCACGACTGTCACCGATCATATCCATATAGTTTAAAATATCCGAGCAGGTAACAAAATCTTTTACATTCATATCTCTGCCTGCGGCATATACTATTTTCATTTTTACGTATTGGATACGGCTCTGCATATCATCATTTAGTTTTTCATCTGAACTATAGAGAACTGCGTTGTAAAGTTCATTCATAAGAGCGAGTATGTTTCTGAGCTGTGAATAGGAAACCGCGATAGCATTTTTGAATTTGTCACGTTTAAGTTTCCCTATAACATTTTCAGCTTGTTTTACATATGTTTTTTTGTCAAGAAATTCATTCATTGTTATTATCCTTCTTTCTGACAGAGTAAATATACAGATATATTGCGGTTATAAGTTGTCTGCAGTCTTCTTCGGAGTTTGCCCACTTATATATATTACCTGCAAATATTTTGTGTGCCTCATATTTTGTGTCATAGTTCTTATCATTTTTATCAGTAGGCGCAAGTCGTCCGAGAAGATAAGCAAAACGGGCAATATTGAGCCTGTCTGAGTTTTGGCTTTTTTCATCTTTTCTTATCAGGGAGAGTATATTGTAGAGCAAAGCTTTTCCGTGTTCGTTATTGTTGTGAAGATATTTTCTGATACAAGCAAGTTTTTCACCTACTACTTTTTCTTTGAACTCTTTCCAGTTGTAGCAGTTATTTTCATCAAAAAGTGTGATGGCATTTTTTAAAGGACGTTCTTTGTTTGGGTATCCTTTGCTTATTTCTTCAAGCTTTCCTGTTTCTTCAGCCATTGCATAGAGCGGATATGTTTTACTGAACATTCCGACTCCTGCAGATATGGTCAGTGTGCCCTGTGAAAATTTTTCAAGGCTGTCGTTTAAGTCAACTGCAAAGCCTATTACATCTTCCCAGCTTCCGACTACGAACACATCGTCACCGCCCGAATAGATAATCGAGGCGTTTCTTTGAGATTTTTCAGTTCCTGTTACTGAAAATACAGGGTTTTTCATTATGCTATTTATATTGTGCTTGAAAAACAGTGAGAGCTTCGATGAAAACTCTGAGGTGCGTGAGATAGTTGTATATTTTTCAGGAAATCCGTTTACAAATGCATTTCCGAGATCGTCTATATCGGCACGCAGAACACAAAGTCTTTCGATTCCTTCCGAATTACTGATAAGTTCAGAAAAATCTTTCTGAGCCGAGTAGTCACCTATCCACAACTTTGATGCTATTCTTTTTCCCGAATTCATAGAGTTTTTACTGTAACTTCTTACATAACCTTTTTCAGATTTCATTCGTGATACGAGAGAATCTGCGTTATCGGAAATAAGGAAATTGTTAAAGGGTAGAGGTACGAAATTTTTATTATCCGGTTTTTCGGAAATGACAGTAAAATAGCTGGAGTTTTCATTATCTATTATACTGTCTGAAAGTCCGAGGAGTCCGTTGCATATATGACATATACAACCGTTATCATGCCACTTTATAAGTTTGTCCGAGCTGTTGCAGATAGCGCATTCACGTTCGTTGTCTGAACGTTTGCGACTGTTGAGACGTTTTATTTCTTCTGCGTTGTATCGTTTCATTTTACGCATAGAGAGTGATTTGCTTATCTGTGAGAATATTTCTCTGTAACTGCCCTCCGGAACATTTCGCAGAGAGTCTGCCGAACATTCTGAAAATCCTCCTGCAATAAAAAGTTCAGAACCGAAGTTATCAATAAACCAGCTGTTTATTTCATTTTCGGTTTCTGTTATTGTTTCAAGTGCTTTCGGAGTAGCAGGAAGCAGGAGATATGTATGTCCGCCACCTGTGTACATAACGTTGCATCTTGCAAGTCCGAGACGTTCAAGTATAGTATCAACGTAGTGCTCCATTATTATTTCAAGATAGAACGATCTTGCTCTTAGTCCCTTCAAGGCACTTTTACGGCTGATATTGTAGATAAAGTTCTGTATTCCGCTTATATCGGCTGAATATAATAAAAATGACTTTTCTTTATAGAATAAGTCACTGTTTTTGAAAAATGTATCTTTGAAGTTTGTTATATTTTTATATTTTGCATACTCATAAATACAAAGTGCCAGAGCCGAAGTAAGTTTTACATGGTCAAAAAGTGAGATATCACGGAGTTCTCCTGTCTGAGTAGAAGAAGGGACATATGAAAGACAGGCTTCCGAGATCTCCACGAGAGAGTTTACATATTCGTGAGTCTGTTCTATTCCTCTTATGGCATTTTTTAAAGTATCGACTACTTTTGCATAAAAGCTTTCACTATAGGTTATATCATCGGTAACAGGGAAGTTTATGCCTTCTTTTTCCGTAAGCATAGCAGGCTGATATGCACTGTTTCCGTTGTTTTTATTGAGTATATTGAAAATGCTTTCATATGAGATATTTTTTACAAAACCACTTTCTCCTGTTTCGTTTTTTCTTCTGTCGGAAAAAGCGGCGATATTGTCTGCGATATATGTTATATAACACAGAGCATCATCGGAAACTCCTGAGTTTTTCAGTTTTGCCGAGTGATGATATTTTACGCAGTCGAGTATGTCCTTGTCGGAAATAATTTCTTTGAGAAAGTCATATCCGCTGTCGCTGTGATTTCTGCTGTCGTTGTACCTGTATAATATTTTTCCGGTATCATGCAAAAGACTGCCGACTGCCAGTTTAAATTTTTGTAGTTCCAAGTTTTAAATAGCACCTCCTGTGTTTATTATTCCACACGCACCCATTCCCATGGCACTTTTTATTCCTATTCCCGAATACCCTGCAAAATCAAGTAACATATTGCAAAGGCATATAAATTCATGATTTCCTCCGAGTTTTATCTTTGCTGTGCCTGTAAATGACGGAATAGTTATGCCTTCCATTGCGTATTTACAGCTTCTGAGATTGTATTCGACTATTTCGGTATGACTGTTTATGTATTCGATAAGTGTTTCGTCATATAGTTGTGTTGTTTTCGCAACAGAGTCGTATTTTCTCACGAGGTTGTTGAGTATAAGCGATGAATCGGGCATGATTATATACTTACCGTTTGATTTGAAAGCAGTTGGTGTGATAAATTTTAATGTTATGTATCTGTTGCTTTCTCTGCGTATGTAGTATTTGTCAAGCAGTTCACTGTAAGAGATATGCGATATTTCTTTTTTTCGTACTTTCAGAGTGGCGTCTTTGTGTGTAAGAGTCACTGATTTGAAGTCGCTGTCAGAAAGCGTGTCGATTATAAACTTTTGTGCATATTCATCAAGTGCAGTCACAGTCCAGACTACGCTGTCACCGTCTGACGTTACGAACTGACTGTAAGGACGAAGCATCGAAACGTGCATCATCTCCGCAAACCCTTCAGGAACAAGGTCCATAAGTGCTCCTTGAAATAAAGGCGCAAGTATCGGACGTGGCAATACTTTATCGGTGGGGTCAAAAGTTATTTTAATTTTTGTAATCAAAAGTTGAATTTCACCTACCTGTTTATTAAAATATTGTTGCTTAATAATTTTAACACATTCGTGCTATGGTGTCAATTGTAAATTGTGATTTTTTATAAAATTTGTTTGAATGTATTGTAAATAAAAACACTGATAATTTGATCTGTTTTTCAAATTATCAGTGTTTTTTCATTTTTTTAAAGCCCGTCCCCTGATGGGGAATAAATAATATGAGCAAAAAAGTAGAATAATTTAAGGAATGTTTCCGTCCCCTAACGGGGAATAAATTAAATAAACCTTTTAGAATAACAAGTCCTTATATTTCATTTCATTTCCGTCCCCTAATGGGGAATAAATTAAATAAACCTGTATGGGGTGCAATAAAGTATTGGAAGTTCGAGTTTCCGTCCCCTAATGGGGAATAAATTAAATAAACGCGGTAAGAAGTGGAATAGTGGTCAAGTGTATCACATAGTTTCCGTCCCCTAACGGGGAATAAATTAAATAAACCAGATTGAAGCTGAGCGACTGCGTGAAAAGATGTTTGTTTCCGTCCCCTAACGGGGAATAAATTAAATAAACTTTATGTAAAGGAACATGCCAATGATATTGACATTGCTTTGTTTCCGTCCCCTAATGGGGAATAAATTAAATAAACTGAGAGTATTTAAAAAGGCTAAAAAGTCTGTAAGATAATAGTTTCCGTCCCCTAATGGGGAATAAATTAAATAAACTCTGATGAAATCAGATATAGTTAGAGTACAATCTTGTTTCCGTCCCCTAATGGGGAATAAATTAAATAAACCCTGTTCTCTGTAGCCACATAGATACGTGGTTAAAACAGAAGTTTGCAGGGGGAAAATGTAAAAATGTGTTTTTTACTCATCGCTACAATACAATTATACCAAATCCAATATAATCTGTCAACAATCAAAATAAACAGTATTCACAGAACTCTGACCTGTTACAAAATGCCGGACTGCAACACAACATAGCTCTGTAAATACAAAATAAACCACATGATTATTTATTCATGTTTTCAATTATCACATCATTCATCTTATCATAAGATTTTTCATCAAAAGCATATCCGCAACTGTTAAACACTTTTTTTAGCATATCAAATATTTCCTTTGAAGTATATCCGCAGACTTTTTTGATGTATTCATCGGTAATGCAAACCACAGCATGAGCTGCACTGTTTCTGATACCTGTTTCAGCTTTTCGGAGATTTGTTACAGCGTCACGTACACTTATATCGGGTGCTATCTCATATATTATAGTTATCAGCGAATCCGAAGAAACAGGGGATTCGTCTTTTAATGTACCGTACTTTGCATCAAGGTAAGAAAGAATGTCTGTTCCCTCTAACTTATTTCTTTTCCACACCATAAAATCAGGACGCACTTCGTATGTATAACTGCTTATATCAACCGAACACTTGTTTTTAAGATACATAGAACAAAGATTAGCAAATATCGGAGTTATCGCTCTTATAAAGTCGGCATATTCTTTCTTGATAAGTTTAAGTTTAAGAAGGTGAAGATATTCGGAAATATCGGTTACGGATTTGTCTTTATCAAGGATAATGGATTCACCGTATTTTCTGAAAATAGTTCTGGTTTTAGAATAAGAAAGTTCCATTCGTGCGCAAGCACCGTCAAGCATTTCTTTAAATTTTTCGGAAAAAGCAGGGGAGTTCTCAACCATTTTATATGCCGCAGGATAATCGTATGAAAGGATAAGCTTTTGCACCATCTGCTTTTTAAATTCGATAAGAAGGTTTTCGGTCTGTGACTCTATGCATCTGTTATCGTCTTCATCATTACTTTCGTTTAGTTCCCAAAGCTCATCGGGTGTGAGAGTAGCTTCGTCATTTTCATGAGGATTACTGCTTTTTTTAGGTGTGGACACTTGTATCGGTGTACATTCGTAGTCAAGTGTGAGCGACAGGATCTGCAAAGAGCTTTTCATAGCAGGTGTACCCGAAGAAACGTTAAGCAGTATTTCGGCATCGGGTTCGTTGTGGTATATTTCATCTAAAATTTCTCTGAACTCCGAAAGAAAACAATCGAAAATCTGGACATTTTCAAGGTCGGGGCGTTTGATTATTTTTATATCAAACTTTTTATTTATCAGCTTTCCCAACTGTTCAAGGCAGTATACATATCGATTGTCTTTTTCATGGTTTTTTACGATTTCTTTTGACATATACAGATAAATCACATCGGGTTGATAGTGACGGGCAATACTTAACAAAGCGCCGTCTTTGAAAAATCTGATAGGATCGGTCATACCAAGTGGTGAAAATAAAATCTTCATTATATATTTTTAGATCAAGTCATCTTTTGAAATGGCTTTAATCGTACTCCTTTAATTATTTTTATTTGCAGTTATTGCTACACTGTTTAATGTTCCTCATAAGTAGAAGCTATCTCATCAAGAGCGGAAATAAGCTTTTTTTCAAGTTGTGTACCCTTGATTTCGGGCGGGTAACAAACATGGAGCATTTCACGTTCTCTCGCAGTATCGGTTCTGAAAGCGTATGCATAATATTTGTAAAAACGGTCTTCAAATTTGCATCTGAAAGCAAAATACGGACTGTTACAAATTTCATAGTCACCATCAGGGAGATTTCCGCTCTTTTCAAATTCTTCGACTGCCAGATAAATATCATCATACGGACCGATACCTATGCATGGGCGTGTTTTATCAAATACAGCATAGTCCTCATTACTAAACGGTTCATACTGAAATGACGGCTGAATTTCGCAAGCACTGTCAAATTCGATATAATCCCGTGAAATCATAAATGAATATTCCTTATCTGCGAAATCATCATTATACTTATAAGACGGTTTCGGCGGAACATTTCCTGTAGCCAGAATATTATCTTTTGCAGTATTTGATGCAGTATCTGAAGTTTTTGAAACTGCTTTGTTATCCGAACCGTTTGTAACCGCTTCAACAGCATCTTTTATAGCGGTATCTGCTATCTTCTTAAAAACATCTAAAAATCCCATATAAAACTCCTTTAATTTTTTTTATGTTTAAAATACTTGTATATTGTAGCATATCAAGTGCAATAAATCAAGTGCATATGGGGTTATTTGGGGTAAAATAAATGAAAAAACAAGCAGTAACTAAAATCTGTACTGCTTGTTTTTTGTCGTCCCCTGATGGGGAATAAGTTTAATAAATTCTTGCTTCTGTAACAGCAAGACTTATCAGTGAAAAGTTTCCGTCCCCTAATGGGGAATAAGTTTAATAAACGAATAATAACAAGACTTATGAGCGAAAAGCTTATAAGGTTTCCGTCCCCTAATGGGGAATAAGTTTAATAAATGAGCAGAATTTACAAAGTAACAGAAACAGCAGTTAAAGTTTCCGTCCCCTAATGGGGAATAAGTTTAATAAATCCTGTTCTCTGTAGCCACGTAGATACGTGGCTAAAATAGCAGTTTGCGGGGGAAAATGAAAAAATGCATCTTATCAACCAAAATATCCGCTCTGTCACCGTTCAAACCACGTAAATGCGCCATCGGGGCAAAAACGAGATTTCGTCAGTCTGCTATGATATAATTATATCAAATCCTCTGTAACCTGTCAACCCTTAAAATACAATAATATTTCATAACATCATTACATAACACCGATTTGATATTTGCAAACAAAAAACAGGCAGTACATTAACGTTGAAATACTGCCTGTTTTATAAATTACATTAAGAAATAGACATTGTAAGTGTTTTGATTTTTTCGAGAGGCAAACCTGTGATCTGTGAAATTTCATCAAGTGACATTATGCCTTTAGTAATCAATGCGCTAGCCAAAGATAATTTTGTACGTTCTTCACCAAGTTTCAAGCCACGTTCTTCGCCAAGCTTCAAGCCACGTTCTTCACCAAGTTTCAAGCCACGTTCTTCGCCAATTTTTATACCCTGTTCAAGATTTTCTCTGCGACTTGCAATGTCATACTGTTTGCGCATGGTTTCTTCATCAAAAAGCTGAGTCATCATATCAATTACCTTCTTCTCGTGATCTTTCATAAATTCTATAAGGAATTATATTCTGAACGTATCAAGACATTGTAAGTGTTTTGATTTTTTCGAGAGGTAAACCTGTGATCTGTGAAATTTCATCAAGTGACATTATGCCTTTAGTAATCAATGCGCTAGCCAAAGATAATTTTGTACGTTCTTCACCGATTTTCACACCACGTTCCATACCACGTTCTTCACCAAGCTTCAAGCCACGTTCTTCACCAAGTTTCAACCCACGTTCTTCGCCGATTTTTATACCCTGTTCAAGACTTTCTCTGCGACTTGCAATATCATACTGTTTACGCATAGTTTCTTCATCAAAAAGCTGAGTCATCATATCAATTACCTCCTTCTCGTGATCTTTCATAAATTCTATAAGATATCCTTTTTCGATACATATACGATAAGTTTCTTTTGCGGCAAGTATACCGTTTTCATAAAGTTTTCTTTGAGTGTCAAAGACTTTACAAAAACCTATATACTGTCCTGCAAGAGTTGTATTGATCTGGCTTAGAACCTTTACTCGTAGTTCAATATCCGGATTTCCGTCAAAAAATTCTTCACTAAGAGAAACAGTTTCAGGTTTTACACCGTCACCGGTATAAATAACATACATTTCAGGTGTCGGAAGTTTAACTTTTGAATTGCTGTGTTCACTTTGTTTAGTATCGGTAAGATATCGGCGAAATGTTTCGTTCAGGTAGAAGAGCATTCGTAAAGCTATATTCGGATTCCATGAACTTTGTGCTTCAACAAGCATTACAAACTTATCTTTTACAATAAATCCTAGATCATTGTAAATAGTATTTACGATTGCCGAATCAAGTGTCTGAATCTGGATATCATCTTCTGTAAGATCAGTGATTTCAGGGTGAAATTCTTCATATAACTGTTTTACGTTTTTAATGTAACTGAAAAATTTCACAAAAACACTGTCTTTAGATTTTCTGTTAAGTGATAAATCGTTTGTCATTTTTATTGCTCCTTTATTTGTTTTCTCATATAAGAATTATGCTTGAACGTATCAAGACATTGTAAGCGTTTTGATTTTTTCGAGAGGTAAATCTGTGATCTGTGAAATTTCATCAAGTGACATTATGCCTTTAGCAATCAATGCACTAGCCAAAGATAATTTTGTGCGTTCTTCACCGATTTTTATACCCTGTTCAAGACTTTCTCTGCGACTTGCGATATCATACTGTTTACGCATGGTTTCTTCATCAAAAAGCTGAGTCATCATATCAATTACCTCCTTCTCGTGATCTTTCATAAATTCTATAAGATATCCTTTTTCAATACATATACGATAAGTTTCTTTTGCGGCAAGTATACCGTTTT
>SVNW01000002.1:0-11493 GCA_015066745.1 Ruminococcus sp. | reverse complement strand
GTTTCTTCATCAAAAAGCTGAGTCATCATATCAATTACCTCCTTCTCGTGATCTTTCATAAATTCTATAAGATATCCTTTTTCAATACATATACGATAAGTTTCTTTTGCGGCAAGTATACCGTTTTCATAAAGTTTTCTCTGAGTGTCAAAGACTTTACAAAAACCTATATACTGTCCTGCAAGAGTTGTATTGATCTGGCTTAGAACCTTTACTCGTAGTTCAATATCCGGATTTCCGTCAAAAAATTCTTCACTAAGAGAAACAGTTTCAGGTTTTACACCGTCACCGGTATAAATAACATACATTTCAGGTGTCGGAAGTTTAACTTTTGAATTGCTGTGTTCACTTTGTTTAGTATCGGTAAGATATCGGCGAAATGTTTCGTTCAGGTAGAAGAGCATTCGTAAAGCTATATTCGGATTCCATGAACTTTGTGCTTCAACAAGCATTACAAACTTATCTTTTACAATAAATCCTAGATCATTGTAAATAGTATTTACGATTGCCGAATCAAGTGTCTGAATCTGGATATCATCTTCTGTAAGATCAGTGATTTCAGGGTGAAATTCTTCATATAACTGTTTTACATTTTTAATGTAACTGAAAAATTTCACAAAAACACTGTCTTTAGATTTTCTGTTAAGTGATAAATCGTTTGTCATTTTTATTACTCCTTTATTTGTCTTCTCACATATATTATATTTCATTAAAAATAAAAAATCAAGACTGTAATTGTAAAAAAATAAAAGCAGATATCTTTTTTGAAAACACATTTAAGATATCTGCTTTTTATTTATATTATAATAGTATATTTAAACCTTTATCCTACAATATTTATTTGTTATTTGTTCGCTTCGATTTAAGAACTATAAGCTGAGTTTCTTTTCTGTTATCCAGCAGGTCAGGAAGTAAATTCCTACTGCAACTACAACGTTAAGTCCGATTGCGAGAGCTGCTGCAGAACCGCCGAATGCTACTGAGAATATTTCAGCCGGAGTTTCAGCATAAGCGTCTACGTTGAAATTGATAATATTACCGAAAATCTTTGTTACGATTACAGATATTATAGAAAGTACTACGTTTACGCCAATCCAAAGACCGAATGAAACCAAACCTTTGAGTTTGCTTTCGCCAAGAAGTGCTGCCGAGAGGGCAAGGGCAAGATAAATTGTAAGTATGTTACATACCCATTGTGCTATCAAATTTATAACAGCAACTGCAATATAGCCCCAGGAACCATCAAGTTCATCAAGTATGGTTTTTACTGCGTAACCGAGTGAAAGTCCGGGTTCTGCTTCACGTGCAGCAAGATATGAGTCGATTCCGCCATAGAGTAAAATAAGTACTATTGTTGCGGCTGATACAATAAGTGTTGTAATAATCTTTGAACCGATCAAAGTGCGGGAGGTTGTAGGAGTTGAAAATGGCATATAGCCTTGTTTCTTTGATAAATCAATAGAAAATATTCCTATCGAATAGATGAGCAATACAAAAAACGCAGAAAAAAGTGCAATCATAAGAATTATCACAGTTATAACATAAAGTGTTTTAAATTCTGTAAGATATGCTATGATGTGAGCCATTTCTATTACGCCTGAGCCAATAAGCACTGCAAGCAATGCGTTTTTGTATTTAAGAAGATCATATTTTACGTGTTTTGCTAAAAGTTTCATGTCTTATTTCCCCCATATTTCGTTTGATAAACCGTCGTTGCTTCCGTATATTTCACGATACAGATCGGATATTGATTTTCCGTATTGTGCTCTTATATCTTCAAGTTCTCCTTCAAGAACTACATTTCCGTGTTTAACCATTACAACGTTGTCAACTATATTTTCAAGTTCATCAAAAAGATGACTGGAAATGATAAATGTTGAACCCGGATTTGTTGCCTTGATAACAGCGTTTATTATCTGATCACGTCCGAGAAGGTCGATTCCGTTGAGAGGTTCGTCAAGCATTATTACTTCTGCTTCTCTTGCAAGAGTAGCGGAAATCTTGAGTTTTGCCGCCATACCGGAAGAGAGCGCCTTTACTTTCATTGACGCGTCAAGCTCCATGAATTGCAGGAGATTTCGGAATTTATCACGGTTGAAATCTTCAAAGAAGTCGGCATAGTATTTTTCAACATCGCTTATACGCATATAGTCATAGTAAAAAGGCTCTGTACACATATATGCTATTTTTGATTTTGAGTATGCTCCTATATTTTGAGAGTCATAGGTGCAACTGCCTTTCGTTGGCTTTACAAGACCTGCGGCAATCTTCATCATTGTACTTTTTCCACTGCCGTTCGGACCTACAAGTGCATAAACTTTTCCTTTTTCAAAGGATACGTTCAGGTTGTTCAGTGCTTTTTTGTTACCGTATCCTTTAATGACATTTTCAAATCTTAACATCAGTATTTTCTCCTTTTCTGTTATTTCCTTCGATATCTTTTATGATATTAATAGTTTCTGAAGCAGTAAAACCAAGTGCAGCCATTTTTTCGAGAAATGCCGAAACCATCGAAGTGACTGATTCAATTTTCAGTCTGGTCGGAAGATTCGGGTCTTCTACGAGAAAAGTTCCGAGGCCTCTTTTAGTAAAACAGATACCTTCAAACTCCAGCTGCTTATAAATACGTTGTACTGTATTCGGATTTACTTTATACATCATCGCCAGGTCGTTATTTGACGGAAGTTTTGAACCGGGGATAAGGTCGCCTATGATTATCTTTCGCTTTATTTCCGCAACGATCTGAAGATAAATCGGATATTTTGAATCGAACTCCAATACTGCACCTCCTTATTACTTCACTAGTTAGATAGTACACTATTTTTTGAGTGATGTCAATAGTTTTTTGAAAAAAATTTTTTAAAATTAAAATAATATCAAATAATGATGAATTAATTCTTGTATTTATCTCTGAAAAATGTTATAATTTAAGGTACAATTGAAATGTGAAATGGCATAGGAGTAAAAATCGTACTTATGAAAAAATGGAATATAGGTAAACCTGATATCGATTTATCAAAAAAACTTACATCTGGCAGTGATCTGACATCTTTGTGTGCAGATGTTCTTGTATCAAGAGGAGTGACCAGTCTTGAACAGGCGGCAGATTTTATAAGAACAAAAGAACCTGAAGACCCTTTTATGTTGAAGGATATGGAGAAGGCAGTTGAGATAATAAACGAAGCAGTCGAATCATGTCAGAAAATCTGTATTTATGGAGATTATGACTGTGATGGTATTACATCAACAGTTATGCTTTACTCATATCTTGAATGTCTTGGTGCAGATGTGTTCTACTATATACCTGAAAGAAGTGAAGGATATGGTCTTAACAGTGAGGCGGTAAACAAGATAAGTGAGAGCGGAACAGAACTTATTATCACTGTTGATAACGGAATATCGGCTTTTGAAGAAGCAAAGCTTATAAAAGAGCTTGGTATGTCGCTTGTTATAACAGATCATCATCAACCCGGTGAAACACTTCCTCAGGCTGATGCAATAGTAAATCCGCATAGAAAAGACTGCGGTTCATCTTTCAAGTATTTGTGCGGAGCAGGTGTTGTTCTGAAACTTATTGCGGCGCTTGACGGCGGTGACTATGATATGGCGATCGAACAGTTCGGCGACCTTGCGGCAGTCGGAACAGTTGCCGATATAGTTACGCTTACAGGTGAAAACAGATTTATAGTGGAAACAGGACTTCGTCTTATAAAAAATACTGAGAACTGCGGGCTTATTGAGCTTATGAGAGTGGCAGGGCTTATTGACGAAAATGAACAGTACAAGGATATAGTATCAAATTCGGTAGCGTTTATGCTTGCACCAAGAATAAATGCGGCAGGAAGATTTGGCTCGCCTTTGCAGGCGGTGGAACTTCTTTTGTGTGATGATCCTGAAGAAGCACACGAACTTGCACTTGAACTTGACTTGCTTAACAAGAAGAGAAAAGAAGAAGAACAGAATATCATAAATGAAATATATGAATATATAGATAAAAATCCGTCCATACTTTCACAAAGGGTTCTGGTGTTCAGCGGAGATGGCTGGCATCATGGCGTTATAGGAATAGCCGCTTCAAGAATAGTCGAAAGATTTGACAAGCCTTGTTTCATTATCACTCGTGAGGGAGATACTTCAAGAGGCTCAGCGAGAGCTTTCGGTGATTTTTCAGTCTTCGGCTGTCTTACAGCGTGTTCAGATGTGCTTTCCAGATTTGGCGGACATCAGGGCGCAGGCGGTTTTTCACTCCTTACAGCCGATGTAGAAAAATTTTCAGAACAGATACAAAAATATGCTCATGATAATCACGAAAATATGCCTCTTAACACACTGAAAGCAGAAAAGGTTATCATGCCACAGGAAATAACTGTAGCAAATATTGAAAGTCTTAAATTGCTTGAACCTTTTGGAGAAGGAAACAGACAACCTGTATTTGCTGTTATCGGAGCAGTTATTCAGGATATTATACCGATGTCGGCAGGGGCACACACAAAACTGCATCTTAAATATGGCGGTATCAGTTTATTTGCACCTATGTTCAATACAAGAGCGGAAACACTTCCTTTTACAAGAGGAGAAGTATGGGATTTCATGGTGATGCTTGAAATCAACGAATACAAGGGAATGAAGTCAATAAATTTACGTATATGCGATTTCAGAAAGAACGGAATAAATCAGGAAAGTTTCTTTGCCGCTGCGAGTGCCTATGAAAAATATATAAGAAAAGAGGAACTTCCGGAGGCATATTACAAGAGAATGTGCCCTGAAAGAAATGAACTTGTAAAAGTGTACTCTGCTATCGGACAGACAGATATATCATTTATGTCACTTTATGCTAAAATAGATCCGAAAACTATGAATTACTGCAAGATAAAGATTTGTCTGGACATTTTCAGAGAAATGGGTCTTGTTAGTATAAGTGATTCTTGTGATACGATAACAAAGATAAAAGTAGAGAAAAAAGTAGATCTGGAAAATTCAAATATATTAAGGGAGTTGCGATGCAAATGGGGAATCAGAGTTGTACAATAAACATTCTTATCCAGAAAATTCTGGACGATGAAAAACAATATGATATGAGTAAAATAATTTCTGCTTATGAATTTGCCGCAAAGGCTCATGAGGGGCAGAAACGTTCATCGGGCGAGCCGTATATAGTTCACCCGCTCTCAGTGGCATTTATTCTTCTTGAACTTGGTATGGATACAGATACAATATGTGCTGCTATGCTTCATGATGTTGTTGAAGATACAGATGTGACACTTGATCAGATAAAAAAGGCATTTGGTCAGGACGTAGCTATGCTTGTTGACGGAGTTACAAAGCTTTCAAAAGCGCCTATATTCAATCAGGACGAACAGCTTGCTGAAAACGTAAGAAAGATCCTGCTTGCTATGTCACAGGATATACGTGTCATGCTGATAAAACTTTGCGACAGACTTCATAATATGCGTACACTCGGTTTCCGTCCGGGCTTCAAGCAGAGAAAAGCTGCACTTGAAACAATGAATATCTATGCGCCGATAGCACACCGACTCGGAATAAAAGCTGTAAAGGAAGAGCTCGAAGACCTTTCTTTCCAGTACCTCGACCCATATGCATATTCGGAGATAGAACATATACTTGAGATAAAAAAAGATGAACGTGAAAAATTTATAAACAGTATTAAAGAGAGAATAGCGGAAAGATTTAAGATAGAAAATTTTGAAAAAGTTCCGCAGATAGATGGAAGAGTTAAGAGTATTTACGGTATTTACAAGAAAATATATATACACCGAAAAGATATAGAAGAAGTGTATGACAAATATGCTGTACGAGTTATAGTGGACACTATCCCCGAATGTTATACGGTGCTCGGTATAGTTCATGATATGTTTACTCCTATCCCTAACAGATTCAAAGACTATATATCCACCCCCAAGGCGAATATGTATCAGTCACTCCATACGACAGTTTTCGGAAGAGAAGGTATACCTTTTGAAGTTCAGATAAGAACATGGGATATGCATTATACAGCGGAGTACGGTATTGCGGCACACTGGAAATACAAAGAAGGCGTGCAGAACAATGACAAGATGGAGGAAAAACTCTCCTGGATAAGACAGGTCATAGAAGCACAGCAGACAGCCGATGACGTTGAGGAAATAGTACGTATAATAAAGACAGACCTTTCTACCGATGATATTGTTGTATTTACTCCTAAGGCGGATTCATTTACACTTCCTGTAAATTCTACCGTTATAGATTTTGCTTACAGAATTCACACACAGATAGGTCACAGAACCGTAGGAGCGAAGGTTGACGGAAAGATAGTACCACTCGATCACAAGCTTCATACAGGTGATATTGTAGAAATCATGACGACAAAGGACGAAAACAAAGGTCCTAATCGTGACTGGCTGGATATCGTTCAGACAAATGAAGCCAAAGCCAAGATACGTTCATGGTTCAAAAAAGAATGCAGGGAAGAAAATATCATTCGTGGAAAACAGGAGCTTGAAAGAGAATTTAAGCACTACAGAATGCGTATTCCGGATAATGAGATAGAAAAGTTTCTTGCTGATGATTTAAAAAGACATAACTGCAATACGCTTGATGATTTTTATGCTTCTATAGGATACGGCGGTGTACTTCTCCCGAAAATAATGCAACGTCTTAAAGATAACTATGTAAAGCTTTATTCAGAACCTGCTGATCCTGAACCGATAGTTCCGGTAAAACCGCAGAGAAGAAAAAGTGACAGCGGAATTATTTTTGAGGATACTTTAAGAAATGTTCAGGTGAGATTTTCACAGTGTTGCAATCCGCTTCCCGGTGATGAGATAGTCGGATTTGTTACGAGAGGTCATGGTGTTTCCGTACACAAAAAGACCTGCCCGAACTACCTTTCATCGGTTTCAGCACCCGAAAATGCAGACAGATGGAGAAAAGTCGAATGGACAGAAACTCATAAGACGGATTTCCATGCTATGATAGAAATAGTAGCGATCGACAAGGTAGGAGTACTTCAGAAAGTAATAACAGTAATATCAGATGCAAAGACTCCTATTCAGAATTCAGCGTCAAAACGTATGAAAAACGGAAATACTATAATAAGAGCGACAATAGCTGTTTCAGGTAAAGAACAGCTTGATACGCTTGTTGCAAAATTATCTAAAATACATGACGTGTTAAGTGTAACACGAATCGAAGGCAGGAGAGGTTTATGGTAGTATATACTTTGAAACTTGGACAGGGATTTCAGTCAAATTGTTATGTTCTTGAAAATGATAACAAGGAAGCTATAGCTTTTGATATAGGCGGTGATGCAGGCGAATTTATGGAATTTTTGCATCAGAACGATATAACATTAAAAAAGATACTTCTTACTCATGGACATTTTGATCATATAATGGGTGTTTCGGAGGTAGCCGCAAAAACAGGAGCGGAAGTTTTTATCCACAAAGAAGATGAAGATATGCTTTCAAGCACAACTTTAAACCTTTCATCATTTATGGGTGATGCTGGTTTTAAAGCAGTATCTGAGTACACAACAGTGGTTGACGGACAGACTATTGATTTTTCAGGTGTTCCTGTAAAAGTGCTTCATACTCCGGGACATACAAGAGGCAGTGTATGCTATATCTGCGAAAATAAGATATTTTCAGGGGATACACTTTTTAAAAGATCCATCGGAAGAACAGATTTTCCGGGTGGAAGTTACAGTGAGATAATGAATTCTCTTGCAAAAATAAAATCACTTTATAAATCTGGTGAAGATTTTGAAGTGTTCCCCGGACATGAAAGTCTTACTACACTCAGTGCGGAGATTTCGGGAAATATGTATATGAAAGAAGCGTAGGAACGTTTTTATGACGATATTATTGAACAACAACTCATTCAAGTATGAAACAGAAGCAACTGTAAAGCTGTTTTTTCCGGCAGAAAGATTTACTTTTTTGTATGAAGGTTCACAGGCAGACGGCGATCTGATAATGACAAGGCTAAAAAAAGGCAGAAAGTATACTTATCTCTATGTATATGTGCGTATAGGTTCAAAAAGTCTCAGAAAGTCATCAAAACTTGAAAACAGCAGAATATCTGACTCAGACTGCGAATTTGCTATATGCAGACTTCTTTTTGATCTGCTTTGCCGGATCACCGGAAAAAAATCGGAATGGGGGCTTATCACGGGGATACGTCCTGTAAAAAAAGTGAATGCGCTCATAGAACAGGGATTTACCAAAGATGAAATATATGAAAGCTTTAGTCAGAAGTATCTTATAAGCAAGAAAAAGATGGACATAGCTTATCATACAGCTATTACACAACTTCCGCTTATGCCGGAGTTCGATAAGAAAAGAATAAGCATATATGTTTCTATACCTTTTTGCCCTACACGCTGTACATATTGTTCTTTTGTTTCTCATTCAATGGACAGTGCAAAGAAACTAATGCCCGAATATATTTCACATCTGTGCCGTGAACTTGAGATTGTCGGAGAAATAGTTGACAGATACGGACTTACAATAGACACTGTTTACTATGGTGGCGGTACACCTACATCAATAAGCAGTGATGATCTGTACAGGATAATGAAGAAAACGTCCGAATGTTTTGACCTGTCTTCAATACGTGAATACAACGTAGAAGCCGGCAGAGCAGACACTATTACCGAAGAAAAGCTTGCAGTTATAAAGGAAATGAAAGCAAGCAGAATTTCTATAAACCCTCAGACTCTCAATGACGCTGTTTTACGTGAAATAGGAAGAAATCACACTGCTTCACAGGTTATTGATGCTTTTAAAACAGCACGAAAACTCGGTTTTGACAATATAAATATGGACCTTATTGCCGGACTTCCTACAGAAACTTTTGAAAGTTTCAGACAGACTATGAAAGAGGTAATGGAACTTGATCCTGAAGGTGTAACTATACATACTCTTACACTAAAACGTTCGGCAGGATTGTACGCAGACGGAAAAGAAAATATCAAAAATCCGGCAAGCGAGATGGTAGACTACGGAAACAAGGTGCTTTTAGAACACGGATATGCACCGTACTATCTCTATCGTCAGAAAAATACGATAGACAATCTTGAAAACACGGGCTACTCAAAGCCGGGCAAAGAATCTCTTTACAATATTTACATCATGGATGAAACTCAGACTATTCTCGGAACAGGTTGTGCGGCATCGACAAAACTTGTTGACGCAAATAATTCTATCACTCGTGTAATGAATTATAAATTTCCGTATGAGTACATAAACAGATTTGATGAACTTATGAACAAGAAAAATCAGATACATGATTTTTTTGCTGTATAGGTTTTTGTGGCTTCAGGAAGTGCTGATTTATTCAAAAAATCAGTGTTTCCTTAGATATTAAAAAAATATTTTTACTTATAAGATTATTTTTCAGAGAGGTTTTATTATAATGATAAAGAAAAATCAACTTGTTGAATTTGAAATAACAGGCATTACCGCTGAAGGAAACGGTGTCGGCCGTACTGAAGACGGAATGGCTGTATTTGTTCCGATGACTGCTGTCGGCGATTTTGTAAGAGTTAAGATAGTTAAAGTGTTAAAGAACTATTCTTTCGGAATAATAGATCAGATAATAAAACCGTCGCCGGACAGAACAGAACCTGACTGTCCGGTTTTTCATAAGTGCGGAGGATGTACTTTCAGACACATAAGTTATGACGCTGAACTGAAAATAAAAAGCAACCTTGTATCTGATTGTTTCAAGAGGATAGGTGGCTTTGAAACAGATTACGATGAAATATGCGGTTGCGAGGAACTGGATTTTTACAGAAACAAGGCACAGTATCCTGTTGCAATGCTTGACGGAAAAGCTGAATGCGGATTTTATTCAAGAAGAAGTCACAGGATCGTTCCGTATACTGCGTGCCGTTTACAGCCCGAAATATTCAGAGAAATCGTTGACTTTGTAGTGGAGTATATAAATTTTGAAAAAGTTCCTGCATATGATGAGGTGACACATAAGGGACTTATAAGACATATTTATCTAAGAAAAGGATATCACAGCAATGAGATAATGCTTTGTGTGGTTGGCACTTCAAAGAAAGTTGTGGCATTTCTTCAGAATTTATGTGCCAATACCGATTTGCTTACCAGATTTTCAGATATAAAAAGCGTAGTAGCAAATATCAATCCTGAAAATACCAATGTAATACTCGGCAAGAAAAATATTACTGTTCATGGTACGGACAATATCAGTGATGTGATGTGCAAAAATAAAATATCGCTCTCACCAATGTCATTTTATCAGGTGAACACCTGTCAAGCAGAAAAACTTTACAGTATAGCTGCCGAATTTGCAGACTTGAAAGGCGGAGAAAAGATACTCGATTTGTACTGCGGAGCAGGCACGATAGGCCTTTCGATGCATGACAAGGTAAAGCACTTGACAGGCGTAGAGGTCGTAGAACAGGCGATTGATAATGCGAAAATAAATGCGGAAGTTAATGGTATAAAGAACGCAGAATTTATATGCGGTGATGCCGGAACAGTTGCAGAAAAGATGGCAGGAAAGGGCGATAAGTTTGATGTTATAATAGTTGACCCACCGAGAAAAGGTTGCGATGGCGTTACAATAGATTCGATATTGAAAATGAGTCCTGATAAGGTGGTAATGATTTCATGCAATCCCGCTACTGCGGCAAGAGATTGCAAGATGATTTGTGAGAGTGGGGAGTATGAGGTGAAGAGAGTAAGGGCTGTTGATTTGTTTGCAAGAACGGGGCATGTGGAGTGCGTGGTTCTTATTTCAAGAATTTTATAATGGATTATAAAACAATATAGATGTGTAAAATAAACAGAATTGAGGAGGAAACAAAAATGCGTTACCCGATAGGTGTACAGACGTTTGAAGAAATGATAAATGGAAAATATGTGTATGTTGATAAAACAGATTTAGTATATGATCTTGCAGATAGACATATATGTTTTCTTTCAAGACCGAGAAGATTTGGAAAATCACTGCTGATAAGTACTCTTGATGCATATTTTTCAGGGAAAAAAGAACTTTTTAAAGGACTGAAAATAGATGAGCTTGAAAAGGAATGGTTGGAGTATCCTGTATTCAGAATAGATTTTGCCAGAGGAGATTATAATAAGCCGGAAGAACTGAATAAAATACTTGAAGAACATCTGTATGAATGGGAACGAAAATACGGAAAAGACGAAAATTATACAACGCTGAGCGGACGCTTTATGAATTTGCTGGAAAAAGCACATGAGAAAACCAAATACAAAGCAGTTGTTTTGATCGATGAATATGATAAACCTATGCTTGATGTTCTCGGAACAGAACTTGAAGAAGAGAACAGAAACACACTAAAAGGGTTTTATGGAGCTTTTAAGTCGGCAGACGCACATCTTCGTTTTGTATTTCTTACAGGCGTTACAAAATTCAGTCAGGTATCAGTATTTTCGGGATTTAATCAGCCTGATGATATAAGCATGGACGAACAGTTTGATGCAATATGCG
>SVNW01000064.1 GCA_015066745.1 Ruminococcus sp. | reverse complement strand
ATCCGCTTTTCCCTTGGAGTAATACATTGCCTGATTACTGTAAAAATCAGTCGAAAAATTAAATTCAGCGAACAATCTGTAAGGGGGTTCGCTTTTCACTGTAGGCGTGGTTAAACGTATCGCTTACTGTGAAAAAACGACTGTCAGCGTACAATTATGGAAGCTTTGGTTAAAGAGCGGGAGCTGACAGTCGGTGTGTTATTTAAGTTTAAGAATTAAGAATATCTGAAAAGGTCAGACAAAATAATATTGTAGTGGGAGATACTATTTTGTACAGATGGGATCAAAATTCATTTTTTACTCTTTCAAGTACACTGATTACCTTGTCGCACCATGCGTCAAATTCTGTATCCTCTGCCTGATACTCCTTATGACACATTATGTAATCGAGTGTTTGTTTAATTCCGGTTTCAAATCGTATGGAAGGTCTGAAATCCGGAACAGCACGTTTTAATTTTTGGTTGTTAAATACGACCGAGTTTGACTTATCGCCTACAAGACTGCCGGTAAAGTCATAGTTGCTGACTGCGGCAAGAAAATCCGAAGCAACATAATAAGGTTTGAATTCTACGTTAAGGCATCTGGCTATAGTCTGATATATCTGGTTCCATGTCAGAGTTTCATCAGATGTAATCTGAAACGCCTCCCCTATGGCGTGTGGATTACCCATAAGACCTATGAACCCTTTTGCAAAGTCGGAGTTGTGCGTCATGGTCCACAGAGAAGTGCCGTCACCGTGTATGATGACCGGTTTGCCTTCGAGCATTCTTTTTATTACCTGCCAGCTTCCGTTTTTGCCGTGAACGCCGAGCGGTACTGAACGTTTGCAGTATGTGTGACTTGGTCTTACGATAGTAACAGGAAATCCGTTTTCACGGTACATTTTCATAAGATATTCTTCACATGCAATTTTGTTTCTTGAGTATTCCCAATAAGGATTAGCAAGAGTCGTACCTTCGTCCACGATATAGTCTGAGAGTGGTTTGTGATAAGCTGAAGCTGAGCTTATAAAGATAAATTGCTTTGTTTTGCCGTTAAACAGTCTGAAATCACGTTCAACCTGGCTGATGACAAAGGCTATAAAGTCACATACAACATCAAAGCTCATGCCGTTTATTTTTTCTCTGACGTCTTCTTCGTCATTTATATCGGCATTTATAAAGTGTATGTCCTGCGGGAGTTCGTGGTTTTTATTTCCGCGGTTCAGCAGATAAAGTTCATGTCCTCTTCCCGAAAGCTGCTCAGATATTGCCGAACTTATAGTTCCCGTGCCACCGATAAATAGAATATTCATATATGCACCTCCATAATCGTGATTTTAGTATATCACGACTATTTATATTGCCGATATAATAATATTATTTGAAAATAGTAAAAATCTATTTTGAGTTTAATATTGCGAATAAAAATGTAAAATTGCTCATAGGAATTTAAAAGCAGTGAAATTGTTGACAGCTATATGAAAAAAGGTGTATAATTAAAAATAGTATTTTACTTGCGTAACTTTACGATTATTAATTATTAACAAAATAAATCAGGAAATAATTTGCATGGCAAATATGCAGGAGGAAAATCAATATGTGCGGTATAGTAGGATTTACTGGCAAGAAACAAGCGGCACCGGTGTTGCTTGACGGATTGTCAAAACTTGAATACAGAGGATACGACTCAGCCGGAATAGCAGTAAGAGACGGCATAGAAAAAGTAGAAGTCGTAAAGGCAAAGGGAAAGCTAAGAGTGCTTTCGGAGATGACAAATGACGGACTTTCCGTTCACGGAAATTGCGGTATAGGTCATACAAGATGGGCAACTCACGGTGAACCATCTTCGCTCAATGCTCATCCACACAGCAGTGATGATGAATGTGTTGTAGCAGTTCATAACGGTATTATCGAAAACTATCAGGAACTTAAAGAAAAACTCTCTAAAAAGGGTTATTCGTTCAATTCACAGACTGATACAGAAGTAGCGGTAAAACTTATTGATTATTATTATAAAAAATACAATGAGGGTCCTGTAGGAGCACTTGCAAGAGCAATGACTAGAATAAGAGGTTCATATGCACTTGCTGTTATGTACAGTGACTATCCGGAACAGATATACACAGCAAGAAAAGAAAGCCCTATGATAATAGGTGTTACAGACGGCGAAACATTTGTGGCTTCTGACGTTCCTGCTATACTCAAGTACACAAGAAATGTTTATTATATAGGAAATATGGAAATAGCAAAGCTTGAAAAGGGCAGTGTTACTTTCTACAATATTGACAGCGAAGAAATCAAAAAGGAACAGACAGAAATAAAGTGGGATGCTGAAGCTGCTGAAAAGGGCGGTTATGAACACTTTATGCTCAAGGAAATTCACGAACAGCCTAAGGTTATACGTGATACAATAAATTCTGTACTTACAGATGGCCGTATAGATTTTTCCGAAATGGGCCTTACTGACGAAACAATGAACGAGATAAAGCAGATCTATATCGTAGCCTGCGGTTCAGCTTATCATGTGGGAATGGCTGCACAGTATGTTATAGAAGAACTTACTTCTCTTCCTGTAAGAGTTGAACTTGCATCAGAGTTCAGATACAGAAAGATGAAACTTATAAAAGACAGTCTGGTTATAATAATCAGTCAGTCAGGCGAGACAGCCGATTCACTTGCGGCTCTCAGAGAAGCTAAAAACAACGGAATAAAGACACTCGGTATAGTAAACGTTGTGGGTTCATCTATTGCAAGAGAAGCTGATAATGTATTCTACACCCTTGCAGGTCCTGAAATTTCTGTTGCTACAACAAAGGCATACAGCACACAGCTTGCTGCCTGCTACCTTCTCGCTATAGGATTTGCTAAGGCAAGAAATGAAATAAGTGATGACAGATACAATGAACTTGTCAAGGAAATATGCACTATTCCTGATAAGGTTGAAAAGATACTTGAAGACAAGGAACGTATACAGTGGTTTGCTCATAAGCTTTCAAGTGCCAAGGATGCATTTTTCATAGGCAGAGGCATAGACTATGCAATAAGTCTTGAAGGAAGTCTCAAGATGAAGGAAATAAGCTATATCCACTCAGAAGCATATGCAGCAGGCGAACTCAAACACGGACCGATAAGCCTTATAGAAGACGGAATACTTGTAATAAGTATTCTTACCCAGCAGGATCTTTATGAAAAGACTGTAAGCAATATGGCAGAAGTAAAGAGCCGTGGCGCATCGCTTATGGGTCTTACTACTTACGGAAACTATAACATAGAGGATACAGCTGATTTCACAGTATATATCCCGAAAACAGACCCGCTGTTTGCAGGAAGTCTGTCTGTTGTACCACTCCAGTTACTTGGATATTATGTATCTGTAGCAAAGGGATTTGATGTTGACAAACCAAGAAATCTCGCAAAGAGCGTAACAGTAGAGTAGTATATATTTTAATATAAACAAAAATAAAAGGCATTTTGATTTTGTATCAGAGTGCCTTTTTTGTGATGTGAGTTTTCACATAAAACGATATAAAAGTGTGATGGTAATCACATAAATATATAATTATGTGATGAAAGTTGATATTACATAGTATTTATACCGAAATACAGAAAAAAGGGTTACTACTCACGGGTTAGCCAGTCTTATACACACGACTGGCTAACCCGTGAGTAGTAACTTCTATTTTATGGTAATAAATTGTGGCTGTACATCACCTTGATAACATCTTTAAAAAATGTTATACTGAATATAGAAAAACAAACAGAACGGAGGTCTGAAATGGGAACATATTTTAATCCATCAAACGGAGGATTCAGAAAAACTGTAAGTGATGAGATATATGTTGATAAAAGCGGACTTTTGAATATACTTAACAAGAAAATCGGAGCAGAAAGAAATTGTATATCGGTAAGCCATGCCAGACGTTTCGGCAAATCGCAGGCTGCAAGAATGATTGATGCATATTATAGCAGAGGTTGCGATTCAATGGAGTTGTTTTCCGGTTTGAAAATATCTGAGTCAGAAGATTTTGAAAAGTATTTGAATAAGTATAATGTGATTCATTTCGATATTTCTTCGTTTGCAGATTTTTATAAAGAAACGCTTGTAAGTGAAATTATAAGACATTTATATGATGATATTAAGGAAATATATCCGGAACTTGACTATAGCAAAACTATTTCATCAGTACTAAAACAAGTATATAATAAATCTGAAAATATTCCATTTGTGATTATTGTAGATGAATGGGACTGTGTTGTAAGAAATTTTTCGGACAGACCGGATTTAGTGCATGAATATCTTCAGTTTCTTCATTCTTTGTTTAAAAGTGAAGAATCACATGAATTTCTGGCTCTTGGATATATAACGGGAATACTTCCGATAAAGAAAATAGATGATGAATCAGCACTAAATAATTTTTTTGAATATACCATGACCGACTCGGCAGAGTTTACAACTTATTTTGGGTTTACGGAAAAAGAAGTGGAAATGCTTTGTCACAAGTATGATATGAATATTAATTCTGTAAAGGATTGGTACAATGGGTATCTGATAAATGAAGAACATATGTATAATCCAAATTCTGTATATATGGCAATGGTTCGGCATAGTCTTGAATCTTATTGGAAAAATACGTCTGCTTTTAATACAATAAATACTTTTATATCGCTTGATTTTGACGGATTAAAAAGTGATATAATGAAGATGCTGGCAGGAGATTCTGTATATGTAGATATAAAAGGATTTGAAAATGATCTTTCAATGATAAATAGCAAGAATGATGCTTTGACGGCACTTATCCACTTAGGGTATCTTGGATATGATAAGAGGAAACGAACAGCGTATATTCCTAATTATGAGGTTAAGGAGGCCTGTAAATTATTTTTTAGATAATGGAGAATAGGGTGAAATGCAGAAGATATCTTCTTTGTTGATTTTGAGAAGATATCTTCTTTTTATGTGCATTATAAATAAAATGGCAACTTAATGTTTTTTTAAAAAAACCGAATTTTGTTGACAGAACGGTTTTTTTGTGTTACACTGTATATAGTGTATATATACAACATCTTATGAGGTGAAATCATGGATATAATATTGAGTAATTTATCGGACGAGCCTATTTATCAGCAGATTATTTCTCAGATAAAGGCACAGATAATGAGTGGACAGCTTGCGCAGGGGGACGCCCTTCCGTCAATGCGTTCACTGGCAACTCAGCTCAGAATAAGTGTTATAACTACCAAAAGAGCGTATGAGGAGCTTGAAAGAGAAGGATTTATAGAAAATTTTGCAGGAAAAGGTTGCTATGTAAAATCTCAGAATACTGATTTTTTGCGTGAAGAAGCAGTGAAGGTAACGGAAAGATTGCTTGAAAAAGCTTGTGAAAATGCAAAAATGTGCGGTCTTTCTCTTGATGAAATGAAAGAAATACTTGAACTTGTTTATGGAGGCGATTAAAAAATGGCTGATGACGGAAATATTTTGGAATTAGACGGAGTGACAAAAAAATATGACGGATTTACACTTGAAAATGTAAGTTTCAGTGTTCCAAAGGGCAGTATAATGGGAATCATAGGTCAGAATGGTTCGGGCAAGACAACAATAATAAATTCTATTCTTAATATCACTAAGATAAACGATGGGAAAATAAATATATTCGGAAAAGACCATATAAAAAATGAGTGTGATATAAAGGAAGATATTGCGGTAGTCTTTGATGAAGTACCGTTTAACGATAGTTTTAATGCAAAGCACCTGAATATTATGTTCGGTGGTTTGTATAAAAACTGGAATAAGAAATGCTTTTTTGAGTATATCGAGCGTCTGGGTCTTCCGGTAAAGAAGAAAATCGGAAAATTTTCAAAGGGTATGAAAATGAAGATGCAGATAGCTACGGCATTGTCACATGATGCAAAATTGCTTATTATGGACGAAGCAACTACCGGACTTGACCCTGTTGTGCGAAGTGAGATACTGGATATTTTTTGTGAATATCTCAGTGATGGCGAGAGATCAATATTTATGTCATCACATATAACGAGTGATATAGAAAGAGCTGCTGACAGCCTTACGTTTATTGATAAGGGTAAAATTTTGCTGAGCGGATACAAAGATGATATTCTTGACAGTCATGCGGTCATAAAATGTAAAAAGGCAGAATTTGAAGAGATAAGCAAAGATGACTATATAAGCGCCCGTCTTAATGATTACGGAGCGGAGATACTTACTTCCGACAAAGAGAATGCCAAACTAAAATATTCCGGGGCTGTTATAGAAAAAACGACACTTGATGAGATCATGCTGTTTTATGTGAACAGGGAAAAGAAAGTGTGGTCATGATGAAAAAACGTTCATTTGGTTCATTTAAATGTCTTGTTATAAATGAATATCTTTTGTCTCAAAAAGATATATCGATGTGTCTAAAGCTCTTTATTTTTCTGGCGATTATTCCTATTATGGCAACTCTGAGTTTTAAGTATGGAAATCTGGCACTTTTGAAGGACACAAGTCAGGGTCAGGAAATGGCAGATGAAATTTATAGTATGTGTCGTTTGTTTCCGGCTATTGGGTGCACTTTCTGGATAGTAATGACCGATACAAAAGCGGGTGCAAAGTTTGAACTGTACAAAAAATTCAGACTGTCAACGCCAGTCGGGTGGTTTGGATATGCACTTGCCAAGAGTACGGCTATGATTATTCTGTTTATTGTTTCAATAGTGGTATACATGGCGTATCTGGGCTTATGGTGCAGTATAAACGAAATAAAGTTTGATATGTCATATATGGCTGAATTCTGGGTAATGCAATTAATGATGATATTTATGCTGACGATGATCAAATTTTTCTATCATTTAACAGGGTCAATTGATAAGGCAGGTATGCTTATGCTTGCTGTAGTTGTTTTGGTTATGGTCATCCTTTCATTGATTTTAAATCTGAAAAATCCCGGAGAAAATTCGATAGCTGAGATTTTGGGTACTAAAAATGGAATCAGAGGATTTTTGGCTGACAACAGCAACATATGGATCATTTTGATTATTGGTGTTATTGTTCTGGATTTTGTCCTGATGTGTGTAAGCTACAAAAGGAGGATAAAATGATCAGAGGATTTTTATACAGAGAATTTTATCTCAAGCGTTGGTCAATCGTTGTGCTTGCTGTAGTGCAGGTGTTGGCGACATTCATCAATATATTTGCTAAAAGGGCAGATGAAAGTGAAATGTTTATATCTTTTCTTAATCTTATGTACAATTTCCTCTGGCTGGTACTGTGTCAGGTAGGTGTGTGTGAATTGGGAAGCGGAGATGAGAAAAAGAACATAAGAGTTTTTTGTCTGTCTTTACCGTCAAACGCAAAAGGATATGTTTTGAGTAAATACCTGTTTGTACTGGCTACAGGAATTGCGGTAAGTATATTTTCCTGTATTGCTTTTTTATGGGGAGTAAAAGAGTCGGTATATTCTGTGGGGTTGTTTATAATGTTTGTGATATTTATTATATATAACTCGATAGAGCTTCCTTTTGTATTGTGTTATGGTTCGGAAAACGGAGTCAAGGTAAAAATGATGATGGTTACAGTAGTGTTTTTCCTTGCTTGTATATACGGACTTTTTGGCGATATTTCACCTTTCCTTGACGGCAGTATTTCAGAGGTGCTTTATAAGCTGATAACAAATATAGATAAACCTCATATAATAATCGGTATTGGTGCAGTTACTTTGCTCATATATGGTATTTCATTTGCAATATCGGTTCTTGTATGCCGTAAGGGTGTGGAGAACATCGAAGTATGATAAAAAATTTCCGGTATCGTGTGGGTGATACCGGAATTTTTTTATTTTGTTTCTTCTGCTGTAAGCGCCTTATTCATTATATCTATTACATCTGATATAAGCAGTTCGGGCTTCTGGTGCGGAAGAAGTTTTACGCTTATATACGGTTTTGCGAGACTGTTGAACATTACTCTGCCTTTGAAATTTGCGGAAAGTGCTTTGATCTGTGACATTTCCGGAGAGGCTATGTAGAAAAGCAGGCAACCGTTTCGCTGGCTTATTTCGGTTATTCCGAGGCGAGCGGCGGTATTTCTGAGCAGTGAAATGTTGATAAGTCCTATGATGGCCTTCGGTGGTTCGCCGTATCTGTCGATAAATTCGTCTATGAGTTCTTCGCTGTCTTCCTGAGTCTGAACTATTGCAATTTTTTTGTAAGCGTCGATTCTCTGAGGCATACTTTCGATATATTTTTCCGGGATATGTGCGTCTATCTGTATGTCAACAACACAATCTTCCGCCTTTTTCTCCTGAACGTCTCCACGTTCTTCGGCTATTGCGTCCGAGAGAAGTTTGAGGTACATATCATATCCGACAGTTTCTATATGTCCGTGTTGTTTTCCGCTTAAAATGCTTCCTGCACCTCTTATCTCAAGGTCACGCATAGCAATGCGGAAACCGCTTCCGAACTGGGTAAACTCACGTATTGCTTCAAGTCGTTTGCTTGCAACTTCGGTGAGTACCTTGCCTCGTTTAAATGTAAAATACGCTGACGCACGGCGGTTTGAACGGCCGACACGGCCTCTGAGCTGATAGAGCTGTGAAAGTCCGAATTTGTCTGCGTCTTCTATGATGAGAGTGTTTACGTTAGGAACGTCTACACCTGTTTCGATTATCGTAGTAGAAATAAGTATGTCTATCTCGTGTTCAAGCAGTTGTTGCCATGTTTCTGACATTTTTTCTTCGCCCATTTGTCCGTGAGCGTAGGTTATTCTGGCTTCAGGGAGAAGTTCTTTGAGAGTTGCGGCACAGCCGGCTATTGTTTCTACGCGGTTGTGTATGTAGTACACCTGTCCTCCGCGTTTGAGTTCCTTGGTTATAGCCTGTAGTATCACGCCTATGTTATGTTCTATTACGTAGGTCTGGACAGGGTATCGGTCCTGAGGTGGTTCTTCGATTACTGACATATCACGTATACCGCTCATTGCCATGTTGAGAGTACGGGGGATAGGTGTAGCCGAAAGTGTAAGTACATCTACTCCGATAAAGTTTTCTTTGAATTTTTCCTTATGTGCTATTCCGAAACGCTGTTCTTCGTCAACTATTGCAAGACCGAGAGCCTTAAACTGTACATCTTTCTGAACAAGACGGTGAGTTCCTATAACCATGTCGATTTTTCCGGCTTTGAGGTCTTTTAAAATTTGTTTTTGCTGTGCGGGTGTGCGAAATCTTGACAGTAGCTCTATTCTTACCGGAAAATGTTCAAATCTTTTGAGTGCTGTCTGGTAGTGCTGCCATGCAAGTACGGTGGTAGGAGTTAAGATGGCACACTGTTTTCCGTCAAATATACATTTGAATGCCGCACGGAAAGCAACTTCTGTTTTTCCGAAACCAACGTCACCGCAGAGAAGTCTGTCCATAGGATATGGTTTTTCCATGTCGTGTTTGATTTCGCTTATGCTTTGTAACTGGTCATTTGTTTCAACGTGAGGAAATCTGTTTTCAAAATCACGCTGCATTTCATTATCGGGTGAAAATGCAAATCCTTCTGTATTCTGACGTTTGGCGTAAAGTGCTATAAGTTCTGCAGCCATGTCCTTTACAGCACGTTTTACATTGTTTCTGGTTTTCTGCCATTCAAGAGATGAGAGCTTGTTGAGTTTGACTCCTGTGTCATCACGACCGCCTATGTATTTTGATACCATATCAAGTTGTGTTACAGGTACATACAGTACATCTTTTCCTGCATACTGTATAGTGATATAGTCTTTTGTAACTCCTTCAAGTTCAAGTTTTTTTATTCCGACAAATCTGCCTATTCCATGAAGTGCATGAACAACGAGGTCGCCGGGTGTAACATCTGAAAGACCACGTATTTCTTTGCCTTTTTTGTTCTGTTTTAGCTTTTTTCTTTTTGAAACAGCTGTTTTTGTCTGGGTTATAAGGGCATACTTTATTTCTGGATAGTCAAAACCTGCCGATATACTTCCGCACATCAGGTGGATTTTTTTCTTTTCCGGTATGGTCTTGTCTGTGACTATTTCTACGTTAAATCCGCTGTTTTTCAGGTCATCGGCTATTATAGGAAGAGTTTTTTCGCTTCCTGCCATAAGAATAACAGTATAGTCACGGTCGCAGTATTCTTTAAGGTCTTCTGCGAGCTGACGCATTTCACCGCCCCATGTTGATGTCTGTATAGCGTCAATGTTGATGATCTGTTTGTATTCGATCTTGTCCGCGCCACTGAAAAATGAGTTTATATATATACAGCATCTGTCTTTTTTATTCATGAGTATCTGCTGAAAATCAATATAGTGGTCGCATAGAGAACGGCATATCATACCTTCTTCAAGCAGAAGCTTTATATCTTCATTGTATTGTGCTTTTATGCCTTTTTCACGGTTTACTATGTGGCTTAGCTCACTTATATAGATATTTCCGTCTATATAATCAAAAAGAGATGGTTTTTCCGGATAGATAAGGTTTATATATTTGTCTGCGTTTTCTATTAATATCCCTGATTTAAGCTTTGCGATATCCGACTGAGAATTTTCTTTGAATACATCGGCGTATTTTCCTCGTGAGCTTTTTGTAAGCTTTTCTATTTTTTCGCATAGTTCATCAGAATCAAACAGTATTTCACGTGCCGGAACGATTTTTATTTCTTTCAGACTGTCTGTTCTTCGCTGTGTTTCAATATCAAAGTATGATATGGAATCGACTTCATCTCCCCAGAATTCCAGTCTGTACGGATACGGAGCGTGAGGAGAGAAGATATCGACAATAGAACCACGTATAGAAAACTGGGAAACGCCTTCTATCTTGTCGGTCCTGCTGTATCCGCACATTATGAGTTTCATTGCCAGTTCTGAAGTGGCTGTTTCAGAGTTTTCTGATATAGTAAAGCTTCTGTTTGTTATAATATCCTGAGGTGGTACTATCTGCATTACTGCTTCTGCACCGGCTATGACTATACGGCAGTTTCCGTCGAGAATATTTGCGAGTATTCCAAGACGCTGAAATTCATATTCTCGTGATATGCCTTCTGCGGTGTACATTGTGTACTCACGTGAAGGGTAGTAGTGTGCGGTTTGTTCACCGGTCATCTGATTTATATCTTCTGCAAGCTTTCTTGCAGAGTTGTCGTCATCGGTTATTACAAGTGTTGTCTTGTTTTCGCATGCGGCAATAAGCAACTGTGCTTTATGAATCTGTGCAAGTCCCGATACGCAGACCGGTGTTATTTTATCTCTAAGGCAACTGTCGAGGCTTTTGAACCCCGGTATTGCTCTGAAACTTTCCTGAAAAATATTCACAATATTCCCTCAAATCAATTAAATTTGTTCATAGCATCATTCATTTTTCCGGTAACCATGAGTGAAATTGCTTCGCTTGCGTTGTTGCAGGCTTCTTTTATAAGCGGAATTTCATCGGCTTTGAAGTTTGAAAGTACCCAGTCAGCGAGATCGTAGGCAGGGTGAGGCTTTTTACCTACCCCTATTTTTATTCTTGGAAAAGTATCCTCACCTGTAAGATATATGATGCTTTTTATTCCGTTATGTCCTCCGTCACTGCCTTTGCGACGTATTCTGAGTTTTGAAGGTTCAAGTGATATGTCATCATATATTATGATTACGTTTTCAATAGGTGTTTTGTAAAAATTCATTGCTTCTACAACAGCTTCACCACTGTTGTTCATATATGTTGACGGCTTCATAAGAAGACATTTTTTGTCGTTTATGATGCATTCTCCGCAAAGAGACTTGAATTTTATTTTTTTGACATCGGCATTATATTTTTCCGCAAGGGTGTCTATTGCCATAAATCCGGCGTTGTGACGTGTATCCTGATACTGAAGACCCGGATTTCCGAGTCCGACAATGATATATTCAACAGGTCCTGTTTTAGTTGGGGATTGTATCTGATTGAACAGATCTAAAATACTCATTTTTATCTACTCCGTTTCGTTAACAGCAAGAGTGGCAAAAGCCGTACAGTCGGCTTTTGCCTGATTAACTTATTTTACTTTTTCTTTCTGTTTTTTAATTTCTTTATAGCATAACCTTCACGCATTTCGAGTTTTGCGCGTTCTATCGCAAGTGCGTCAGGAGGAACATCTCTTGTTATTGTTGAGCCTGCGGCGGTATAAGCGCCTTTTCCGACAGTTACAGGAGCAACGAGGTTTGTATTGCAACCGATAAATGAGTTGTCCTCTATAGTACATCTGCTCTTCTTTTCACCGTCGTAGTTTACTGTAACAACACCGCAACCGAAGTTTACGTATGCTCCGACATCACTGTCACCTACGTATGTGAGATGTGCTACCGCTGTGCCTTCGCCTATGACAGAGTTTTTGATCTCTACGAAGTCACCTATTTTAGCACCTGTCATGATGTGGCTTCCCGGTCTTATCTGAACGAAAGGACCTATTTTTACGCTGTCATCTATCTGTGAGTCGTAGCACTGTACGTAGTTTAATTTTGTATTGTCACCAACAGTACTGTTTTCTATTATACAGTCAGGACCTATTACGCAGTTTTTGCCGATAACGGTTTTACCTGTAAGTACAGTTCCTGAAAGTATCTGAGTTCCTTCACCGATCTCAACATCTCTTCCTATTGTTATACCATCTGTACAGGTAAATTCCACTCCGTTTTCAAGATGTTTTCCAATTATATTTTCACGGGCTGTTTTGTTGAGCATGAGAAGACCTTTTCGGTCATTTGCACCAAGAACAACATCGGGATTTTCAGAAATGAAAGCGTCTGCTTTTTTGCCTTTTCCGAGAAGTATGTATATTGTATCTGTGAGATAATATTCACCTTGTGAATTGTTGGTGGTTACAAGGCTCAGTGCTTCAAGAAGGTCTGAAGTCTTAAACCAGTATGCGCCCGAATTTATTTCTCTGATTTTTTTCTGTTCGTCTGTAGCATCTTTTTCTTCAACTATTGAAGTGATACCGTTTTCTGAACGTATGATTCTGCCGTATCCGAACGGATTTTCAACTTCTGATGTGATAACTGTAACAGAGTTTCCGTTTTCTTTGTGCATAGCAAGTGAGTTGTTTATAGTCTGGCTGTCTATAAATGGGGCATCGCCACAAAGTACGAGTGTGTTTCCGTCACTGTTTTTCTCCATAAACGGTATAGCCTGCATAACAGCATGAGCAGTTCCGAGTCTTTCTGCCTGGAGTACTGTTTCGTATCTTCCGCCGAGATATTCGTCGATCATTTCACCTTTATAGCCTTTAACAACGCATATATTTGAAAGACCGGATTTTTCACAGGCACCTATTACCCATTCAAGCATGGTTTCTCCAAGAACTTTGAACATTGGTTTTGGCATATCTGCTTTCATTCTTTTGCCTTGTCCGCCGGCAAGTATAATTACATTATCCATATTATTACTCCTGTTTTGCTTTTTATTTATATTATTATATTCCTTATTTTTACATATGTTTTAAACAATACCTTAATATATTATGCCAAATTTAAAAGAAAATTTCAAGAGAATTTTTGAAAAATTATTATGGTGCAATAGTTATAGTCATAAAAAGGTATTTTATACTCAAAAATAGTGGTGTCCGTGAAATAAAAATAAATAAATTTTCAATAACTTTGTTAAAAATAACACTTTTCAGGGCCTATATTTTTATATACTTATAGAAATACAAAATTTTTTTTATTTTTTTTTAAAATGTATGGAATTTCGTTTTCAAATGTGCTATAATTTATATTAACTCCAGTCAATCGAAAACCGATGACCTGGAAGATGAGAAATTTTATTGGAGGTAATTTGACCTATGAGCAAAAAATGGGTATATTTGTTCTCTGAAGGCGACGCAAGCATGAGAGAACTTCTCGGCGGTAAGGGTGCTAACCTCGCTGAAATGACAAAGCTTGGACTTCCTGTTCCACAGGGCTTCACAATTTCTACAGAGGCTTGTACACAGTACTACGAAGACGGCAAGAAGATTAACGATGAAATTCAGGCTCAGATTAACGAATACATCGGCAAGATGGAAGAAGTTACTGGCAAGAAATTCGGTGACAAGGACAACCCGCTCCTCGTTTCTGTACGTTCAGGTGCACGTGCTTCAATGCCTGGTATGATGGATACTATCCTTAACCTTGGTCTTAACGAAGAAGTTGTTGACTTCATGGCTACAAAGTCAAACAACCCACGTTGGGCTTGGGACTGCTACAGAAGATTTATCCAGATGTATTCCGACGTTGTTATGGAAGTTGGTAAGAAGTACTTCGAAGAACTCATCGACGAGATGAAGGCTAAGAAGGGCGTTACACAGGATACAGAACTTACAGCTGAAGACCTTAAGGAACTCGCTTCCCAGTTCAAGGCAGAATATAAATCAAAGATCGGTCAGGATTTCCCTACAGATCCTAAGGAACAGCTTATGGGTGCTGTTCAGGCCGTATTCCGTTCATGGGACAACCCAAGAGCAAATGTTTACAGACGTGATAACGATATCCCTTATTCATGGGGTACAGCTGTAAACGTACAGATGATGGCATTCGGTAACATGGGTGAAGACTGTGGTACAGGTGTTGCTTTCACAAGAGACCCTGCTACAGGTGAAAAGAAACTCATGGGTGAATTCCTTACAAACGCACAGGGTGAAGACGTTGTTGCCGGCGTAAGAACACCAATGCCAATCGCACAGATGGAAGAAAAGTTCCCGGCAGCTTTCGCACAGTTCAAGGAAGTTTGCCAGAAACTTGAAAATCACTACAGAGATATGCAGGACATGGAGTTCACAGTTGAAAACGAAAAGCTCTACATGCTCCAGACAAGAAACGGTAAGAGAACAGCTCAGGCTGCTCTTAAGATCGCTTGCGATCTCGTTGATGAAGGTATGAGAACAGAACAGGAAGCTGTTCTTATGATAGATCCAAGAAACCTCGATACACTTCTCCACCCACAGTTCGATGCTAAGGCTCTCAAGGCTGCTACACCTATGGGTAAGGGTCTCGGCGCTTCACCTGGTGCTGCTTGCGGTAAGGTAGTATTCACAGCTGAAGATGCTGAAGCTTGGAATGCAAGAGGCGAAAAGGTTGTTCTCGTTCGTCTTGAAACATCACCAGAAGATATCACAGGTATGAAGGCTTCACAGGGTATCCTCACAGTTCGTGGCGGTATGACATCACACGCTGCCGTTGTTGCTCGTGGTATGGGTACATGCTGTGTATCAGGTTGTTCAGAAATCAACATGGACGAAGAAAACAAGAAGTTCACACTCGCTGGAAAGACATTCAACGAAGGTGACTTTATCTCAATCGACGGTTCTACAGGTAACATCTACGACGGTATCATCCCAACAGTTGATGCTCAGATCGCAGGTGAATTCGGCAGAATCATGGGTTGGGCTGACAAGTACAGAACACTCAAGGTAAGAACAAACGCAGATACACCTACTGATGCTAAGAAGGCTCGTGAACTCGGTGCTGAAGGTATCGGTCTCTGCCGTACAGAACACATGTTCTTCGAAGCAGACAGAATCGCAGCATTCAGAGAAATGATCTGCTCAGATACAGTTGAAGAAAGAGAAGCTGCTCTTGCTAAGATCGAACCAATGCAGCAGGCTGACTTTGAAGCTCTCTACGAAGCTCTCGAAGGTTGCCCTGTTACAATCAGATTCCTCGATCCTCCGCTTCACGAATTCGTTCCAACAGAAGAAGCTGACATCAAGGCTCTTGCTGATGCTCAGGGTAAATCTGTTGAAACAATCAAGGCTATCATCACTTCACTCCACGAATTCAACCCAATGATGGGTCACCGTGGATGCCGTCTTGCTGTAACATACCCAGAAATCGCTGCTATGCAGACAAAGGCTGTTATCAAGGCTGCTATCAACGTTAAGAAGAACCACCCAGACTGGAATATCGTTCCTGAAATCATGATCCCACTCGTTGGCGAAATCAAGGAACTTAAATACGTTAAGAAGGTTGTAGTTGAAACAGCTGACGCTGTAATCGCTGCTGCTGGTGCTGACCTCAAGTACGAAGTTGGTACAATGATCGAAATCCCAAGAGCTGCTCTTACAGCTGACGAAATCGCTAAGGAAGCTGAATTCTTCTGCTTCGGTACAAACGACCTCACACAGATGACATACGGCTTCTCAAGAGATGACGCTGGTAAGTTCCTCAACGCTTACTATGACGCTAAGATCTTCGAAAACGATCCATTTGCAAAACTCGACCAGACAGGTGTTGGTAAGCTCATGGAAATGGCTATCAAGCTTGGTAAGGAAGTTCGTCCTGAAATGCACGTTGGTATCTGTGGCGAACACGGCGGCGATCCTACATCAGTAGAATTCTGCCACCAGCTCGGTCTTTCTTATGTATCTTGCTCACCATTCAGAGTACCGATCGCAAGATTGGCTGCTGCTCAGGCTGCATTACGCTAAGGTAGTCAAACCTGAATTCGCACTCGTATGGGACTTCAAAATCACATACGAAATGGCGAAAAACTGGAGAAAAGCACATAATGCCTATCTCCGACAAAACCAATGGAAAGACTTGACCGTAAGGGTTTGTCTTGATGTTGGGTAATAAAGTAAAACGGGTAATAGGAGGTAGTATTAATGGAAGCAACCATGAAGTTGGGTACAGTTAACAACAGTGTAAAAGACCGTTTAGTAACTATTGCCGAGCCAAAGAACGCTATCTTAGCTCGTCTTCAGAACTGTTTAACTGGCAACAAGAGCGACCGTGTTGTATGCAGTTATAGCAGAATGCACAATCGTCATAACAGAAGCTAATACGCTTAAAACTTAGATTTTGCCTAGGCGGGTATTACCTTCCTAGGCTTAATCTTTATTTGGAGGAAATGAATATGGCTCAGCTTGTTGATTTGAAAGTTGGCTTTTCTTGTAATAACAATTGTATCCACTGTGTGATTTCTGATAAATTTTCTGAGAAAGATTTAACATTATCAGAAATAAAAGCTCTTATAGATAATTATATATCAGAATATAGCGTAATTCAGCTAACACTTACTGGAGGAGAAATTACAATCCGAAAGGATTTTTCAGATATAATGGACTTCGTCCGCCAAAGAAAAAACGAAGGTAAAATATCTTTCGTTGATATGCAAACAAACGCAAGAATGCTGCAAAAAGAGGAACTTGCAAAAATTGCCTGTGAAGTTGTGGATTTCTTCCTTGTTGCTTTGCACAGTAATCAAGCTGATGTACATGATAGCATAACACGTGCAAAAGGTAGTTTTGTTCAAACAACGACTGCACTTAAAAACATAATTAAATTTGCAGGTAAAGAAAAAATAGCAATTCAAACTGTTATCAATATGAAAAACTACACTCACCTAAAAGATATTTATCAATATGTTTATGAATCTTTTGGAATTAAGGAATGTAATATTACCTTTCCTCATCCCATTGGTGTATGTATGAGTTCAGAAGTAGTACCTTCTTATGAGCAAGTGAAACCTTATGTAAACAAAGCTTTGAATTATTGTTTGGATAACGATATATTCCCATATATTGAAGCTTTGCCATTTTGTACTTTAGAAGATGGTCAAAACAGAGAATATTTGTTCGAATTTCTGAAGAAAAGAGACATTGATGTGGTAGGTTACTGTGGAGAAAAGGACGGAAATCTCAATTACTTAGAACTATTTGACGAGGGACATAGAAAGTATGCTTCTTGTCAGAGCTGTCCTTACACTTTACAATGCGAGGGCGTTTGGAGAGAACACTTGGAAATCTATCCAAATGAAGATATGTATAAGCTAATGGAAAGGAAGGGCAACGAATAATGATGATAAACACTTTTTTTCTGCGTGTTGCTGCTTCCTGCAATTTGGATTGCGACTACTGTTATGTATTCAAGCATAGAGATATGTCATGGAAGAATATGCCTGCTATTATGTCGGAAGCTACTGTATCTTCTTTTGCAACAAGACTCAAAGAGTATGCTGTTAACACGAACTTAAATGAATTTAATATTATCTTTCACGGTGGTGAACCCCTTATGTGTGGCGCAAAGAAGCTGATTAACTTTGCTGATACTATCTCTGACACCCTAGGTGATGATATTAAGGTTAGTTACTCTTTACAGACAAACGGAACGCTTCTTACCGAGACATTTCTGAATGAATGCGAAAAAAGACACATAGGCATATCACTTTCTGTTGATGGACACAAACGTGTTCATGACAAGCACAGGAAATATAAGAATGGTAATGGTTCTCACGATGATGTTGTTAAGGGCATAAAGTTGCTGAAAGACCATCCGTCTATTTTTGAGGGCGTAATTGGAGTAATTGACCCATGTTATGAACCAGACGAGGTGCTTCAATTCTTTGACGAACTTGGCATTGAAAATGTCGATATGCTTCTTCCCGATAGCACACATATTGACTTGCCTAAAGGTCGTTCTCAACAGCCAGAACTATATAAGAATTGGCTGATTAAAGCCTTCGACTCGTGGTTCTTCAACCATCAGTCAATCCACCTTAGAACATTCGAACATATTTTGACTGGTGTTTTAGGCGAAGATGGTTCTTTAGATGCCTTCGGTTTAGGAAGTTTGGATTATTTGACCGTTGAGACAGATGGCACCTATCATACATCTGACATCTTAAAGGTGGCTTATGAAAATGCATCAGCCATTGGTTTTGGTGTGGATGACGGAAGTTTTGAACAAGCTCTTTCCCACGAAAAAGTTAAACAATATAATGCTATGTTATCAGTTGAAGCATTGCCCCAAAAGTGCAAAGACTGTATGTATGCAAACCTGTGTGGCGGTGGCTCTCTGCCACATCGCTATAACGAGACTAATGACTTTGACAATCCATCTATATACTGCGAGGAAATGTATTCATTGATTCATCATGCAGAGGAAGTAATCAAACAAGCTATCGAGGCTGAGATGGCAAATGAGTAATATTCTTTATATCAACAAAAAGAAGTTGCCTCTATCTCCAGATGAAGCAATAGAATTTATATATGATTATTTCAACGAGTTTGAATTGGTGTGTCGAGAACTTGACGATTGCTTTCAAGTAGAGTTGGGTGCTAATCAATACACCTACTGCGAGGACATCTCTAAAGGATTAGAGTTTCTGAACATTTCAGATGAGAATGTAAAAGACTATTGCATAGTAGATAAAAATTCAGCACTTTGTCTTTCGGAGAATTGGCTCCCTTTTGCATTCGCTAAGTTTATTGCCAAGGCTGACAAGAAAGATACTGAGCTTACAATACTTCATATTGATGACCATCGAGATTTAATGCAACCGTATTTGAGTTGTCAAAATGGGCGATACATTGATATGATAAGTGGTGAAGAGATAGACCTTTTGAAAGATTCATCTGTAAAAAAAGCTGTTAAGTCTGGAGCGATAACAATAGGTAGTATGCTTACGGCTATTGTCTACTCAATGCAACATGTTGACATTTTTCACATCAAGGAAAATGCTGATTATATGTCCTGTGGATTGAGGAAAACGTGTGTCACCGACAATTTACTTCAGGACACTTACAACAGAATTTCTGTTCTGACAGATGAAGCTGAATGTAGCGCAGGCAGATATTATCTTACATCTGAATGGAGAGATGTTATTTCTCGTTTGGACAAAGAAAAGTCTTGCTTGCTTCACATTGACATGGACTACTTTAATAATCGCTATAACGCCTCAACAAGTTGGATGGAAAACCAACACAGGCATGACCCATCCTTTGCCGAACAAATGGAAATGATGAACAAACTGTTTACCGGAATAAAAAAAGTGATGAAGTTAGTAGAAATAAAGTATGTTATGATTGGCATCTCTCCATCATTTTATCCTGTTGAATATTGGTCGGATGGACTACAATATTTAGTCAAGGGGTTGAACGACCTCGGAGTTCCTGTTGGCAATATATTGAGTTCCTGCAGATTGGAGAAGCACGCATGAAAAAGAAATTCAATCTAAAGGCATTTGAAACTTTACCCAAAAACTTAAAACCATCTGACTATGTTGATATCCTCTTATTTTTGGCACATGAAAAACCATGTTTCAGATTAGGATACAATCATCCAAGTGTTTATCAAGATATGCTTGCGTGGTGCAAAGAAAATAGCTTGACATTCATAGTGAGTAAGGCAGGATTCATGTATATCTCAAAAAATTTTTTCCTTGCTCTTATTGCTAAAATCGTAGATGATTCGACTTTGAACCATGCTTATATATTTGGAAAAATACTTGGGTATCCTACTTGCTGTTCCAAACGAATTGCAGAGATAGGTGAAAGCAAAATTGACGAATACGAAAAAGAACTCATATCTAACGCGGACTTTCAAGAACCATATCACAAAATCAATCCCGAAGGTTATATTGAAGGTTATTCGCTTATCTCTCACATCCCGTGTTGTGAAACTTGCAGAAAGTCTTTAGAAAAAGCAAATTCTGCTTATGAAGTGATTTTGAAATATAAAGAACATCCCTCTTTTGAAAAATGGAGGAAACATTGGTTTTGATAATAAAAATTGGCGTTGACAGGAGGTGAATATGATGCAGATGTGTCCTTGGTGTGATAAGGTTTATGACGAGTCTGAGTATTCAAGATGTCCATATTGCTCTGGCGAACTAGAGGAAGATACAAAAGAAAGACCGTATAAGGATTGCCCTAACTGCGGTGGCATTATGTACTGGGACTGTTATTGGGAATGCAGTAACTGTAGCTGTGAAATTCACACCGACGAAGACGATAATGATGGTATCATCGAACGTTGATAAGAACGTTCCTTAGGGTCTAGGGAGAAAAAGGAATAGGGAGTGCAGTGGGAACGACTGCCGCAAAAACTTCTGATAGCTCCGCTGTCAAAAGTATCTTTGCGTTACTTCTGGAAGAAGTAACAAGACCAAAGCAAGCTTATCCAGAAGGCAGAAATGCTCTAAAAAAGTGATTTACCTCCACCCCTATACTGACGGAAAACCGAATATTTCAGATAGCTGTTTTTGTGTATATTGCACACGAACAGCTATTGTCTTTTCCCGAAAAGGAGCTTGAAAAAGTTTCTTTTTCGGGATTTTTTATGTAAACTGCAACAAAAGACGAACGGGAAACACAGCATATCGCCAGTCAAATAATCCCTATTGCTATCAGCAATATACCCCAGGAAAATCGGCTTTTTCAGACCCGATATTTCTGGTATTTTGTCAATTGTGCCGAACGTATATTTCGTAGTATAATGGAAGTGCGAACAAAAAGAGTGCACTCGTTCGCAGTACCTTGAAAATTTAATATACCTCCACCCCGAATGTCCTTTACATATACGAAAAGTGTATGTCAGCTTTATGCTGTATCACATTTTAAAGGAGGAATTTCCTATGAGAAATCCAAACTGGGACATCTTCGGGGAAGTCAAAGAAACTGTCAGCGTTCCCTCTGCCGCAGAATATTACGGTATGAGCGTACGCAATGGAATGACCACTTGCATTTTCCACGAGGACAGAAATCCGTCTATGAAGCTGTACGACGACCATTTTTACTGCTTCGGCTGTACCGAATACGGCGATGTTGTAAAGCTTACCGCAAGGCTGTTCGGCTTGTCGCAGTATGAAGCGGCGAAAAAGCTCTGCTTTGACTTCGGTATTATCCATTCAAGAGATAAACCGATTATCAGACAGAAAATATGCGTACAAAGCCAGAGAGAAAAGGAGCAAAGGGTATTTCGCATTCTCTCCGATTATTGCTCATTACTGCGCAGATTTCGGACTGAATACGCTCCCAAAAGCGACAGCGAAACCCT
>SVNW01000123.1 GCA_015066745.1 Ruminococcus sp. | reverse complement strand
AAGATTAGAACGATGGAGCGTCACTAATTGTCTTAAACGGCAAAAAGAGTTATTCGAACACTTTGGCGTACCGTTAACTATTGAAGAATTGTTGCATACCTAAAAAACCGAAGTTTCGTGTTTAAAACAAAAAGCAGATGAAAATTACTTTGGTAGACAAAACTTTCATCTGCTTTTTTTGTATGTTAAAGCAAAAAAATATTTTCACTTCACACATGGCTTTTCATGGCAGTTTTCTGCACCTATGTATGATAATAGTAAAAAATCTTCTGCTAATTATAGTTTATGCAGAAAAGTTATAAATGCAACAAGGAAAATTTTGTAGATTTTCAGAGTTTGTTTATCACTTTAAATTGGTGAAATGTACTTATTTGAGTTTGATTTATCACTTTAAATTGGTGAAATGTAAGCAAAATTCTTTTTGGGGCAAAAAATATTAAAAAAACAGTGGAAATTTCGTTATTTATGGTGTATAATAATAACCGTAATCAAATTACATAAAGATACGATAATAAAAAGGAGTTGTTTTGAGTATGAGTATGTCTTTTAGCAGAAAGCTTCCTATTCCAAAGGAAATAAAGGAGCAGTTTCCGATTTCGGATAAGCTGAAGGAACTTAAAAAACAGAAGGACGAGGAAATAAGAAAAGTTTTTACAGGGGAAAGCCAGAAGTTTATACTCATTATAGGACCTTGTTCAGCTGATTGTGAAGATTCAGTTATGGATTACATCTCAAGACTTGCTAAGGTACAGGAAAAAGTAAGCGATAAGATTATAATAATCCCAAGAATATATACAAATAAACCAAGAACCACGGGCGAAGGCTATATGGGTATGATACACCAGCCTAATCCTGAAAAGAATGAAAATCTTCTTGAAGGTATCATTTCGGTTCGTAAACTTCATGCAAGAGCAATGAATGAAACAGGATTTTTGTGCGCTGACGAAATGCTCTATCCTGAAAACACAAGATATCTTGATGACCTTCTCGGATATGTTGCAATAGGTGCACGTTCAGTAGAAAACCAGGAACACAGACTTGTATCAAGCGGTCTTGATATTCCTGTAGGTATGAAAAATCCTACAAGTGGTGATATAACAGTTATGCTCAACTCTATAAAGGCTGCACAGATACAGCACAACTTTATATACAGAGGCTGGGACGTTACATCTGACGGAAATGATCTTGCTCATGCTATTTTAAGAGGTTATGTTGACAATTACGGAAAGAGCCATTCAAATTATCACTATGAAGATATGATCACTCTTTATGATATGTATCAGGAGAGAAATCTGAAAAATCTTGCACTCATCGTTGATACAAACCATGCAAACTCAGGTAAGAAACCACTTGAACAGGTTCGTATAGCTAAGGAAATACTCCACAGCTGTCGCCACTCCGATAACATCAAGAGCATGGTAAAAGGTCTTATGATCGAAAGTTATATAGAAGACGGTGCTCAGAAGATAGGCGAAGGTATTTACGGAAAATCCATAACAGACCCATGTCTTGGCTGGGAAAAGTCAGAACGTCTTATTCTCGATATAGCTGATTTACTTTAATCATTATCAAAAACGTCATATCACACATCGGTTGTATGGTATGGCGTTTTGCTTTTTGGGAGTGAAAAATATATGATATTAAAAATGCCAAAGTATTATGATAAGTTTAAATGCATTGCCGACAAATGCACCGATAACTGTTGTATAGGCTGGGAAATAGAAGTAGACAGCAGTACAAATGAGTTTTATAATAAAGTTCCGGGCAAATTCGGAAAAAAATTAAGAGAAAACATAAAAGACGGCTGTTTTATACTTGGTGAAGACGAGCGTTGTCCTTTTTTAAACAGCAAAAACCTTTGTGAGATAATAATAAATTCGGGAGAAGAAAACCTTTGTCAGATATGCAGGGATCACCCAAGATATTTTGAGTGGTATGACGGTATAAAAGAGGGTGGTATCGGACTTGGGTGTGAAGAAGCAGCACGAATCATTCTCAGTCAAAAAAGTATTCTTACATTTTCAGAAAAGGAAATACCGTATGAGTCAAATGATTCTTATGACAAGGAGCTTTATGATGTTATGTATAAAGCAAGAGAAATGATTTTTAAACACCTTCAGAACAAGGAAATTTCTCTTGGAAAAAGAATAGGAGATGTTCTGATTTTCTCCGATAAGCTTCAGAATATGGTTGATAATTATATATACAAATTGCCTTCATTGGAAAGTGAATGCGACAAAGTAGAAATAAGTCTGAAAAATATTCTTTCTGATATAGCAACTCTTGATCCTATAGATGAGAAATGGTCGCAATATATAGATGAGGTTGTTTCTGTGTATGATGATGTTTCAGATGAAAAACTTTCAACTGATAATGCAGACGTGTCACTTTATCTTGAAAATATTGCACTTTATTTTATATGGCGTTATTTTCTTAAAGGTGTGTTTACAGGCGAATTTCTTTCATATGTAAAAGTAATGGCGGTAAGTATCGCAGTTATTGAGTATTTCTTTCGCTGTTTTATTAAAAAGAATGGGTATTTAAGTTTTGAAAACTGTGTGGATATTGTGAAGAATTATTCAAAACAGGTTGAATATTCCGAAGAGAATATGGAAGATTTAAGAGATTTTTCTTACGAAAAATCAGAATATGATACACAAGGACTTGCTTTTTATTTAAAAAATGCGGTTTTTTAATATAAAAACTGATAAAACCAAAAAATTAACAAAAATATTGTTGACATATTATTTGCCTTGATTTATAATATTAATATTGATAAAATTATAGTTAAACTTAGTTTTTTTAAGAAGGAGAAAATTTAAATGCGTGTAATTACCGGTACAGCAAGGGGACGTAAGCTTGTTGCTCTTGAAGGAAATGACGTAAGACCTACCACCGATAAGG
>SVNW01000063.1 GCA_015066745.1 Ruminococcus sp. | reverse complement strand
ATTGTGTGGCATATTCCACCTTCATACTAATTATTAATTATAACATAACATAAGGTATAAAGCAACAGTTTTTTTAACTCTGATTTTGTGAAAATGACGGAGATTTGCAGGTATTGTGTCAGTGAAAAGGAAAGAGATTTGTATGTATATGTCAAGACGGATAAATTTTGTTTGTAAATTATAAAATGGGGATTTTAAAAATATTTTTAGAAATTTTTCAAAATTTATCAAAAAATGTATTTACATATGGAAGAATATATGTTATAATATTCCTTGTAAAATAATACATAAATATTGTGTTGCACTTATTTTTGTGCTATACTAAGAGAGGAGAAGTTGATGAGTACGACAGATACTGTTACAAAAGAATTTATAAGTGACAATGAGGTTTTTGCAGATGTAGTAAATTTTTTGATTTTTGATGGTGAGAAGGTTGTTACACCCGATTCACTTGTTGAAATGGATTCTACTTCTGTTGCTGTTCCGTATGGTACAGATAATACCGGAACACCTGTACAGAAAGAACGAGATGTTGTAAAAAATGTTACTTGTAAAATGTATTCTGATATGGTTTTTGCCATAGTAGGAATTGAAAATCAAACAAGCATAAACTATGCAATGCCTGTGAGGAATATGCTCTATGACGCTCTTACCTATACCGGACAGGTTGAAAAGGCCGGTAAGAGTTACAGAAAAGAGAAAGTAAAGCTTTCGGGTGCGGAATTTTTATCACACTTTAAAAAAGAAGATAAGCTTATTCCGGTTATTACACTTGTGATAAATTTTAGTCCTGATAAATGGGAAGCACCGGTGTCACTTTATGAAATGATTGATTTTAAAAGTGATATACTAAAAAAATTTGTTCCGGATTACTGGATAAATGTTATAGAACCTGCTTCGCTTACTAAAGAACAGCTCAAAAAATTTACTACAGGTTTCCGCGAAGTTATGGAATGTATTAAATATTCTGAAGATATGTATGCTATGCAACAGGCGTTATTGGAAAATGAGAGATTTAAAAATCTGGATAGGAAAACATCTAATGTTTTACGTTATTGTTCTAAGCTGAAAATTGATTTTGATATTGAGGAGGAGACGATGGATATGTGCAAGGCGTTTGAAGATTATAAAAATCTTGGGAAAAGTGAGGGCATCGAGATTGGAAAGAGTGAGGGCATCGAGATTGGAAAGAGTGAAGGAATCGAGATTGGAAAGAGTGAAGGAATCAAGATTGGAAAAAGTGAAGGAATTGAGATTGGAAAAAATGAGGGCATTGAGATTGGCAGAAATGAAGGCTTGACTCGATTTGCAACTTATCTTATCAAAAATAATGTTGACATTCAGGAGATTATTTCCCAGACAGGATTGTCAGCTGATGATATTATGAAAATAAAGAGTTCTATGATGTAAAAATTAATTTTGTTTAATTTTTATTATTGTGTTCAAAGTAAAAAGCACCTCTGAAAAGTGGGGTAGCCATAGAGAAGTTTTCAACCCAAACGGTTTAAGACAATCGGTGGCTAATGTAAAAACAAACAGAGCGACATTGCTTAACGGCGGTGTTGCTCTTGTTTTTATTGTAATTTTAACGCAAGTATCTGTTCTTCAATCCTTTTTATAACATCAACAAAAAACTCATCGCTTTCACCCGTAGGGTCAGGCAATCCCCAGTTATCGTCAAAATCTCTGCCGATATAAGGACAACCCACATCGCAGCCCATTGAAATCGCAATATCGGGCGACGGGATTCTATCAAAGGTTTTACTGTATTGCGTAAGCTCTATATCAATGCCATAGAGCTGCTTCATCAGCCTTACAGCGTCCTGGTTTATCTGCGGTTTTGTTTCTGTACATGCGGAATAGCTTTCAAAAACATCACTTGCAAGGTGTTTTCCAAGAGCCTCGGCAATCTGACTTCGACAGGAATTATGCACACATATAAAAGCAACCTTCTTCATATCAACCACTCACTTTCTCCAGTATTTTCACGATTTCAGCAGGCTTCAAGACCTTTCCCATAGCCACAACCTGTTCATTGACAACAAGAGCAGGCATACTCATCACACTGTAAGCCATAACCTTTTCCATATCCGTGATGTATTCTACTTCTGCCTTAATCCCTGTTTCTGCAACTGCTTTTTTAGTGTTTTCGTAAAGTTTTTTGCAGGAAGTACAGCCTCCGCCTAAAATTTTAATGTTCATAATATTACCTCCGTTTTATATCAGTATTGATTGAATTAAATTGAAAAAATAGCCCGTAATAATTATTCCTATAACGCAGATTGCCGTGAAAATACCGAGTAGTTTCGGCTTTACTGCCTTTCTCAGCATAATCAGCGACGGCAGTGAAAGCGTAGTTACTCCCATCATAAACGAAAGAACAACACCGAGTAACGCTCCCTTTGAAAGCAGGGCTTCTGCAATCGGAATTACACTGAAAATATCAGCATACATAGGCGCACCTGCTATTGCCGCAACAATTACACCAAACGGATTGTTGTCACCAAGCACATTTATAATTAAATCAGCAGGTATCCAGTTGTGGATTACTGCACCGATTCCAACCCCGATCAGAACATATACAACGACACTTTTTGCTGTACCGAAAGCTCCTTCAAACGCATATCTGATACGATCTTTAAAACGCAGCTTCTCCTGTGGGAGATCAAGCTGTTTTTCACCATAGATATACTCCTCTACCTGATTTTCAAGATGCAGTTTTTCAATCAAAGTGCCGCCTGTAACTGCAATAACAAGTCCTATCAACACATATACAACCGCAACCTTCCAGCCAAAAATACTCATCAGTAGTATCAGTGATCCCAGATCAACCATAGGCGAAGAAATCAGAAATGAGAACGTAACCCCTATGGGAAGTCCCACATTTGTAAATCCAATAAACAGCGGTATTGACGAACAGGAACAGAACGGCGTTACAGTTCCAAGCAGGGCGGCAATAATATTTGCACCGATGCCGTGAAATCTGCCAAGAATTTTCTTTGTCCGTTCGGGCGGAAAGTAACTCTGAATATACGAGATAATGAAAACAAGAATGACAAGCAGCACCATAATTTTAATTACATCATAAATGAAAAACTGTACACTTCCTCCTGTTTTTCCGTTTGTGTCCAGCCCGAAAAAGTTAAGCAAATTGCCAATCAAACGGTTCAGCCATGCCATTCCGAGAATTTCGCTCTGAAAAAAATCCCATATTGTTTTCAGTGTTTCCATAAGGTTTGCTCCTTTCTTAAACGAATATATTTAAACATAGAAATGTATCTATGTTTAGTGCCTTTAAAAAGCCGTGCACTCACACGGCTTGATTTTATTTGTACTCAGCTAAAATACTTTCAAGCACTTCAACCGCACTTTTTATCATTTCGGGACATACTGTTCTGAACAGATTCTTCTCTTTGATGCAAGCTGAGTCCTCCGGCTTCGTAAGATCATAGCCGAGAAGATCACGGCATACTATTGAGCCGTTAAGTTCCTTGAAACGCTTTGTATATTCAACTGCAATTGCGTATGCATGGGATTTCTGTTCATTATTTTCGGATTCAAAGTGACCGTATTTAAGTCCCAGAACCATTAACGCTCCCGATACCGCACCACACATCTCCCCATTTCTTGCACCGCCGCCGAACTGTGTTCCCAGCATTAACGCAAGCTTTTCGTCAAGTCCTAAATCGGGTGCGAATGCGGTAAGTACTGCCTGTGAACAGTTGAAGTTATTTGCGAATAATTCTAATGCTTTTTCTGCTTTTGTCATGATATTAAACCTCACCTTTCAGATAATCAAGATATTCCTGTGCTTTTTTTAAGCCTTCCTCGGAAATGGAATAGTACATCCATTTTCCTTCCTTTCGCCCGTTTACAATTCCGCTGTCAAGCAGAGTTTTCATATGGTGTGAAAGGGTAGGCTGTGTGATGTTGAGCGCCTCTAAAAGCCTGCAGGCGCATTTTTCGCCGTCTTTAAGAATCTGTAAAATTCTGATTCGGCTTTCGTCGCAGAATGCCTTGAAGATAACAGCAGTCTTTTTAGGATTGAGTTCCATCTGCTCACCTCATATCGATGTTTTTCTATATTATACACCACATATAGAGATTTGTCAATATGTTTTTGAGTTTTTTTCTGTAAATAACCGCACTCACTAATATGAATGCGGTTATTGGTGTTATTAAAGCTTTTTAAATCCTCTTTCACTCGCGCTGAAAACAAAGTATTCCAACACAGTCCGTGCCTTCGTTAATCAATAATTCTTCCGTCTGTGGAAATTGTTACAACTCTCCACGGAATGAATTTTCCGCTTGTCTGTAATGCTCGTTTAACAGCGTTTTCGATACCGCCGCAGCAAGGCACTTCCATTCTTGCGACAGTTACACTTTTAATGTTATTATTCATAATAATCTGCGTAAGCTTTTCAGCATAATCACCATCGTCAAGCTTCGGGCAACCGATAAGTGTAATATGATTACGGATAAATTCGTTGTGGAAATTACCATAGGCAAAAGCGGTACAATCTGCCGCGACAAGAAGATTTGCGTTATCAAAATACGGTGCATTTATTGGCACAAGTTTAATCTGTACAGGCCACTGTGAAAGCTGACTTGTAATGGGTGCGGAAACGGAAACCGCTTCACGTTTTATAGCCTTTGACTGAGTTCCGGGACATCCACAAGGAAGTTTTGTCGCTTTCTTTTGCTTTGCCGCAAGAACAGCCTCTTCATTATATGCAGGAGCTTCACGTTCCTCAAAGGTGATAGCGTTTGTATGGCAAGAGGGCAAACAATCCCCCAGACCGTCACAGTAATCCTCACGGGTAAGCCTTGCTTTTCCATTAATCATTTCGATTGCACCCTCGTGACAAGCCTCTGCACAAAGACCACAGCCGTTGCATTTTTCTTCATCAATTCTTATTATTTTTCTTATCATCGTTCTTCTTCCACTTTTATTTTAAATACATTTATTACATCACAATCGGGACAACAGAAGCGTATATCTCCGTTTTTGGATTTAGGCGGCGTTCCACCGTAACGAAGAATATCTATATACGGAAAGGCAACGTGCATTGCCATAGGACAGAGCTTTCCTCTTTCGCTGTAATAATCAAAGGCGTCACCTGCTTTATGCCCTCTGTGACATTCGCATTCACCTTTCTTTTCAACAAGTGATATTTTGATTTTGGGTTTCATCTCAAAATAGGGGTGCTTTTTCTTTTTAGATTAATATATCAGTTGGTTCAGTTTTTAATGAATAGAGTACATCGCTATCAGAATAAAAGGCGATATGTATGTGAAATGCATCGCATTTGATATCACCTATATATATGTTATTCTCAGAACTAAACGAAATTTTTTCTCCTGGGTTAAGAGTAAGTTTATTATCAGCAAATACGGCTGGATAACCTATATCTGTTTTTTGTGAAATCATACGTATTTGGCATATGTCACCGTTGATTTTAATAGTATTATCTGAAAGATTTTCATATATTGCCTGAGCGTATATATTTTCGCCTTTTTGATTACAGATTATTTCTATACGGATTTTTTCGTCATCACTTACAAATACGTTTTCTCCTGAATTTTTAAAATTGATATTTGTGGTAACGATATTTTTTTCGTTTTCTGTTATAAGCGAAGAAATAGTGATATCTTGTGTAGTTATTTGTGTTTGAGATGTTGCAGGTATATGTGAGTCGGATAATTTTGTATTTTTTTCTGTGCATGATGTAAAAATCAAAACTGCAACAAATGTAAAAAATAACAACAAACGGTTTGTTATATAACAATTGATAATCCTAAATTTCCTATGATATTTGTAATTTTGCATGCATAGCCACCTCTCCCGGAGTTTGAAGCAGTAGTTAATCCTAAGATAGATATTTGTCGATTGGTTCAACTGCCAGTCTCCAAAGCGACAGGTCCACCCCTATCAGTTGCGACAATTGAATTTGTTATACCAATCATATTTTTAAGATGTATTTTATGAAATTAGTATATCATTATTTTTTTTAAGTGTCAATAGTAAAATTAGAAGTAATCATAGAAGAATGATGCGATCTCTTGACATATGTATATGCGATAATTATAATTAAGTATATAATCAAATTTTTTTACCAGAGGTGATACGATGGGGAAATTTACAGAATATATAGGTTCGCAGTTTGGAAATCCTCGTGGGATTGTCGGAAAAATCTGCTGTATTATTATGAATGTGATAAATAACAAAATGTATATAAAGACTGTTCAAATGATTTCTTTACCTGAAAAAAGCCGGGTTCTTGATATAGGGTACGGAAACGGATATTTATTGAAACTACTTGATAAGAGCGGAAAAAAGTATGAACTATATGGAATTGATATTTCTGAGGATATGAAGAAAAAAGCTTCTAAGAAAAATGATAAGGCTTTCAGAGAGGGCAGACTTCATCTTGAAACCGGAGATTGCTGTGCCCTTTCATATGAAAACGAATTTTTCAGTGCTGTTACATCAATAAATACAGTATATTTCTGGAGTGACATTTCAAAGGGAATGAGTGAAATATACCGTACTCTTACACAAAACGGAACTTTCTATAATGTTGTCTATACAAAAGAATGGCTGGACAAGCTTTCGTATACTAAAAAGGGATTTAAAAAATATGATGCCAAAATATTGGAAAAGTTGAGCAGAGAAGCAGGCTTTAGTGATGTTGAGGTTCATGATATTGTAAAGGGCAGGAGTTTTGTGGTTGTATGCCGTAAAAAGTAATTTTGGAGTGTGATAAAATTGTATATAGAAAAAATAGACCGTACATATTTTGAAGAAGTAAAACGAATTACTGTAAATACAATAAAGAATATTTATCCGCATTATTACCCTGACGGTGCAGTAAATTTTTTTCTTGAACATCATAATGATGAAAATATTTTAAATGACATAGAATGTGACAGGGTGTATATATGTTTTGATTCTGAAAATACAGTGGCAGGTACTGTTACAATAAAGGATAATGAGATATGCCGGTTATTTGTACTTCCGGAATATCAGGGGAGAGGATACGGAAGAGAACTTCTTGATTTTTCGGAGAAAAAGATTTTTGAAAATTATGATGCTGTAACTTTATCTGCGTCTTTTCCTGCAAAAGCTATTTATCTGAAAAGAGGGTATGTTGAGACAGAGTATAGTTATATCAGAACCGATAACGGAGATTATCTTTGTTTTGATACTATGATAAAAGTAGCTGTTGATAAAATTAAAAATTTCTGAGGTGATAAATATGGTTCTTCTTGTAGTTGATACGCAGAAACTAATTACTGATGACAGACTTTACAATTTTTCTGTTTTAAAAAAACGTATAAAAGAACTTATTGAAATATCACGTGAAAATGGAGTAGAAGTGATATTTGTCAGACATGATGACGGAGTTGGGTGCGATTTGACGAAAGGAACAGAAGGATTTGAAATATATGATGATTTTAAACCTGTTCAGAATGAAATGATATTTGACAAGACTGTCAACAGTTCATTTAAGGAAACAGGTCTTCTGGAATATCTGAAAGGGAAAAATGAAAACACTGTCATGATTGTCGGGCTTCAGACGGATTATTGTATCGATGCCACAATAAAATGTGGTTTTGAACATGGTTTTAAGATGATAGTTCCCGAATATACAAACAGTACGTTTGATAATAAATTTATGTCGGCAGAGGAAACGTATAAGTATTATAATGAATTTATGTGGAATAAAAGATATGCCGAGTGTGTTTCTTTTGAAAGGGCAGTTGAAATTATCCGGATGCAAAAGGGGAGGAATAGATTTATTAATGGAATTTATCAGACCTGCAACAGTTAAAGATGTTTCGCGTATTGCGGAAATTATTGTTACAAATTATCGTGTCAATTTTTACCCGTTTTTTAATAATGATTCATTTTACTTTGGTGAATTGAACGTTATGGATATGGCTTCTGAATATATGGAAAATCATAATCTTTTAAAAAGTTGCTTTGTATATGATGATGGCGTTGTAAAAGGAATAGTTCGTGTTTGTGGTGATGAATGTGAAAAACTATATGTTGAACCGCAGTTTCAGAATCAGGGTATAGGTGCAAAGTTACTCGAATTTGCTATTCAAAAACTTCATGTTTCTTATTTATGGGCTTTGGAATATAACACCAGAGGTATTGCGTTTTACAAAAGAAATGGTTTTGAACTGACAGGAGAAAAAATGATGGAGGACGATTGGATTCCATTGTTGAAAATGAGGTTGACAGATAAATAGTAGTGATGAAATCTTTTAAATATAAAAAACATTCCCCTGAAGCGCCACTTCAGAGGAATATTTTTGTGTGGTATCATGCCACTATTTAGTTTTTGCTACATTTTTATTAAGCACCATACTACCGACAGCGGTAATACAACCTGATATTATAATTGTAAATATATCAAAAGGCGAAAGAACTATTCTGTTGATACTTTCAAAAAGAAAACCTGTTCCAAATCTGTACAATCCTCCGTTAAGAAGTATCATTTCTCCGATATACATGAGCAATGTCATAGTCGATGCGATAATTGCGGGGATAAATACGCATATAAATTTACGTTTACCGAGAAGAAAAGAACAGGCAAAAAATCCCGAAGTAACACCAAGAAGTATAAAAAATACAGTCATAAGAAAAGCTGAAACAGCAGAAACTTTTATACTTCCTGTTCTCCAGAAAGCAGTAAAGCACGCAAGGATACAAAGACCGAGAAATATTACAGAACATACAGACTGTATAATCAATGCTTTCATACGTTTTTTATCACCGCTTACTATCATCTGTCCAAATCCATACAGGCAGTTTAGTATTGAAAGAATAAGTACTATTGAAATCATGTAAAAATGAAGTTTAAAAGCCGGATTGTAGTTTCCTGTTAAAATATCAAGTGTGGTTTGCGGTCGGGGTACAGCTATACATGAATACATTTGCCAGTCTTCCAGTCTTACATCTATTTCGTCTGCTCTGATTACAATTTTTCGTTCAAGAAACACTTCGGAAATAAAGAATACTAAAACAGATGTCAGAAATCCGGTTAATAAGGAAAACCGTTTTAATTTTCTGATAAAAAGAGGCATCAGAAGAACTCCCGTTATAACAGCAAGACTGATCGGTGTATATGGAATAATGTATTTCGGATAATTTTCTTTCAGAACTATACCATTGATAATATAATCTTTTATAATGCAAATTCCCATGTAAATAGGGTAAACCGAAGCTAATAATACGCCTAAAACGGTAAACAGATGGTATTTTGCCAGAGGTTTGTTTTTCATAAATATCTTCCTTTCATCTTGGATTTGTTAATAATACATATAATAGTGCAGTAATAAATAAAACAAATACAGTAGCAGAAAAATATGTCATTTTTTTAAAAGACAATATGTTTTCTATCCTTTTTCGTGTTCTTCCTCCGCTGAATGCAGAAGCGAATATATTTGAACTTCTTTTGTTTTCTACTAATTGATATGCATATTCTTTAATACGGTCATCACCTGATTTTGCAATCACACATTCATCGCACGACAACTCCAGATCGTTAAGAAACATTTTTAGAAATATCCATGCAAAAGGATTGAACCAATGAACAGCGGTTATCAGAACAGCAATCACACGCCAGAGATTGTCCCTGCGTTTTATATGTGTTCTTTCGTGCAGTAATATAAGTTCGATATCCTTGTCAGAATAAGATTCTGGTAAAATTATTTTCGGACGAATGATTCCGTATACAGCAGGTGATGTGATTTTCGTGGAAAAATAGATATTATCACGCATATGTACTGAATCTTTCATTTCATGAAGTGTCGAAAAATAAATAATTGCAAGTATCAATACAATTGCAATAAATACTGTAATCCAGATTATTGAAGAAATGCTGAATATTTTTTCGAGAACAACAGAACCGTAAGTCACCGGAAAATAGCTGTCTGCCAGTGTAGTCATATTCATCATAGAAACCGAAATATGATTTGTAGGTTGATATACTTTTATGGATCTGGTTGTTATTTTTGAAATAAGTGACATGAGATTATGATTTCCGTTAAGCCCTACAGGTATTGCCATTCTAATAAAAGGCACAAGCCATAGTATAACCGTGATTCTTTTTGGAATTTTTTTGATGCTTCTTACTAAAAGAACGAATATTCCGGTTATTACAGCTGATATGCTCATACTTAAAAGCCAGTAAAAAACTTCATGTAACATAGCAATCACCTTTTTTCGATAAGTTTTTTTAGTTCGTCGATCTCATTTTCCGTCAGCGGTTCATCTTCAAGAAGTGCAGAAAACAGTGCTTTTCTTGAGCCGTTAAATATTTTCTTTAAAAGAGAGTCAGCTTCAACTTTCTGCATTTCCTTTTTTGAAACAAGAGGCGTGCAGATAAATCCGGGGTCTTCACGTCTGATAAACCCTTTTGCCTCAAGTTTTTTAATTATGGTATAAGTGGTGTTTTTGTTCCAGCCGATAGTATCTGTTGCGATCAGACTTATTTCCTTTGCTGAAACAGGAGCGTTTGCCCAGATGATTTCCATTACTTTAGCTTCACTCTCAAAAAGTTTTTCTTTCATAATTTACCTCCATAGACTATTACTATAGTCTATACTATCACAATAGTCTGAAGATGTCAAGTGGTTTTTATACATATACTTGATTTTTCGTTATGAAAATGGTATTCTATATTTGTGTTAAAAAATATTCAGAAAAATTCTAAAGTGAGGTGTGGGTATGAAGAGATATTTCAATACAGAAGGTTGCTGTTATCCTGAAGATCATTATATGGTAAATCTGGATAGTCGTCTTGAAGAAATAAAAACTATGATTGAAGCAGGAAAATATTTTACGATAAACCGTGGAAGGCAGTATGGAAAGACAACTATACTTAAAGCATTAAAAAATCATCTTTCTGATGATTATATTATTTTAAGCCTTGATTTTCAAAGTTTAAGTATGACAGAATTTTCAACGGAAGAAAATTTTGTCAAGGCATTTGCTCGTGAACTATGGAAAAGATGCAGGGACAAGTTTACAGAAGAAATTACAGAAGAAATAAAAAAAATGCGACTTAGCCGGGAATATGTCTTAGCCGATTTGTTTCTTGTTCTTAATGATTGGTGTTGTAGTTCAGAGAAGCCAATAGTTATGATAATCGATGAAGTTGATCAGGCATCAAATAATCAAGTGTTTCTTGATTTTCTGGCTCAATTGAGAGTTTCATATCTTGAAAGAAAAGATATACCGACTTTTAAATCAGTAATACTTGCCGGAGTACATGATATAAGGAATATTCGCAGAAAAATACGTCCTGACGATGAACACAGGCACAACAGTCCGTGGAATATATCTGCCGAGTTTAAAGTTGATATGAGTTTTTCTGTTAAAGATATAGAAAATATGCTTATTGATTATGAAAATGATAATCATACAGGCATGGACACAAATATGATAGCAAATCTTATATATGATTACACATCAGGATATCCTGTACTGGTTTCTTTAATATGTAAAATAAATGATGAACAGACTGATGATAGTATAAGGTGGAACAAACAAGGCGTGATATCAGCTGTCAGTCGTATGATTTCCACAAAACAGCCGTTGTTTGATTCGCTTATAAATAAACTTGAAGACAATGAAATGTTGAGAAATCAGGTGTACTCTATATTGGTAAATGGTGACACAGCAAGTTTTGATCCTTATAACTCTGCTATGGATCTTGCTTTCATGTATGGATTTATCAATGTATCATGTGGAATAATGCATATATCCAATCGTATCTTTGAAACAATTCTGTATAATTATTTTCTCACATCAAATAAAATGCAGTCAATGCCTATATATGAAGCAGGTTCATATGATAAAAGTCAGTTTACGGAAAATGGCGTGCTTGATATGGAGAAAGTACTTGAAAAATTTACAGAGCATTTCAACGAGATAATGGGAGATAAACCTGAAAAATTCTTAGAGGAAAAGGGAAGAGAATATTTTCTGCTTTATCTCAGACCGATAATAAACGGAACCGGAAATTACTATATCGAAGCACAGACAAGAGACCACAGAAGAATGGATATAGTAGTGGATTATCTTGGAGTTCGTCATATAATAGAACTTAAAATCTGGCGTGGAGAAGAGTATAACCGCAAGGGAGAAGAGCAGTTATGCGAATATCTCGAAAAACATAATATTAAAAAAGGATATCTGGTTAGTTTTTGCTTTAATAAAAATAAGAAACCGGGAATTTATACGATACAAAACAACGATAAGATTATAGTAGAAGCTGTAGTGTAAAGGTATTTTGAGTCGGAAAGGAAAGGGAATATTGTGGAGAATATTATTGAAATAAAAAATATAACAAAAGAATTTAAAGTGCTCAATCGTCGTGAAGGCTTGAAAGGCAGTATAAAGGATCTGTTTTCAAGGGATTATAAAATCGTTCGTGCTGTTGATAATATCAGCATGAATGTCAGACAAGGCGAGATAGTCGGATATCTGGGACCTAACGGGGCAGGAAAGTCAACTACTATCAAGATGATGACAGGCATACTTGAACCGACATCGGGAGAAATTTTTGTCGGTGGAAATGTGCCGTACCGTAACAGGACGAAAAATGCACAGGAAATAGGTGTAGTATTCGGTCAGCGTTCACAGCTGTGGTGGGCATTGCCGCTGGTAGAGTCGTTTAAAATTCTCAAGGATATTTATGGTGTTAGTGATGAGGACTATGACAATATGATAAATCTGTACAAATCACTTGTTGATATCGAACCTCTTTTGCACAAGCCTGTTCGTCAGATGTCTCTCGGACAGAGGACTCTTAGTGATATCCTTGCAGCGTTTTTACATAATCCTAAGATAGTTTTTCTTGATGAGCCTACTATCGGACTTGATGTTTCTATGAAAGCGAAGATACGTACACTTATCCATGCTCTTAACAAGGAGAAAAATACTACAGTAATTCTTACTACTCACGATATGGGCGATGTTGATGCATTGTGTCAGCGAATTGTTATCATAGATAAAGGAAAAATGCTGTATGATAATGATATAGAACATCTTAAAGGATTTTTCGGTTCGTACAGAACTTTGAAAATTCGTATTGACGAAGATAAAGAACAGTCAGTAAAAAATATACAAAGCGAATTTCCGGATTTTTCTGTATCATCAGATGATGAATGGATTGCTGTTCTTGTAGATGAAGAAAAATCAAAAGTTATGGAAGTGCTGTCACTTCTTCAGAAAAATTACACCATACGTGACATGAAACTCGAAGAAATCGCAACAGAAGATGTTATAAAGAAAATCTACGAGGAGGGTGTACAATGAAATTAAAAAAATTTTTCACCCTTACCCGAGCCGGAATAATTGAATCACTGCAGTTCAGACTTGGAACGCTTGTAATCATAGCCGGAAATCTTCTTTATCTCATAGTGGTATATTTTCTTTGGAAAGCAATTTATGCTTCAGCAGGCACTGATATAGTAAACGGTATGACATTTTCCGATACATTGATATATCTTGTGCTTGCAACAGCACTTTTTAACTTTATGGAGATGTATATTGTATGGGATATGGGACGAAGTATTCAGTCAGGAAAGATAGCTATAGATTTGCTAAGACCGCTGGAATACCGCAAATATTTATTCTGGTCGTGTTCCGGTTCATTTGTAACGCAGTTTTTCTTTACCTTTTTACCTACATTTATTGTAGTTGCACTTGTTACAAAAGGGGCAATACATATGGGGATAAATCTTGTGTTTTTTGTTATTTCTGTTGTCATGGCAGTTTTAATAAATTACAGTATAGATTTTCTGGTAGGAACGATTTGTCTGTACACTGAGTCTATATGGGGTATAAATATCATGAAACAAGTAATCGTTATGCTGTTGTCGGGTGCTACAATACCGCTTGCATTTTTTCCGGAGCAACTTGATTTTGTAAGATTGCTTCCGTTTGCTTCGATATATAATGTGCCTTTGGAACTTCTTCTTTCAGGTGGTACAGGCATGAAAATCAAAGAAGTTCTGAGTATGCTTGGTATGCAGTTGTTCTGGTGTATTGCAATGTCTTGTATAAGCAAGCTTTTCTGGAAAATATCACTCAGACAAATTACAGTGAATGGAGGCTGAGTTATGAAGAAAAAAGGTTTAGGTTTCTATCTGAAAATATATTTTAAGATACTTGCGCAGGACCTGAAGAGTAAAATGAGCTATCGTGCAGATTTTATAATTTCTACTATAGGTATGCTCTTTACCAATATAGCAGGATTTGTGAGCTTCTGGATTTTGTTTCGCAGTTTTCCGTCTGTAAATGGCTGGAACTATTATGAAATGTTGTTTCTGTATGGATTTTCACTTGTTTCACTTACTCCGGTACAGTGCTTTTTTGATAATAACTGGAGTCTGCGAATGTATGTATATTCGGGGGATTTTGTCAAGTACTGTTTCAGACCGATCAATCTGTTTTTTTACTATCAGTCTGAAGTCTTTGATATCAAGGGACTTGGTCAGTTTGCGTTTGGTATAGGTACGATCATTTATTCATGGGTAAAGCTTGGAATAGGATTTACACCGGTTATGCTTTTGAAACTTATCATATTTCTGATTACAGCGTCTATGATAATGATTGCTTTGCAAAATGCTGCGGCTGCGACTTGTTTCTGGATACAAAATTCTTTTTATGTGCTTGATCTGGTAACACGTTTTAAGGATTATGCTAAATATCCGATCACAATTTTCAGTCCGGTATTCCGTTTTATATTTACATTTGTAATGCCTATTGCATTTATAGCCTATTATCCGAGTATAGTTATACTTCGTCCTGATGAGATACCGCTTTTGTCGTGGCTGTCGCCGTTGATTGGAATAGTATTTTTCTTCGGAAGTTATAAGTTCTGGATGTACGGAGCTTTAAAGTACAGCGGTACAGGTTCATAAAAAAACAGGACACACTTGCTTTGATTTGCAGGTGTGTCCTGAATTTTTTTTATGAATTATTTTTATTAATTGCTTTTTGCAGTTGCTTTCTTTTTTGCACGATATTTTAAGAAATGTACTATAGCGATTGCACCACCGATATAGATCGCACCGCCGACAAAGAAACTTATAAGAAGTGTTACAAAGTCTGTACAGAACGCTTTAGTGTCAATTACGGATACGATAAGATAGATAAAACCGACGTTATTGAAGAAATAATGCGCAAACGGCATCATAAGCATCAAAATAGCTATGGCGATTGTTACGAATATCAGATAACTCCACATTGAACCGAGTGTCGGGGCAGTTGCACTGATTGCTTTGCACATAAGAAATGTCAGTACCATACCTGTTGCTCCACCGCAGAAAATAGATATTACCTTGTCTTTTTCTGTTCCTTCCATCAGAAAGAAAATCGGAACGACCAGACTGTACACCCATGTGGAGTGGATTCCGAGAAAGTGTCCTGCCAGAGTTACTGTTATTACCCACACAAAAATATACGACAGATGTATGAGTTTAGCGATGCGAGGATTTTGTTTCTTTTCCATAATTACTTTTCATGATGTTTAAAAATTAAACAACATATTCCTTTCGTTTTTCTTGTTATATTTTCCTTTGTGGAGATAATCTGATAATGTTACAAATTTTTCGTCACAAAATAAGCAAATTACCCACTTGGTTATTATATATGATTTTATTATTTGTGTCAAGAGAAGAAAGAAAAATATTGCATAATAAATAACTTTTCATGAAAAAATATTTGTTTTATTATAGTAAATCAAAAATATATGATTTTATGGTGTTATTATTCTAAAATCAATGCATTTCCATTTGATATAGTAACTCTGGAGATTGAAACGACACTGTCTATTGTATTTTCGTCTTGTAAATCTGTTTTATCCTTAAAACCTATTTGTACAGTATCTTTGACATCAATAAGTCCCTTATCCACATAACGTGATACACGCAGGTCATTGAGAAAGATCTTATATGTGATGCCGTCAGACGGATTTTTGCATAAAACCGAATCATCGACAAGGATATATTCTTCGGTTATTTCGGTGATTTCTCCTGTTATTGAATTTAAGTATGGTTCATATTCGGTTGGCGATGAGTTTTCTTTGGCATATGTTATGATTTTTTCGGCAGTATCCTTTCCAATATCAAAAATATATGCCCAGTCAAATGCATTTGTCCAAAGATAGCCGTCTGTGGTGATATACAGGGCTCTTTTGTAAACACCGAGAGTGTCTGAAGTTATAGTAAAACTAAGGTATTCTCTGTCGCTTACATGCCAGTGTTCATCTTCAACGAAAGGTGCATTACGGCAGTTATAGAGAAGTTCCCATATCAAACTATCGTTTTCAAGTATATAATGTTGTCCACCAGGTCCGTCATTTTTCTCGGAAAATCTGTTTAGTTGAAGTATTTCCTGCAGATTTACTTCGTCAAGAAGTTTTCCGAAAGTATCGGGTGGGTTATATTCTGCATTTTTAAAAACATAACAGTCGTTTTCCATTCTGACTGCGATAAATTGAGATCTATTTACATTTTGTAATGTATAAACATCAAAGTCTTTGGTATATTTTTTATCATTTATATCATCATATCCGACAGCGGTGAATTTTCCGATGTGTACATCAAGAAGTGAATCGGATACACTGTTACCGCTTCGGTGGTATTCAGCTCCGTCAACTTCAATCGTGCTGTATTGTTCATAAACAGTTTTAAACTCCCATGGCCATATGACAGAAACAGCAGATTCGCTTATTTGAAAATCTTTGTATCTGCCGTTTTCATCGGGTGAATTTGTTGTGTCATGGTTAATGAGTTTTGGAAGAATGATTATACCGGCAACGGTGAGTGTAGCAAAGCAGGCAACAGCAATTTTAAATCGTTGTAACAGAGCAGGTCTGTTTTTTGTTTTGTTTTCTGCCAATGAAATCAGTTCATCATCAATATGACCTATAGCATGTACGATTTTGGGTATTTTCATATTTCAACGCCCTCCTGTATCAAGTATTTCTTCAACTTATTACGGGTGTAAAACAACATATTTTTTACTTTGCTTTCGGTAAAGTGATAACGTTTTGCGATATCTTTTACCGAATCGAAAAAATAATATTTTCGTATGAAAACATTCCTTATATCTTCTTTTTGCGTATAGAGAAATTTGCTTATCAATTTACCTGTTTCTTCGTCACTTATATTCTGAACATATCTGTTATCAGGCAGAACGTCTTCAAGTTCTTTTAAGGATATGACCATATCCTGAGATCTTTTATCGCGTCTTAGAAATTCTAGTTTTTTTAGTGACAGGTTTCTTGCAATTTTGCAGACAAATGCCATAAAATTATATGGTCTTGTGGGCGGGATAGCGTTCCATGTTCCGATGTATGTATCGTTTACACATTCTTCTGAATCTTCATTGTTTCTGAGGATATTATATGCGATTTTATAGCATAGTTTACCGTATTTTAAATCGGTTTGTGTGATTGCCTGTTCATCTCTTGCAAAGTAGAGTTCTATAATTTCATAGTCCTCCATGTCGGTCACCTCCCGTATTTTATGTAAAAGCGCTTTCAATAATTAAGTACGTTTTTTTCGGGATCGGTCTTAAAAAATAATTATTTTTTTATTGAAATATTTTTGCTGATGATAAAGTGTACAAAAAAAGATTTATTGAATGATTCTTATAACTATTGGCAATAAAATAGCAAGTGAAAATAATGCTATAAAAATCCTTGGCATAAACTTTTCTGTTTTTGTAAGAGTTGAATATTTAGGATTGTTTTTGAGTTCCTTCCATTCACATAAAAATGGGGTAAAAGGTAATTTCTTTTCCATTTCATCAATGATCAGATATTTCATTTTTCCGAGTCTTCTGTAGTTGTCAATTGATTTTTTCCAGAGTATACACAAAACAATGCCTACTACCGAAAGCAAAATGCTCTTATAATCCAGAGAAAAAGAGATAACAGCCAGAAGTGCTGAGTTTAGTGTGATAAATACATTGTTTGAACTGATACGCTTTTCGGCATTGCTGTTAGCCATCTCAACACAGGTTTTCCATTGTTCTAAAACAGCTGAGTTATAATCATCGCCGTATTCTTCTTTTGATAATGATTCTATATTCATACTATCACCTTTATAAATTTATTTTTTTACAGATATATAAATAATTATAAACCAGTCAGACTAAAACTGTCAATAAATTTAACTACCGTTAAACAACAAAAGCCGATGAGTATTAATGAACTCACCGGCTTTACATCGGTAATTTACCAGCTGATTACAGAATGACTGTGAATGTAGAATTCTTCCTGACTAGGTTGCCATGCTTTTTCCTTTTTTGAAAAAAGTTTGTCGTATTTTTCAACTGCATCCTCATCATTACAGGGTTCATCTGCGTTGTTTGAATGATATATCCACTTTCTGCCGTCAAGAACATTTTCTTTGAGTTCTTTTACAAGAAGAGCAGCAGGATAAATATCACCTTCAAAACAGATGTTGTACTTCTTACAGCTTTTATAGCCTCTTGCAACATAATTATCGGGATTTCCGAAATTTATAACAATGTCATATCCGAGTGCCAGAGCTTTTTCAAAAGTGTATTCAAGTAAGATTTTGCTGTAGCCCTGTCGTTGATAATCGGGGTGAATACAGAGCGGTCCCATAGAGAGAACAGGTTTGATCACACCATTTTCATCTGCGAGTTCGGCCTTTGAATACATGATACAGCCTATGATCTTTCCATCGGTTTCGATAACAAAGTCAAGTTCAGGGATAAAAGCTTCGTGCTGTCTGAGTACATGTATAAAATAATGTTCGCTGCACCCCGGAACACTTAAATTCCAGAATGCTTCACGTGCGAGATTTTCTACTTCAAAATAGTCGTTTTCTGTTTCCAAACGGATAATATAGTCATTTTTATTCATTGTTTTTCCTCCTGAAAATTGTTGACCGTCAATACGGGAGGTTTGTGTGAGAATGTATTCGCAAACCTCCCGTTTACGCTACAATCTCCTTTTTAGTTGTCTTTTTCAAAAAAACGCTCCTTAAATTGATTTTTAAAATTTTTCTGTTATATATTATTTTCATTGAAAATATAACGGCTGTTATATTCTAAAATGAAGAACAGACATGTGCATAAAATGTAAACAAAACCGGATTCTAAATCATCGGAACATTTATTCTGTACGTTAAGTATGTCGATCAGATCAAAGTGTTTCCAATAATCATAAGCGATTTCTTTAGATATCTCTTTTTTGTTTTTTGAAGTAATATATGATGCTTTACATAAATTATGTATTATAAATTGACGTAAATCCTCAGCTTCAATTTTTCTCAAATCTGTAAACCCTGATTCTTCCCCGACAACTTTTTTGTATTGATTATTTTTTTTATGACTATTGGTTAAAATATTACATTTACATATTCTATCCAAATAATCAGTGTCGGGAAGGGGTTTTTTTAAATGTTTATATGATTCTATCATAGGATAATTTATATATAATTGACCGTTTTCTGTTGAGTTATTAAAAAATTCGAGTATTTTTTCTAATTGCTCCGCATTAAATTTTGGTTCTTGTCTTTCATAATCAAAAATAAGAAAAATATCTGTTATTTTTGCGGTATCAAGATTTTCAATCTGCTTTTTTATTCTGTTTGATGATTTTAAAAAGTCCAGAAAATCTATTTCTTCTTGGGTATGCCAGTCATCACCGAATGCATCTTTTAAGTCAGTGTTTAATGTCCATAGATTTGTTTTATATACAAGAATATTATCTGGGTTAATTTCAATTTCCGGAAAGCAGGTTAATATTCGTTCAAATAGTTTTACTTCTGCAGATTCGCCTTCAACAAGGAGTAAAATATTTCTTTTGGTGCTACTACTCATCAAACTCACCGTTAATATATAGTTTTTCGAGATTATGTCCCTGACGCAATTCACGGTTAGTTGCATCGCATATAGGAGTTATTTTTCCATTGCTTAATATCATAAAACAGTCAGGACGCATAATTGAATTGCTGAGCAGATTTGTATTATGTGATGTCAGAACAACCTGACAATCAAAAACATTTTCAAGTAACTTAACGATTTTTTCGGATAACTCAAAATGATAATATGCATCAAATTCGTCTATATAGATGAACGTTGGTTTATTTCCGCACATATATTTTAAGTAAAAATCTGTAAGCCTTGATGTTCCGCTAGACATATTTCTGAAAAAATCAAGTGGTTTTTTATAATCAAAGTAAATTCCTTTTTCTCCATCTAGTTGCTCAAGTAAAATTAATTTGCAATCAACGCCGTATTCGTTTAAAAAATTCTGAAATTTATTCAGAGATTCTTCTTCATATAAATTAATCAAATTTAAACGATGCAGATTTGTCGGATTAGAACCTGAAAATTTCATTCCTTTTAAAAAAACAATTAACTTATAAATAACGGAATGTTTATCCTGGATAGTATTATGAATTATATATCTTAAAGCTGATGGTTTCTCAGATTCCTCATCATTAAGTTCTATATTTGATGAATTTATTTTTTGAAATTCATTCCAGTTTATTTCACCTGCATTAACTTTACATACACCAGTGAAATTGTATTGATTTTTTTTAGAATGGTATTCAAATATCAATTCATCATTAATAACAAACTTTTCGTAGACTACAGTTGTTGGATCTGTTTTATGATAATAGTAATCAACAATGTCATTATCTAAGAGAAATGAATAATAAAATTCAATTAAATCATTACGCTCTGTATCCGCATTTTTATATGATTTATAAAAAAAATCAGGTTTAGGAAGGCTACTGGAAATTGTATTATAAACTATATCATAAAGTGCTATACCAAGATTGCTTTTTCCAACTGAATTTTTACCATATATGATGGCTTTGTTTATAAGTTCGTTTTTTATACATTTTTCATTGTATTGATAATCATGAGTATTAGTGAAGTCTAAAATTAGTTCATCTCTAAAGTTTCTATAATTCTTAACAGAAAATTTTCTTATCATATCAATGCACCTCTATATATTGATATTATATGCTTATATCATAATTCTATCATAAATAAATATAAAAATCAATGTTATCCGTAATTTTTTTACGGGATTGTTCAGAAGATAATGTCATGAGTATATGGATGAACACTATTATCTTCCATGAATTCGGAATTTAATTCAGAAATTTATGGTTTTACACAAAGCGTATCGGTGTATTTTGTAAAATCAACTAAATGTGTAGCCGATCACTTGTTGAATGATTGAAAATATTATATAATAAATTTATGGTTGCCTGCGTTGGTAATCATAAATTCAACGATTTTATTATGAAAAGAGGAAAAAATTATGGGAAGAGAAGTTTGGAAAGCAGAGTATAACGGACATACTATTGAGGTGTTTAACAGTCTCACAAAATCCGCTACTCTCGAAATTGACGGAGAAGAACAGTCTAAATCAAAAGAATTGATAACCCCTCTGTTTATGGGGAAACTGCCAGAAGGTGAAGACGTAATGGCAGTTATCGAATCCAAGGCTGAATTGGAAGCACATTTTTTTGTTGGCAACAGAGTGAAATTACAATCTGTTGATAAAGGAAGCTGGAAAGCAGATTATAATGGACATACTATTACGATAAAAAACAAACTTACAAAAGCTGTTATTGAAGTTGACGGAGCTGAGCAGGATAAAACCAGAAGCCTGATAGACGGTGTATTAAAGGGAAAATTGCCAGAAGGTGAAGATGTAATGGCGTTTCTTGATTCTGAGCTGTTTAGTGTTGATGCGTATTTAATCATTGGTAACGAAATAGAAACAAAACACGAAAAACTTTAAAATAATTTGTTTCTGACAGATACATATATTGTAATATAATATGTGACATCCTCCCCCACCTGTAGAGGTGGGGGCTTCCTATCTCTATAGATAAGTTTCGGTTCTCGTTCGATAGTACTAACGTACTAAGCATAAGCGAGCTAACCCCGTATGTCCTACGGTTTTTATTTTTATCATGCTAAAACTATTCGCATACCTTCATTCCTTATATTTATGGCTGCATTTACATCTCTGTCATGATGTGTTCCACATGTTGGACAAAACCATTCTCTTACTGACAAATCTTTTGTTTCTGTATTTTTATATCCACATACATTGCAAAGCTGAGAAC
>SVNW01000062.1 GCA_015066745.1 Ruminococcus sp. | reverse complement strand
ATAAAACAAGTACCTATCCATAAAACACCTCCATTACGCTGCCGGATAAGTCTGATAAATATACTCAAAAATTTGTTGACGGTAATCTGCAACAGCCTTATCATCATAACTATCAGGCAGATCCGCCTAGAGAAGATCACGAATCAAAACACTGATAATTGACTGTGTTTCTTCTTTATCACGCCAGTGATCCAATTCATGAATTCTCGCCTTAATTTTCACAAGCATAGTCTGTGCCAGCTTCTTCACTTGCTTGATCTCTTCCTTTGAAAGTTCAGAATTTCGACTAAGCAAATCAAATATATAATCGAGACCGATTATAACAGAAATCAAAAGATATACAATTTAAGATTGACAGTAATCTGCGTAAGCTTATATTTAGGAAAAACAAGAATTAGGAATAAAACATGATAATCAGATTATCTTCTAAACATCATTTATCCATACAGCTTTTCATACTCACTTATAGCAAAACTGTCTGTCATACCGGCAATATAATCACATATAATACGCATAATAAGAATGTCTCTGCGTTTGTCATCTGTTTTTCGAATATCAGAAACTGCATCACTTATTATTGCTCTTAACTCATCACTTTCGATAGTGAAAATATTACTATTTTTTTCATTGATGTAATTCTCTGTTGTACTTTCATTATGGGAATTTTTTTCAGTTTCGTCGTCTTTGACTATGTTTTTTTCTTTAATTTTGTAATCGCTTTCTTTAAGAATCTTATAAAGATTTTTTAATGCTGAATCCGGCAATTGCTGAGGATTAGTATAGTATGCTTCAAACAGATTTTTAATAATATATTTTCCTTTTGAATCACTTCTTTGAACAGCATGTGTGTTTATAACCGCCCTTGATATTTCGTCTTGAAAGTCTTTAATCTTTTTTCCATTCATTGTTTCATCGTTTCGATATATGTCAAAACTTATAGCTGACTCTATCTCAGGGTCTTTGTAACACTTGTTGAATATTTTCTCAACAGAATATTCATCTATCAAGTTAAGTAAATTCTCTCTTGATGCAACTATTAGATTAGTTACGAGAGTATTTACTATTATTTTCGAAGTTTTAGCAATGAGATATTCTTTTGGTATCCAATTTTTACTTTCTAGTTCTTCAAGTGATTCTTTATCATTATCCTCCATTAAAGGTTTAAGTTTAGATAAAATCTTAATTACTTTTTCTTTTGTCATAGCCTTTCTTCTGATAGCATCTTCTAAATCATGATGCATTTGTGCAATTTCATCAGCTTGAGCCACAACAAAAGCTTCAAAAGACCAGGCGGGATTGTCAATTCCTTTATAACAAACCTGCATATAAATGTTATAAAAGTCAGGTGTTAAATTATCAGTATAGACCTTGCCCTCTTTATATCTTGTTGAAGAATGGTGCATTATTCCCCAAAGCGTATAATTTGTCAAATCCAAGCCATTTGGATCATTTCTGGCTTCAAAATCCTCCACTATGCACCTGACGCTTTGCAAATTATGCTTAAAACCATACAAAGTCTTATATTTGTTCACCTCATCGTCAGATAAACGATAAATCGTAGTATTTTTAGGTGCATTCGGATTATCTTTGTGTTTAGGTGACATAATTTCGTGAAGCATCTGTTCACCTGCATGACCAAACGGAGTATGTCCGATATCATGTCCTAAAGCTATTGCTTCTGTTAAATCACAGTTAAGGCAAAGTGCTTGAGCAATAGTTCTAGCAATTTGTGAAACCTCTAATGTATGAGTTAATCTTGTACGTTGATGATCACCAGAGCTAGGAGCATAAACCTGAGTTTTTCCAGAAAGTCGCAAAAAGGACCTACAATAAAGTATTCGGTCTCGATCAGACATAAATATATTTCGATAATTTTCTTTAGTTTTCTTTGGTTCCTTTATCGGATGACCTGATAAATCATGACATCTGCTCGCATCTTCTGGCTTAGTAGCCAATTTAGGCAGTTTTTCTCGCCTGTTTTTTTCGTCATTTTTTCGCTCATTATCAGTCGCGTTTAATTCAGTATTCATTTAAGTACCCCACCTTTCTCTAATATAATGTTATAACCCATTACCTTATATTTGTATTATACGATTTAAATAATTGCTTGTCCAGTATTTTGGCACGAAATCGTATATTTCAGCACGAAATTTATAAAACTCATATTTTAGAGACATAGCAAATCATTACAAGTAACAATTTGACAACATTATCCGAAGTTGGATATTTAATATCATATTTGAGATACTATTGTCGGTTTGCTCTCTCAAAAACTACAATTAATGAGATTTTATGACTAATTATACAATTTTTGCTATAATATGACAAGGAATTATAGGAGGTTAGTGGATGAAAAAGGATTCTGAATCACTTAGTAACAACTGTGGTTATAAAATTTCTGACCTGAGAAAATCACACAAATTAACGCAGGCTGAACTAGCTAAAAAGCTCAACATTAGCAAAAGTACATTAGGTCATTACGAACAAGGCGTATCTATTCCGCCGTGTCAGCTCCTCTTAAGCATTTCAGAGTTTTTCCATGTTCCTGTTGATTATCTTCTTGGCAAGTGTACCTGTTCCAAGGAGTACTCACGATTATCAGACGTATTTTGTGACAATATTACATTTGGCGATATTGTTAATATGCTTGACGAAATAAAACATAGAGATCGCCAGCACTTATTATACGAATTAAGATTAATGAAACGTGCTAATGAAAAATAAAATGCATTAAAACGGCTTTTACACTCAAGTGGATCAGCTGTTTTTTATTTACAATTATGATAAATATATGCTACATCCATATTTTTAAAATATTTACGATTGACTTTTAAATAAAATCATGGTAGAATTTAAATAATAATGTATTATTTTAGGGGAAATCGTAAAATGATCAAAATTGCTATATGTGATGATAATGAATACATGCTCGATATTCTTAATCAAACCATTATACAGGAATTTAAAAAATATACTGACGATTTCACCATCAAATGCTTTATTAATGGAAAGTTATTGCTTGACGAAAATAATTACACCCCTTTTGATGTTTTGTTTCTTGATATTGATATGCCCCAAATAGGTGGTTTTGAAATAGCCCAAAAGCTTAGAGATGAATTTACACAGTGTTTTATCGTATTCATAACCAACCACTCGGAATTGGTCTATAAAAGTTTTGATTTCCAGCCATTTCACTTTATTCAAAAAGAGCCTGCAAGCTGTTTGGCTGAAAACATTTCATCTGTAATAAATAAATTAATGAACCATATGAAACAACATCAAAAAATTGTCCTTGAAAATTCTGAAGAAACTGTTGCTGTATATTATTATAATATTATTTACATAGAAAGCGACAAACATTATCTTAAGTATCATATCCAAAACAGAGAAACGCCTATATCTATCAGAGGTTCAATTAATGAATTAGATGCAAAAATTAACCTGTACAACTTTGTTAGAATCCATAGAAGTTACATAGTGAATTTAAGATACATAAAGGCTATTGATAAAAAAATAGGAAAAGTATATATTAATTATAACGGCGTAAAAAAATCATTAGCAACCGGGTCAAGCTACAAGGAAATAGTGGATAACAAATATACTCTATACTTAAGGAACACGCTATGAAATTTTTATGGGATTTATTTGAAATAAGCGTTAATTGCTTTCAAGGATTTGTAATGATGTATTTCCCCTTTAAATTTTTAGGCGGAAAATTTTCCGACAAATTTACAAAAAATCATGGTGCTCTATTTGCTGTTTTATATGCTGTGTTAATTTCAGTTCTTAACTTAATTTCTGTATTTGAGCATTTTCTGGCAATCCTATATGTATTGTTGATATTTTTATTCTGCATTACATGCTTACATGGCAAAGCAATACATAAGCTTTTTGCATCTGTTTTTCCAGTTGTTATAGCCTTAACAGTTACAGCATTAGTAGCCAGCGGCACAGCGGTATTTTTCAAAAAAACACTTAATGAAGTTTTCGTTTCAGATGATATACATCGATTTATTTCTATTGTTACTGCACAATTACTAATTTTGTATCTTATTATGCTCTCGTTAAAAATACTTCAGAAAAATAATTACAGTTCTCGACAACTATCACATAACGAATGGGCATTGATTATAGTAACTTTGTTATTGAGTATAGTTATTGGAGCACTTCTTGTCTTGATTTCATTCGATTCACACTCTCCACGTGGCATGACCTACTCTCTGATTGGTATAGTAGCGTTGATTGTTATAAACATTGTCACTTTTTATTTCATAATTGATCTGAGCAAAAAAAATATCGCAGTAATTGAAAATGAAAAGTTGAAAATCCAGGCAACATATAATGAACAATATATAGAAAATGCGAATACAGAATATAATCTTATCAGAAAACTGCGTCATGATAATAAAGCAATATATCAGGTTCTCGACGATTTCTTGTTAAAGGGAGAAATTGAAAAAGCACGTGAACATTTGAAAAAAATGGCGAATATTGCCAATGAAAGATTGATATTTATTAAAACCGATAACGATTTTGCGAACTCAATAATAAACGCCAAATTAACAATGGCAAAATCTTTCGGAATACAAGCTGTTTGCATGATAGTAAACAACTTTACAGGCATAGATGATATTGATTTATGCCGTCTGTTATCAAATATGCTTGATAACGCTATCACTGCAACTTCTGCCCTGAACAAATCAGAAAAGAAGTTATCTGTAAATATCTCAGAAGATGTGGGAACATACACATTTCTTGTATGTAATTCCATAGAAAAGTCTGTTCTTAAAGACAATCCAAAATTGCTGTCAACAAAGAAAAACAAAGATTCAAGCGGATTAGGAACAAAGATAATTCGGGATATTGCTGATAAATATAACGGGAAATGCGATTTTTATGAAAAAGATAATCTGTTTTGCTGTTCTGTCATAATCAATACTGACATCTAAGCACAAAATGAGGTTTGCCATATAGGCAAACCTCATTTTTTATAGCAAAAAACAATGAAACATGCGAAATTATCACACAGATTAGAGTTTTTTGCCGTTTTTAAGTATGTAATCGTCAATAATATGGCACTTATTATCCGAATTAAGATAGTAAACCTATCCTCACCCTTCATATAAGACTAAATATATCCGAAATATGAGTTTCAAATGTTTCGTGCCTAAAAAAACGATTCTGTGCCAGATTGCTTGACTATCCACCAAACGTAGTGTATCTTATAAACAAGAGATAGTACATGGGTGATGACAATGATAAAATCTTTCAGCAACAAACTTCTTCAATATCTTATAAAAACAGATGCCATAGATAAAGATGAAGAAGTATTAGCGTACTATAGATACGGTTTAGAGATTACTATTTCATCTATTGTGAATATAATTCTCATTCTTTTAATCGGAATATGTTCTCATCACTTCTATGAGAGTATTGCATTTTTAATCTGTTTTGTTCCATTGCGACAATATACAGGCGGATATCATGCAAACACATACTTCAAATGCAATTTTCTGTTTTCAGTATTATACATAGCGTTATTGATTGTTTACGATTTAACTGTAAAGCAGCTTACATATCACGCTGTCGCTTTAATTCTTGTTTTTTCAATAGTTACTTTCGCATCTGAATGTCCGATTGAGCATAATAACAAACCATTATCTGACATTCAGAAAAAACGAAATAAAAACTTGTCTGTAATACTTGGATTGCTCTACGGTTCTATTGGAGTAATTTCACAGGTATTATCATATGATGTCGGAGTTATATTTCTATATACTCTGGTGCTAATTTCACTTTTGGTTATTGTTGCAACATTCCAAAGAATACGAAGGGAGGGTTATTAATGAATAATGCAAACAAAAAGGCTGCTTCAGTAATTAAAAAAATTGCTGAAACTATGGCTGATCGTGCTTATGGTGCAGCTTCTATGTGGGGACTCCATCAGATTGCAGAGCCTAAGAAGCCTCAGTCACTTAAGAAGTAAGCATATCTTTGATGTTAAAATTTATGCCGGCTATAATTTTACATCAGTGTGTTGTAAAAAATGGAATTGTCAAGAAATGTGCAGTCAGAGAACACCAAAAATCTAACATAGGTAAGTATCAGGCAACATAAACAGAAGCAGAATACTTCGTTATTAATGCTACAGGTGGGAGACCTCCTTTATTGAAGCTGTTGCCCCTTTGTGTGTTGTAGTAACTGAAGATATATCTGAAGATAATAGTTTTGACCTCTTCACACTTCATCTTGTATGTTGGAATCTGATACAGCTTTTCTTTTTTCAATGTGGCAAAAAAGTTCTCCATACGAGTATTGTCATAGCAGCGAGCGATACCACTGAGGCTTTGAATAAGACCGTCTGTTACCAGTTCCCTACGGAAAGCATATTTCAACTTTGATAACATTAAAAAGATTGTTTTAATAGCGTGACATTACATACGAATATAAACAATATAACGAAAAAAATGGAGGTTCTTAAAATGAAAAAAATTATGAAAAAGGCTATTGCAACAATGATGACATTTGCCGCAATAGGTTGTATGAGCTGCATAAATGCATTTGCAGCAACCAACACAACTGTAATTGTTTCAACAGATCAGGAGTGGACAGACCTTGATCCTGTTTCTCGTACTGGCAGGTTCAGCTATGTCGCTATGAGAGTTTTTGGTGTATATCCTACTAATGGTGGAGTAGATAATTTCAGATATATTCAGGGCACTGTTAAAAATGAGAGTGGAACCCAGATATGTAGCGTTGTCGTTCTTGACGAAAGGAGCAGCGAGGCCTCCTATCCTTCAATTATAGAGGGACATCTCGGTTCATCCGAGGTCACTTTCAGATTTAGAGGAAACAGCCCTAATTATGGTGCTAGAGCTAACGTTTTCTATAATGCGATGTAATTTCTAAAATATATAATAAGATACAACACTGTAATCCTGAATGAACATCAGGCCTACAGTGTTGTAATACTTAAAATATAGGAGAATATCATGCTAATTAAATCTATATACACACAATGCAAAATAATATTCGAACAAAAATTATTCGCATTAACCCTCCTGATAATATACGTTTTTATAATTATCAATTTTGCACAAAATGCAATTGAATTTTATGGTGCGGATATTTCTGCAATAATTCACCCCATGAAAATGTCACTACTCAATACCTATGTAAAATGGGGATTTTATTTCATGCAATACTTACCGTTGATAGTAGTTCTCCCTGCTTCCTTTTCATTTTTTAATGACAAAAACAATCATACAACAGTTTATTTATCCGCTAAATTTGGCGTAAAAAACTATTATTATGGGAAAATAATTGCTGTATTTACAATGACATTTTTAGCATTTTTTATCCCATTTATATTTGAATATGTACTAAACATCATTGCTTTTCCAATACAAGCCATAGGCGACAGGAGTAATCTGCCGACATTTGATTATGGATATCAGGAGATGGAAACAAGATATATATTTCATCAACTTTGGCACTTGAATCCTTACTTTTATTATTTAATATTTATCACAATGTTTTCCTTCGTAATGGCAAGCTTTTCAACATTTGTTGTTTCGATAACAATGCTTCCAATGGTGAATTATAAAATTTTGACATTTCTACCTGCTTATTTTGCATTTACAATGATCAGTGCATTGGGAATGCTTCTTGGAATCAACATGAATTACAGAGATTACCTTATGTCATTTGAGTCCAGTGAAAAAATCGACGCGTTATATCTTGCTATTTCATTATTACTGCTTATTACATCAATAATAATAACAAAACACAAAGCAGTAAAGGAGATATAAATGAAATATTTGAAATATGCAATCTTTGGGATTGCAATAGGAATATTATTCGCATTTATTCACATTGAAAATTTTAATTCGATAACTTATAGTGAGCTTATTCTCAAAATTTCATTCTCTGAATATATTTTGACGCCTAATAACGTTTCTTATTTTGATAAAATAATGCTTTGCTATTTCCCTTTAATCGTATTTCAAGTAATTGCCGGAACTGAAATATACAGGCACTATTGCACAGGTGCAATATACTATTTTTCAAGATGTGTAAATAGATTGAAATGGTATTTCAAAGAGATCGGCTGCCTATCGCTACAAACATTAATATATCTATTGTCCTACGTTTTAGGATATATGATATTTGATTCTCTTGTTTATGACATAATATTTGACATTGCATCTATAAAGTTATTTATTTATTTTATTCTTATTTATTATTTGTGGAATTTTATATTTTCGCTTTTGATAAATGTAACCGCACTATTCGCAAAAAGCAATGGTGGCTTTGCTATTTCAATCGGATTACAGTTGTTATTTCTTTCTCTATATGTAGCTTTTCAAGAAAAATTATATTTGATTTATGAGAATGATATTATCTCCAAGTTACTTATAAAAGTGATACCATTTTCTCATTTGATTCTATCATGGCATAGCAGCAAAGATCATACTATAAACAGCTTAATAAATATTTATGAGATGTCATACGATTTGAATTATTCTGTTATCAGTCTTTTAATCTTATCTATTACAATTATGGTTATCGGCGCATTTATAATCAAAAGAATAGATTTCATCTATTCAAATAGGGAAAACGGAGGTTGAGTATGGATTTAGTAGCAGAGCATATTTGCAAAACCATAAAAAAGAAAACGATTCTCGATGATATCAATATTAAACTGCAATCTGGTAATGTCTATGGTTTTGTTGGGCGTAATGGTTGCGGAAAAACAATGCTATTCAGAGCGTTATCGGGACTTATGCACATTGATTCAGGAAGAGTACTAGTTGATGACAAAACGCTACATAAAGACATAAACATCATTGATAGTCTTGGTCTGATACTTGAAAATGCAGGTTTATATAACGAATTTACAGGCTATAAGAACTTAAAAATACTTGCTGATATCAAAAAAATAATATCTGAAAATGAAATTAGGCAAGCTCTTTCTGACGTTGGATTAGACCCATATGACAAGCGTACTGTTCGGAAATACTCTCTTGGTATGAAACAGCGTTTGATGATTGCGCAAGCACTTATGGAATATCCTAATATTATTATGCTTGATGAGCCGACAAATGCCCTTGATGAAAACGGAGTAGTAGTTATTCGCAATCTCATATTAAGAGAAAAAGAACGAGGAGCATTGATTCTTCTTGCAAGTCATAATAAAGAGGACATATCTATTCTTGCGGATCGGGTCTATTATATGGAAAATGGGAAAATCATATCGACGGAGGATAAGTAATATGAAAAAGCTGTTGTCGCTCATATCAGTATTTTTTATAATAATACCATGTTGTACTGGGATGATTTGTAGACAAAGTTATACCGACGTAAGCAAAAATACAAATCCATTCGATTCCTTTGAAGTTGGTCTTATAACAGAATTTTCATCACAATATCTTGAAGAATATTTTGATCATTCCCTTGAAAACGACAGTAAATATATTTTGAAGGTTAAGCCTAAAGGCAAAATTAATTTTTCATTTAAATGTTATTCTGAACCTGTAAGCGTTATAGCAGTTTATAAAGGCGAAGGAATCACGAATGGCGATAATATAGAAATCGTTAGATACTCATCCACAATTTTCTGGGATACAAATAATACTGATAGTATAAATACAGGGTTTGTTAATAAAATGAATGCTAATGAAGAATACCTCGTATTTCTTAGTGATAAATTAGATTACAGAGATAAAACTGTATATAAAACAACATCATGTGTTATTGCTCCCATATTTTCCTATACACATCACGATAATTCCGTTGTAAATGGAAAAAACAACATTAGTTCGATCGAATATATTAACGTAAAAAATAACGAATTTTTTGTAGGAGATAATTATTCTTTAAATGTATTGGAAAGGGCAAAGGAAAAGTTCGTTTTAAAATACACATAATATTATCTTCGTATATAGCCCTTAGAGTTTTACGGGCAATTGAATTATGTTTGTATTTTTTACACCTGATGTTATCATAAAATTAAGGTGTCAGTCCGCAAGACCTTGTCCATTGTTTGTCCATTATTGTTCTCAAAAAACGCTAAAAATCACATTAAGCTACTAAAAAACAATCAAGGTTTTACGGCTATATTCCGTCAAATACCGCATATTACCATAAACTGCCAAAACTTATAAAATTTTTTCAATTCCCGTACGGGTCACCAAACTTAAACGAAGACGAACACTCAAGATTATCTTGGGTGTTCTCTTTTTTTATGCCCTCGGTTGCTTCGGCAAGGCTTATAGCAACCTCTCCTTCCTTGAAATTGAGGAAAACAACAATCCTGTCCTCATAAACAAAAACACTGTTGATGAAAATATCAATAAGACGCTGTTTCTGAATCTCATCTTTAAAATCTGTTTTCGCAAATTGCATTATCCAGAATTCAATCTGTTCTTTTGAAAGTATCGGTCGGCAGATTTGCTCTTTGGCAAGTGCAGCCTCAATCGCTTCCTGCTTTTCTTCAAGGTCGTTAAGCGTAGCTTTCGTGGATTTTGTAATAATCCCTGCCTTGATTGCTTCCATAACGTTGGCGATTTCTTTCTTCACAGCTTTCAACTGCTTTTTGAGAATAGGTACTTCCGAGCTTTCTGCATTCTGCATTTCGTAGCATCTCTCGCTGATTTTCTTTATAAGATTTTTGTTTTTAAGGAGCTGCATAATCGAGTCGAAAACTTTATCCTCAATCAAAGCTTTCTGCACAATTTTCTTTTTGCAGGTCTTTTTCTTGGATTTCATACATTGATAATAACGGTAGTTTTCTTTCGTTTTACTTGTTCCGCTAATGCCCGACATTGAAGTTTCGCATTCGCCACAGAATATTTTCCCTGTGAGATAATATTGTTCCTCCATCTTTTTAAAGCTTGCCGCCTTATGCTTGTTTGAGGATAATCTTTTCTGGCATTTTTCAAATATTTCCTCTGAGATTATTGGTGGAATTGCTTCTGTATTCATCGTATCTCTGAAAGTGTATTCCCCTATGTAGCGCCGATTTTTTAAAATCCAGTTAATGAAATGATAGGTCATTTTTTTACCACGATTGGTAACGCCCTTGCTTGTCAGGTCGTCTATGATACTGCGGATAGCCTCACCCTCAGCATATCTTCTGAAAATCTCTGCAACAATCGGAGCCTCGGCTTCGTGCTTCTGAAAATGCTTGTCATTATCTATCACATAGCCATAGGTTATATGTCCGCCGTTGAATTTTCCTTTGATTGCATTTTCTGTCATACCTCGACTTGTTTTCAGTTCAAGGTCTTTGACATAATATTCTGAGAAGCCTTCAAAAATAGATTCCATCAGTTTTCCTTCGGGACTATCGTCAATAGGCTCTGTTGCAGAAATAACGGATACGCCGTTTTTGTTCAGCTTTGATTTATAGATTACGCTGTCATACTTATCACGAGAAAATCTATCAATCTTCCATACGATAATTACATCAAATTCTCCTCGTGCGCTATCGGAAATCATCTGCTGAAATTCCGGGCGATTATCAGCTCGCTTACCTGAAATTGCTCTGTCAGCATAAGATTTGATAACGGTGTATCCTTTACGTTCGGCAAACGCCATACATTCACGAAGCTGTCCCTCGATACTTTCTTCACGCTGATTGTCACTTGAATATCTTGCATAAATTACCGCTTTCATTTTTTCATCCTTTCTGTCGAAATTGTAACTTACTGATATTATTGTATCATATCCTTGCTTAAAATTCAATGCTTTAAAGTGATAAATTTATATATTTCTATTAAGTTATGTACTGCCGTTCCCAAGTATAGAGAACGGCAGAGATTTGTCCTTATGCAGCTTTGTGTTCTTTCTCTTTTATCCAAGTTTCAAATGCTGCGGTTCCTTCCTCGGTTGCATAGAATTCCTGTATCAACGGAAGAAAAATTCTTGCGACGCTTTCAAGCTCGAAGTCGCTGATTTCGGTGTACTCCGTACAGTTAACCGCTTCATTGGTTGTTTCCACCTAACATACCCTCTTTCAGATAAAATCAGCGAAGAGAAGGTATAACGATTAAGTTGTATCGCTACCGAGCGACAAACCTTTGACTTTCCGTATGTTGAGTACGGAATGGCAGAGGCGGCTCGCCTCGCTGACATACTTGCGTATGTGGGTGAAACGGCATCGGAATACTATTTTGTTGGACAAGTTTTACTGAGAATAATGATTAGGCTAACATTTTGTTACACACCTCCTTTGGGATTTTTCATATTCAAAACGTTTTGATGTTTTCATTATAACAAACGAAAAAGTAAAAGTCAGTACCAAAAGTGTTCCATTTTTGTCCCAATTTTTTCTCAAAAAAGTCTCAGAAAAGTCTCACGGTGAAAATACTGTTCTGATTCGTTATTCACCCGTTATTAACTCCTAATTCTTTGGGAAAATTTCAAAACATCCTGTAATTATAATTGTATCATAGTCGTTGTTTCGTTTTTGGGACAACGACTATTTTTCTGAAAAAATATTTTTTCATCTGTCTTTCAATCGAGAGAAAGCGAGATTTTCTGTCAAGGGGTTTGGGTTCTCCCAAGTGTTTTTTTGCATTTGTCGGCACACGGATTTTCTTTGAAAATGAGGGAGTGTGGCCACAAATGCTATGCTTGCTGTCAACGAAGTTGCAGAAAGCATAGTTTGCAAAAAACGGACTGTGTCTATACACAGGCTATGCTTGCTCTCAACAAAATAAAGTTGAGGCGAGCTTTTATTTTTTTAAATCCCGATGAAAAAATACCGAGTGTAGCCACAAGTCATATGCTTGCTCTCAATGTGAACTTAAAATAAAGTTTGATGTTTTAAAATTTCTGACACTTGCTTTTATATTTATTAATTGATATAGGTGTTATTACCTTTCAGGTTGAAAAAATCAAGTTGATGTGATATAATAAACGCGTAGTTACAGTTTTACACAAACCATAATGGAGTATAGTGCAATATGAAAAGAATACTGATAGTGGAAGACGACACAGCACTTTTATCAGGCTTGTGCCGTGCCTTGACAAGCAAGGATGTTGACACCATAGGTGTGGAAAGTCTGCAAAAAGCAAGAGAACAATTAATAGCAGACAAATTATCTTTGGTTATTCTTGATGTTAACCTTCCTGACGGAAACGGCTTCGATTTTCTCTTGTATATAAAAAACGAATACAATATCCCTGTGATTATGCTTACTGCCAATGACCTTGAATCAGATGTTGTTTCAGGACTTGAAGCAGGTGCTGACGATTATATAACAAAGCCATTCAGCCTTGCAGTCCTTCGTGCGAGGGTAAATACACAACTTCGCAAGCCTATCCTCAAAACAGAAAACAATAAATTTATCGACGGCTTCTATGTCTTTGATTTTGATAATATGGAATTTTATGTTGACGGAGTATCCACCGAACTCAGTAAAACAGAGCAGAAACTCCTGCGCATTCTTACAGACAATGCAGGTATAACGCTTTCACGTGACAAGCTTGTAGACAGAATATGGACGGACGGCGCTGAGTATGTTGACGAAAATGCTTTGTCGGTAACAATAAAGCGACTTCGTGATAAGCTTAATGCTAAGGACAGCATAAAAACGGTTTACGGAATAGGCTATATGTGGGTAAAGAATGATGAAAAATGATGTATTACTACTTATTCTGATTATTATTTCAGTTGCAGCTGTTGCTTACAGCATTTACTGTCATATCAGAATGAGACAACAGACAAAAAAGCTTGATGAAATGCTTGACAAGGCTATTGACGGAAGCTTTACGGAAAGTTGTTTTGACGAGTCACAGCTTTCATATATCGAGAACAAAATGTGGAAGTATCTTTCCTCCTCTGAAATTTCCGCACGGAAAACTGCTGAAGAAAAGTCAAAAATCAAGACCCTCATTGCTGACATTTCCCATCAGACGAAAACGCCTGTATCAAATATTTTGCTTTATTCGGAGTTGTTGTCGGAATGTAATCTTTCCGATACGGAAAAGGATTATGCAAACCGAATTTTCTCGCAATCGGAAAAGCTGTCATTTCTTATCACGTCACTTGTGAAGCTGTCACGGCTTGAAACAGGGATAATTGCTCTTGCACCAAAAGAAGCCGAAATTGCGCCTATGCTTCGGGATATTGTTGTTCAGGCGCAGGCAAAGGCTGAGGAAAAGGGGTTGTCCATTACACTTGAATGCGGTGACGAAAAGGCTGTGTTTGATGAAAAATGGACAAACGAGGCTGTATGGAATATTGTTGACAACGCTTTGAAATACACAGACAAGGGCGGTGTAAAAATTACTGTCAAGGAATATGAAATGTTTGTCTGCATTGAAATTTCCGACACGGGATGCGGCATTTCCGAATCGGAGCAGGCACAGATTTTTTCGCGCTTTTACCGTTCCGAAAACACCTCCTCCGAAGAAGGTGTCGGCATCGGTCTGTACCTTGCAAGGCAGATTGTTTCTGCGGAAAATGGCTATATAAAGGTTACATCGGAAGTTGGAAAGGGTTCAGCTTTTTCGGTATTTCTTTCAAAACTGTAAGAATTCATTTTTCGCTGGAAATAATGTGGAAAGAATTATATGAGATAATCCGTATTGTAGAGAGATTTACAATACGGATTTTAATTTGCAAAGGAGTAAATTTTATGGCTATACTTGAAACTTATAATCTAAAAAAAATATATGGCAGCGGTGAAAACGAAGTGCATGCCCTTGATGATGTAAGCCTTAATGTTGAGCAAGGTGAATTTGTTTCCGTTGTGGGAACATCGGGAAGCGGAAAATCCACGCTTCTTCATATGCTTGGAGGACTTGACCGACCCGATGATGGAGATGTATTTGTTGACGGCAAGGATATTTTCTCTCTCGGTGACGAGGAGCTTACAATCTTCAGAAGAAGAAAAATCGGCTTTGTGTTCCAGAATTATAATCTTGTTCCTTCACTTAATGTGTATGAAAATATTGTACTTCCTATTCAGCTTGATGGAAGAGAGCCTGACAGAAAATATATTGACTCGATAATCGAAACTCTCGGGCTTATCGAAAAGCTTGGCAATCTTCCCAACAACCTTTCGGGCGGTCAGCAGCAGAGGGTTGCAATTGCAAGAGCCCTTGCGGCAAAGCCTGCGATAATTCTTGCAGATGAGCCAACGGGAAACCTTGACAGCAAAACCTCGCAGGACGTTATGGGCTTGCTGAAAGTAACAAGCGAACGCTTTTCACAGACAATCGTTATGATTACCCATAACGAGGAAATTGCTCAGATGGCAGACAGAATAATCCGCATTGAAGACGGAAAAATCGTTTCGGGAAAATAAGAGGTGACTGCTGTGAAGATTAACAATAGAAAATGCGTCAGCCGCGTGAGCATAAAAAATCTGTTTACATCAAAAACAAGATGTATTGTTTCGGTTATTGCAATCGCGCTTACTACAATACTTTTCACGTCGCTGTTCACGATACTTATGACAATAGAAAAAGGCTTTGAGGAGTCAAATTTCAGACAGGTAGGCACTTACTCCCACGCTGAATTCAAGCGCCTTACAAAGGAACAATACGATGAACTGCGTGTTGACGAGGATATACTTGAATACGGTCTGCGCAGGGTTGCGGGAATTACAGCAGGCGAACACTTTGTCAAAGATTACGCCGAAGTAAGCTATATGGACAAGAATACTGCGAAGTGGGGATACTGTACACCTGAAATAGGCACGCTTCCAAAGGAAAATACCAACGAGGCAACCGTTGATACAAAGGTGCTTTCCTGCCTTGGAATTGAGCCCGAAATCGGAAAAAAGTTTACGCTTACAATGGATATAGACGGAATTATTGTAACAGAAGACTTTGTTTTAAGCGGCTGGTGGGAATATGACGAAGCCGCACCTGCAAGTCACGTGCTCATTCCCGAAAGCAAACTTGAAGAGCTTTTCACAAAGTATGACGTACAGTTCAGCAATGAATTTACAGGAAAATACGGGCTTAATGTTATGCTGAAAAGCGACCATAACATTGAGGAACAGCTTGTCGAAATTCTTGAACGTCACGGCTTTGTTGACGGTGAAAACAGTGAAAATGCAATTTCAGTAGGCGTAAACTGGGGGTATATGGGCGAAAATCTTGCTGAAGGTCTTGATTTCGGAAGCGTTGCAACAATCGCTGTAATTGTGCTTTTCATTGTATTTACGGGTTATCTTATCATCTACAACATTTTCAGAATTTCCGTTGCTAACGATATCCGCCATTACGGTATGCTGAAAACTATCGGTACGACACAGACACAGATAAAGAGTATGGTTCAGACACAGGCGCTTATTCTTTCTGCAATCGGTATTCCCATCGGACTTGTTGTCGGCTGGATAACTGGAAGCGTGTTTTGTCCTGTAGTAATGTCAGAGCTTAATGTTTACAATTCATCCGCTTCGGTAAGCCCTTGGATATTTGTTTTTTCAGCTGTATTTGCATGGATAACGGTTATGATTTCCTGCTTCCGTCCTGCAAGGACAGCAGGCAAGGTATCACCTGTTGAGGCGTTGCGATACACGGAACAAGCGTCAGGCTTCAGCAACAGAAGCGGGAAAAAGGGCGTGTCCCTGTTTGGTATGGCAGCAGCAAGACTTACAGGCAGCAAGGGAAAAACAGTTCTTGTGGTTGCGTCACTGGCTCTTTCAATAGTAACCTTTACCCTTACATTTATTCTTGCAAACAGCTTTGATATGGAAAAATACATTTCTGATGTTCAGGCGGATTTTCTTGTTGCAGATTCAAAGTATTTTGCATACAGATGGGACGACGAAAATGCAATCTCACTTGAAGAAAATGAATTTCTCCGATATATGGACGGCGTAACCGACAGTTTTGTAACATACGCAATGCCAAACGAGTATTATCCCAGAACATACTTCAGTGAGGAGGCTGTCCGTGAAATATTTGCTGGATACGGCGACGAAGAAGAATATATTGACGAATATATTTCATACAATTCAGAGGCAGATGGTACTATCGCACAGAGCGTTCAGCTTCTTGGTCTGGAGGGCACAGCTTTTTCGAAGGTCAAGGTTTATGAGGGTGATATTGCAAAGCTTGAGGAAAGCGGATATATTGCTGTTGAAAAGAATGATTATTTCAAGCTTGGAGATAAGCTTACATTTATTTATTGCGATAAATGGGAATATATAAACACTCAGACAGGCACAGTTTATACGGAATTTGAAAGCATACCACTGAATGAATATGATTTTATTGAAATAAACGAGGAAACTCACGAGGCTGAATATGAAATAGCGGCTGTTGTTGATGTACCATATACATTCGGCTACCGATTTTCAATAGGCAGACCCGTATTCATTACAAGCAACGAGGATTTGTCTGCACAATCAAAATACTGCAAGCCACTCTACATTGCCTTTGATACAACTGATGAGGCAGAGGCTGAAATGGAGAAATTTCTTGCAGATTACACAGAAACCAATACTCTTCGCTATACAAGCCGTGCAACGGAAGCCGCTTCCTTTGAGTCCTTCAAAAGAATGTTTGTAATTCTCGGAGCAGCGTTAAGTATCATCGTTGGTCTTATCGGCGTGCTGAACTTCATCAACACAATGATTACAAGTATCAATTCCCGTCAGAGAGAAATTGCCGCCCTTCAGGCAATGGGCATGACGGGCAGACAGCTTTGCACAATGCTTGTCTGGGAGGGAATAATATATATCGGCGGTTCAGCAATTGTAGCGCTGATACTCAACCTGATTACAATCCCACTTGGTAATTTGATTGAAGAGATATTCTGGTTCTGTGATTACAGCTTCACACTTCTGCCGCTTGCGCTGGCTATACCTGTTTTTGCGGTAATCGGAATAGTTATTCCTGCTATAACATACAGAATTCTTACTAAAAAGTCAATCGTGGAAAGACTCAGGGAAAATGATTAACAGTACACCCTCCTTGCTTTAATGGAGCAGGGAGGGTGATTGCTATGCTGTAATTTTATAATAGGGGTACTGTAAAATAGCAAATAAACAGTAATTTCTTATGTTCATCTGCTCTATGGCTTATTACAGATTAATCGATTACTGTACACAAAATCATAAACCTGCTTGGGTTTGTGCACAATAGGAATGAAGCATATGCTTGCTGTCAACGGGAACGTACAAAAGTACTGAACAATTTTTTCAAGAAAGCCTCGCAGAGCACAATACTATTGAAGATGGTATATAAGTGCGCACTTGTCCTGCAAGGGAAGAATTTTGATTTTCTGAGTTTAACAACTTACACAAAAATTCAGTTGATTAGATAATATATATTTTAAGTTTATTATACGTATATTTTTTGGTAAAAAAAGAAAATATAATATAGTATCATTTTAGCAAAATCAACATAAAATAAAAAAGATTTGGTAAAGTATAATGCATATAAACACTACAGGCACACGAAATCCTCGTGTGCCTGTTTGTATTTTATTTGGTTTCAGAATTATTAATTTCTCCCTGTAAAATAACTTTTATGTACTCTAAATCGTCACAAAGTATTTCAAGAGCAAATCTATGTGGCGTTAATATCATTTCTAATAATGACTTTAAAGATACTCCTAATACAATAATCGTTGTTTTTGTATTCATATTAAAAATCATATATATCCCATATCATTTTCTGTTTTCCTTATATGCGAGAGAATCCACAACTCTTGTCGGAGTTTCTGTTTTATATACTGTATCGCCGAGTTCCTCATCATAATAGATAAAAACAGTATTTCCTGCCATAATGGTGTTTTCGTCTTTCAAAAGATAACCAGTTCCACTATATCTTCCTGCATAATCTACTGACCAATCAGTATAAATTATTGTCCTTTTGTAATAAGAATCTGAAACAGATTTATTTTCAGTATTGGGATATTCCGTCGTAATCACTTTGTATTTATATGCTGAGGCATATTCTTCAGCTCGTCTTTCTGCGAGTTCTGTCATTTTGGAAATGTATTCGTCATCCTTCGTATCTCCCAGCTCATTTCCAACCCATGCATATTCAAGATAATCCACATTACACAACTGAATAGTATCTTCTGTTACATCAAGATAATACTGCTCTGTATCACCGTCAACAAAATATTTTCCTGTTTTGATTGTAGTTTCATACGATATCGGGACAGTAACTGTGTACTTGCTATTCGCCTTGATATTTATTGTCATGATAACAAATAATAAAGTGAAAATAAATACAGTTAACGCACATAAAAATATCGTCTTAATGTGTTTTTTTATCATAGTGTTTTCCTCCTTTGATTAACTTGCATAATAATAAACATTTGATATCATCATATAGGTGTTTGTTATTTCTCCAGACACTATAATAGTTTAATTAGGATAATTCCCCAAATACTCTCCGCTGCCCGAATATTTCAAATATCCGGTATATGTGACGTCTACAGATGTTAAACTTCCCGTCAGCCCTGCATAACCATCTCCATCTGTGGCGCTATAAAGATAATTTTTTTTGAACCTTATTGCACCACATATCATCAGTTCGGATTGAGAAATGTTTCTCAACAATAATAACGAGAAAAAAATCGAATTTGGACAATATTCAAAGAAATAAATTTTATTCTGCTTTTTGCACAGATTCTGCCATTTCAATCAGTTCATCCTGCACAATATTGGAACTGATGTAAAATACATATCCATCCTGCCGCCAGATAATATTGGCATATCCGTGATTATCTTTATAGAACACAGCCTCCGTTCCGTTGATTTCAATCGTGTCAATAGCTGTGTCTTCCGTGTTGATATTCATATCGTACTGCCCTTTGGCATACTGATTGAAATCAATAACAATATCGTCTTTTCTATATAGAACAGAATGAGAGGTAAAATCCGATTGACAGAATTCGATTTCATATCCGCTTAAATCGTATGTAATTTCGTATATATCCTTTATTTCTGTATATTCTTCTTGTTTATCTATTGAGTTTATAGCAGAAAACTTCTCAAATATTTCAATAAAGAAGTCGCAAAAAGCTTCTCTGAACGCTTTTACGCTCAATGTAGTTGTTAATGAAAGTACTATTATAACGATTATACAAGCAATCCTCTTCCCTGCTGTATTGATTATATGATAATATGGTTTATTACGCCTTTTTATCAGTTTATTCATCTTTTTCTCGAAGCTCTGCGAAAACTCATGTTCTTCTGTTTGAGGTATTGACTCATTATATTTTGCGGTCAAGGCTTCATCCAAAGCGGTTTCAAATAAGGTCATATTACAGACTCCTCTTTTAATTTATCATTCAATATGATTTTAGCTCGTTGTATTCTTTTGTATGCGGCATCAACGGAAATTCCAAGCAAGGAGGCAGTATCTTCGATTGAAAAACCATTGACATATCGCAAATAAAGAATATCTTTAAATGTTTCCGGAAGTTCGTCAATTTTATTTAAAAGTAGTTGGTAATCAATATCTTCAAATACTTTTTCATCAATTATCCTGTTATACATATCATCAATAAAAATAGTATTTTCAACAGTTTTTTTATTTTTGTTATAAATATCAATCGAGGTGTTCTTTACAATAATAACAACAAATGCTTTGGTTTTTGGACATTTTATTTCTTCGATTTTTTCAAAATGATCTGCGATTTTCAAAAATGACTCGTGAACGGCGTCCTCTGCGTCAAATTGATTGTGGAGTATTCCGTAAGCTACAGCATACATAGCTTGTCGGTACAGATTATACAGCTTTTCAAATCGGCTTTTATCCTCATCGCTGTCCAGTACAGCAAGATACATCCCCAGCACAAAATCATCTCCTGTCAAAAATATCATTTATTTTATAGTATCATAGTAAAACAAAAAACACAAGTAAGGCTTATTGGGGTAATGATTAATGTCGAGTTCTTTTTATCTCCACCTCACTACATATCCAAATACCTTATTCATAAAAAATAGTTCGTCTATATTCAAGTTTCCGTCACCACACCACATTCCCACAAATGCCTATATATTGGCGTTTGTGGGTTTTTGTTTTTTACGGAAATTGCCGTTGTCCATTGTTTGTCCATTATTTTTGAATGTGCTATGTATCTCCCCGAAATTCTTAGTTTCGGGGAGTTTTTTTAAGCCGTTTTTTCATCACTTTTATCTTTGCTTTTATGGAAATCCAGTGCTTCGGATACAGCGTTACTTACCCTCGCTTGCGCCTGTTGAAACATATGGCTGTAGATGTTTAAGGTTGTGCTTGTATGAGCATGCCCTAATGCACCTGATACTGCAACCGCATCTATTCCAGCGTTGATAAGAAGACTTGCATTCAAGTGTCTGAAGCTGTGAATATCACAGAATCTGAAATTGTGCTTTTCACAGAATTCATTGAACCAGAAATATGGTGTATTGTTATTCATCGGTTCACCATTCCACTTAACAAACAGCCTGTCGTGATCAACCCATTTGGAGCCAAGTCGCATTCTTTCAGCGTCTTGCTCTTTCTTGTAGGCTTTAAGCATATCAATAATAAACTGTGGGAACTTCAACGAGCGTAACGATTTCTTTGTTTTGGTTGTATCAGTATAGATACCTTTTTCTGCTGTGTAGTTTGATGTTCTTCTGACGCTTATTACACCAGTTTCCCATTCGATATCTTTCCATTCAAGACCAAGGAGCTCACCTCTGCGAAATCCACTGTATATTGCAAGATTGAAGAATACCTGATATTTTAACGGCTCGCCTCTCAACAACTCAAACAGCTTTTCGACTTCTTCAAGCGTATAATAATCCTTTTCTACCGGCTTCGCTTTCGGCGGAATAACTCTCCTGCACGGATTATCTGTCAGCATATCCATACGGATTGCATAGTTGAACACATCGGAAATAAAGCTCAGGTGATGAACAACCGTCTTGCTTGAAATCGGTTTATCCATTTTAAAGTTCTTTCCGTTTATTGCAAGGTCTGTTATAAAATTCTGAATAATTCTTGCAGTTATTTTATCCATACGAAGATGCCCTATCGCAGGATACACACGCTTTGTAAGCTGTCTTAATCGTGTGTAGGTTGTGCTTCTGAGCTGTATTTTAGCATACTGCTCGAACCATTCTTCTGCAAGAGTTTCGAATTTCACAGGTGAAGTAATCTGTCCTTTTTTGCATTCTTCCTCAAACATAATTGCCTGACGGTTTAATTCTTTTTCAATCTGTTTAG
>SVNW01000061.1 GCA_015066745.1 Ruminococcus sp. | reverse complement strand
AATATTTCTTTTGCTCTTTCAGATATTATGTCATCAAACACCTTTCTTCTATATTTTACTACAAGTATAAGGTGATAATGCAACAAGAACACTGAATGTGCATTATTATCTAATTTCATATATTCACTGCCTTTATATTGTTTCGACTGATTATATTATAGCACGTTATATTTATTTTGGCAAGTACATTTATACGCAATTCATCCCCTCCCTAAGAGGAAGGGGACTTCTCGCAAATAGTGTTAAACAAATCTATTTAACACCTGTATGAAACTTTTTTATCTATAACTACAAAAATATCCGGTCAAAATTGATGGCCGGATATTTTTTACATTTATTTTTACTTCTTACTGCGGTCCAAGAACTACAGGATCTTTTGAAATATACTGTTTAAGGTGACTGAGGTCTGCTATATTAAAACTGCCATCACCGTTTACATCTGCTACTTCTTCAATATACGAAGTAGTCTTGGTATCGCCAAGAAGGCAAAGGCTAAGCATAGTAAGATCGGAAAGATCAACTTTGCTGTCTTTGTTAAGGTCACCGTAAACAACTTTTTCGGAGGGTTTATCTGTTGTAGTTGGGGGTGTTGTAACATCGGGATCTTCTGAAGATACACCGTCAGAAAGATTTATAGGATATTTTCTGATATCAGGAAGTTCATCGAGTGTTATACAGTATTCGCTCTGATAGATCTTTACAAGTTCGTCAACAGGATTTATCTGCTGGCTTGTAAGATAGTTGTTATACCACGGACAGAACCAGAGCCAGCCTGCTTTGTCTTCAAGAAGGTTGTCAAGTGACGGTATAGAGTCATTTTCAGACATAGTAACCATTTTGTTGCCGTCTGTACTTGCTACAAGATTGTAGAAAGTTGATGAGATAGATGAGAGATTTGGCATGCCGTCAACTGCGTTATACTTGTCATAACCTACTATATCCACATATTCGTCACCCGGATACCACTGTGGTGATGTAGGGAATGTGTAGCCCGTCCATACCCATATAAGATTGTCGAGTCCGTAAACATTTGTAAGCTGGTCGTAAAGGAGTCTGTAAAGCTTTTTACAGTTTTCAGGACCCTCTGCCCCCCACCAGAACCATGCACCCTCTGCTTCGTGAAGAGGTCTCCAGAGTACAGGAACATCTGCATCTTCAAGGAGCTGGAGTTTGGAAGCAAGGAATTCTATATCAGCCATGAGAATTTCATTTTCCCATGTACCTTCTTCAAGGGCTTTTGAAATACTGAATGTTGTGTAACTTGCACTTGCTGATTCAACGTAGAAAAATCTGTTCTGTCTGCCCGTTTCATCAGGATCGGAAGGCACACTCCAGTGATATGTAACAGTTGCAATACCGCCAAATTTATTTACCCATTCGGCTGTTCTTTCGGCTGCGTTATCGTCCCACATATCGTCAGCTGAACTGTAGTTAAGGAAATCTATTCCTCTTACAGCAGGCATTTCTCCTGTTTCTTCTAAGATATATTCAAATTCAAGTTCGTTGTCAACTATATATCCAAGATCAGGATTTGCATTAAGGTTGTAGCTGTGTGAACCGCAGTACTCCTGCTGACCTGATAAAATATTTTTGCCGTATATATCACAAAGGTAACTAAAAAGTCTTTTTGTTGTGTCATTTGCATTTGGATTTGAAAGCTTTCTTTCAGGATCAAGTTTTGAAACACTTGGGTCTGCGTCTTTTACTACAAGGTAGTCAAACATTGTATAACCCCAGTAGCCTTTTATCTGAATCTCATTTTTACCGGCTTTCAGAGGAACATATCCTGCAGACATTTCTTCAAATTTTTCACCATACGGAAAACTTACTTCGCCCTGATTTACGCCGTTTACATTAAGGTACTGAACTTTTTTGTTCATGTCAAAGCACTGACAGTAGCGTATAAGAACTTCATAAAGACCGTCTTCCTCTACTTCAACTGTAACTGTAACAGATGAACCTTTTTCAGTGATATTTGCAAAACCTGTTCCCGACCAGTCGGAAATATCAGCGGAGTTTCCGCTTGCGCACTCGTCAATTTTTGTCCAGCTTTCTGCTTTACAGTTGTCAAAAGCACCATCTTCAAATTCGTACTTAACACCATCGGCAGGTAAAGCATTTACTTTTACAGCCTTTTCGGTATTTACCGCCGAAACCGAACCAAATGTGAGCACAAACGCTGTAACCGCACTTAAAATTTTGCTTAATTTCATAAAAACATTCCTTTCATTTTAATAACAATCCTCACACAAAACAAATCGAAGTCCATAAAATCATATATACATACACAATGTTTTCTAATTAAAAAACCCCTTAACTGACCTTATGAACCCTGTTGATTTAATTATAACACAATATCTATGCCAATTCAATAGTTTACTATCAACGTCATAATTTTTTTAAAATTTATTTTAAAATGCATTTCACGCATCAAAAGTAGCATCTTACGCAAAAATATTGACTTTTCTATCAAAAAAAAATAATATTAAAAGGGCGTATAAGAAATATCATACTAATAGTAGGATATATAGAAACTTATTCAGAAATAATATCGTAAATTTTATTATAAAACATATTTTCTATTCAATTAATTTTTAATATTAACTTAAATACTATTGACATATATATATATATATATATATGTTATAATATAAAAGTACAAGATATCTTGTGTTTTATATTATAATTATTCTGCAGATATATTAAACAAATATGATTGTCATAGTTTTGAGCTTATGTTGCAATCATCAATATTAAGGAGTGATATACAGTATTTAAAATTACGACTGAAACTCTTCAATAATATATTCTAGTCGTAAGTTAAAGAAAAACAACAATTATTTAAAAATATAATTATGAATTTAATAAGTGTTCAATTACTAAAATCGATTGTTAGGACGTTGCTTATGGTCAAAATTAAAAACTTAAAAAAAGAATTTAATAACAATGTGTTATTTGATAAATTCAATCTAGTCGTACCGGATAATGAATTTGTCATTATAACGGGGAAAAGTGGTTCTGGAAAAACAACCCTTTTAAATATGATAGGCGGAATTGAAGAATTTTCTGAAGGGACAATCGAAGTTAATGGTTATGTCATCCTTCCACATAAAAAGGTAAAAAGATTATATTATCAAAAAACAATAGGATTTTTATTTCAAAATTATGCACTTGTCGAAAATAAAACTGTATACCAAAACCTGAAAATGATTAATCCAAAGTTTAGAACAGATATTTCCATAAACAAGGCATTAGAAAAAGTGAACCTATTGGAGAAAATAAACAAACATGTTTATACTTTATCTGGTGGCGAGCAACAACGTATTGCATTAGCGAGACTTATGCTTAAACAATGTGAAGTTATTCTTATCGACGAGCCAACGGCATCACTAGACTGGAGTAATACACTTATTGTAATGGATATGATCAAAGAAATACATAGGTTAAAGAAAACTATAATAATGGTTACCCATGATACAAGATTATTTGATTTGGCTGAAAGGGTTATTGAAATATGAATAAAACTCTCAAACGATTAGTAATATTTTTTTGGGCTTTATTAACTATAATATTTATTATTTTAAATGTTATATGGCTTGACTTTAGTAAAAACACAAAAAAACTACTTTTAAACACCAAGTACGAAATGATTTTAGATGATGATTCCAGCAATATATTCAACAAATATTACAGGTATTATGATAGTAGCAATGGTTTAGGATATATCATTTGCATACCTGGATATATGAACTTTAGTTGCAAAATCAATATTGCAGGAACATTAAAAAAAATCGAAAACGACGATGGCACATACAGTTATTCTGAAGATTATCATGTTTCAAATATTTTGTCAATAAAACCTTTTAAAAAATATAAATACCAATATATGATTGGAAAAGCTAATGATGAAAACGGTCATGGTCATGGAGTTATTTTGAACAATGTATATGTAAACAAAAATCTTGAATTGCTCGATATTCATAAAACGTCTATAACATCTCAACAAGAAATAGAAGCCTTATTTAATAATTCATATAAAAAAGTAGAGTCCGTCCATAACGAAATGCTTGACTTTTTTGGAGATACCTTAAATAAGTTATGGTAAATTTGATAAGATTCAATGTATGAAAGGAATTTAATATTATGAAATTAAAGAAAATATTTATGTCAGCATTAGCTGCTTTAACAGTTTGCTCATCTTTTTCTATGATAAATACTGCGTCAGCAGGAGATTGGAAAACTTCAGATGTATTTACAATAACAGATGTATCCGGCACTAAGGGATATACAGCTGTAGGATATGTTGAATCCGGAGATGAAATTATAGGAAATGTCACAGAAATTTCTTATAATGTAAACTTACTTTGGGTTAAGGGCCGTTCAAAATCTATAGGTTCAAATCTGGGACATAGAATTGCGATAGAAACGAGCCGTGATAAATCTGGTACATATGAAAGTGCTGTGGATTCAACAACTATATACACCGATACGTATTTAAAAGGTGACTGGTTTACTCTTCAGGGCTCAGCACAAATAGGTGAATAAAAAACACCTATGAATAGCAAAAGTGAATGAAAATTTAAATATATCATTCATAATAATTTTTAAATAGCAAAATCTTGTTTTAAAAGATTTTGCTATTTGTGTTATTGATTGAAAGGGAAGAATTTGTATATCATGAAAAATATAATTAATTACTTTATGATAATTATTTTATTGCTTTTATTATCTTCATGTTCAAAATCCAAAGGAAACGGGGCAAAAAATTATTCTTCAGAATTTTATGATGTTTCACACAACTATTATATTTCTAAAGAAATACCTTTTCCGGATAGTATCGATAAAATAGATTCTGTTATATCTTATGAGATGAAGGATTACTGTTTTGACGTTAATAACATTCCTAAAAGCAGTATTCAGATAACCGAGCTTTTAAACAAAAACAAAAAAAATATTACTCTTTCTTTTGATTACAAATACATAAAAGATTGCACAGTAATTAATGAAGATATATTTATTTTATATGTAGATAACAGTTATAACACCTATATTGCCAATATAAATGAAAATGGTAAAATAAAACACCAGAATATATGCGGAAGTTATGGTGAATCAATTATATGGACAGGCAATTTTCTTGGAATATGGTATTATGATACACAATCAACAAACAGCAGTTTTTTAAATGATGTGATATTGGAAAAATACGACTTATCTTTAAAACTAGTAGAAACCGTGAATATTTCAACGAAACTGAATTTAGAGAACAACGCAGTTATATCCAGGATAATTTCGGATTTTTCCGGTAATACATGGGCCGAAATAAATTATAATATTAAAGAAAATAATATTGAACAAACACTTACATATGACACTAAGATAATTAAATTCAACTGTGATGACTATTCTATAATTTATAGTATAGATAATATAAACGCATTAACCGGAATTAAAGATATTTATGTTTCTGATGAATTAATGATTACATACAGAGAAAATGATATAACATATATAAATCAATACAGTAAAACAGATGGAGATATAATCGATTTCTACGAAATTGAAAAAGCAGAATATGTATTTCCGTATTACTCTGAATATGTTTTTTCGTATTTATATGAAGATTATGTTTTTGGTGTTGACGAAACAGGTAATGAAATAAAAGTCGATGAAATCAATGGAAAAATAATTAACAATCATATCACAGATAAATATTCTATAATTACTTGCGTAGAGTTTGTTCAGAATTTAGAATTACTTGTTTTTGATTATAACGGCAAAAATACTGAAAGCATCTCATTTATACTTCCTGAAAACGAAATCATAACAAATGTTTTTTCTGTTTCTGACAAATATTTCCTTTTTGTTGTAGAAGATAATTTATCTAATAAAAAAAGATTACTAATATTCGACAGAAATACACATAAAAAAACCTATTATAACATCGAAGTTTCCGGAGAAATTACCGATGTAGAAATCATCTGTGATACAGATGTTTATATCGTATTATCCGAAAACTCACAGTCACGAATCGTAAGATATAATCTGTTAAATAAAAAAATTACTGATATATACTTTCAAGATAGCATCGAATATGATAATATCATTTTATCTGCTACATCAGATGGTAATATTCTTTTTATTTTGAATAAAGAAAAAACTTATTATATATTCGAAACTACACCTGACAATAATATCGCTGTTTTTGAAAGTGATTGTCATTATTGGAATATATCTTTTATAAAAGGCTATGGCATACAGAAATTTTTTATCAATACTACAGATAAGATATACGCTTATACAGACTGCATTAAAAAAATCGCAGATGTTTGTGAATTTAGTTCTGACTGTTCGATAGATACTATCCGTCCTGCCGGTTCTGATAAATATATGGTTTATGGTATAGATTATTATAGCGGAATATATAAACTATACATAATGGAAAAGAAAAACATAACAAATAAAAAAATTATTAAAGTATATATATCTCCGGAAGTTGAAAAGTATGTAAATTCACATATTCTTAAATTTAATAATGAAAACGAAGATGTTTTTGTTGAAACAATCAAACAAAACAATTTACATACTCAAAACCCAGATGTTATAATATACGACAATAACTTCGATATTTATTCATATTTAAACCACAACATCGTATATAATCTAAAAAATGTTGCAGAAAAATCCGGATGTTTCTCATTCGCTTTTGACAGTATTGGCGAATCTGATTTTTTATATAAATTCATACCGGCCTTTTCTGTATATGAATATGAGGAAACCGAAAATAACTATGCCACGAAGGACGAAATCATTGAAAAGATAATAATGTTTGATGCCGAACAGTATATAGATTTTGAAAATAGAATATGTAATTTTGCAACAAATGATTTTATAAAAAAAATAGAAATATTAAAGAAAAAAAACAATATATTGATTTGTGACTATCAGTCCATTAATGATATTATTAATCAAAAATCCATGGTAACATTTAATGAAAATGCTGTTATAGTACCTGAATTCAATATTTCAGTAATTACAAACGAAAACACTGAAAATAGTCTTGTGTTTTTGAACACTTTCTATGATGATGAATATCAAATTATGTATTTAAACAATTTTTTTAAAGGTTTTTCAGTTAAGGAAAGTTTATACCAAATATTAATAGAAGAAAAAGAACTTTATAATATGCAACCTGAGATGTTTAAAAGCTTATTTGAAAGCGTTAAAAATATATATCATTTTAACAATAAAGTATATACTATTGTTTATAATGAATTATTAGAATATTCATCCGGTAGCCAGACATGCGAAGAAACTGTTCGCAATATTGAAAATAAAATAGATATATATTTTAAAGAATTGGATTGATTATATGAATTTAAAAATGAAAACATTAAAAGTTATACTTTCCTTGATTCTGATATTAGTTGGTGTATCTGTAACCTGTGAATTGATGGTTTTTAAAAACGAATCTGCGCTGAAAAGCAATTCATATGCATCATATGAATTTTATGGCAGCAAAAATGAAATAACAAAGAATATCACAGAAATAGCATATAATCATGGTATAGCCGTTTATATTGCTGAATATTCTGACGATTTGGTCGGAGAATATGGATACAGAATAGCACTAATAAATTCTGAAGTCGGAAAGCCAGATATATTTTTAGGTAAATACAACGATTTATTCTTTACTAAGGTAGAATACGTTTATATAGATATATCACAGATTAAGAAAATTAATGATAACACTCACCTGTATTTTATCGGCAAAAAAGAAAATATAGACTCATTTAACAAAGATTTATCTAATATCTACAAAAACATTAACTTTGATTATAATAATGATTATAGTAACAGCATTGAAGTTATTATATTTTTAGTATGGCTAACTATTGCTTTACAGTTGTTTTTGATTACTGCCTATGAAGTTATCACATCAAAAAAAGAAATTTTTATAAGAATGATATATGGGGACAGTGTTCTTAAATTTATTTTAAGCAATATATTGATAGATGCCATTATATATATGTCAGTATTTTTTATTGCATCATATCTATTATTAAAGATAACATGTATAAGCATATGTTTGGTTTATATCTTGAAAATAATAGGAATCATCAGTGCTTTTAACGGGATTTTGTACCTTTCTTTTCTTAGATTTGATTCTAGAGCTGTTAATAAAGACCGCTATTCTTCAAAAATTCTTATGTATAACAATTCATTTAAATTCATTTCTAATATCATATGTATTTTTAGTGTGATTATTTCATTATCCGTTTCTGAAATAGCTGAAGGATACATAAAGGTAGATTCATTCGTTAACGAATTTAAAGATTATCATCTATGTGAATTCTATTCTTCGCCTCAAAGTGACAAACATTCTCTAACTGATACCGCTTCAGCAACTGAGATAATTAATGAAAAAATATATCGTGAACATTTTGAAGATTTAAAGCCACTTTTATTTACAAATACAATTATTTACAAAGATTTTTCAGAAGAGATTACATCTTTTGAAATTCCAAATAATCTTTGCTGTAATTACATGCTCACTAATGTATATGCATATGATTATTTATGCTCTCAGATTCCAAAATTTAGTGATTTTAAACTAACAAGTGATATATGTATCCTTATACCATCTTTTTTTTCCCCAGAGCAAAAAGAGGAAATGATTGATACTTCCCTGAGTATAGTAGAAAATTGGTATGGTGAACATTTTAGATTTGACTATCAAATATTTGAATACAATAATGATATACGATTACCATCAATTAATGGTATGAATTTATACAGATTTAGAATGAATAGCAACCCCGCTATTATATACAATTCGGTAAAAGCAAATACAATAAATACACCATTATATGAAGTAAGTAATGGAAATTATATCAAGAATATATTATACCTACTTGATGATGATTCTGTGGAAATAATAAAAAAAGAGTATTCTAAAGATATCGGTATCATTAGTTCAATTAACCTATATGATTACTATATTCAGGAGTGTCTAAAATTTAAATCTGCAGCATATCTTATATATTTTATAATAATTGCTTTTCTTTTTATTAATTTAAGTACATGCATAACAAGTATTATCATTAATTATAAAATTAATTCTGTAGAACTTGCAATAAAAAAAATACATGGTTTTTCAATAATAGGAAAAAACAAAAACATAATACTAATGGATTTTATTTCAATATTATCAGCAGCATTAATTAATTTAATAATATTTTTATATAATCCTAATGTTTTTAAATATATAATCGTTTTTTCTTTAATAATTTTTATTGTTCATATGATTTGTATTATCTTTCAGATACAGAAATCAGAAAAGCAGAATACTAATTTAATCTTTAAACGCTCCAGTTAATATTGTAAATAAAGTCTGAAAAAACTTAGTTATTTGTCAAATTAAATATCATATAAGAAACGGTAGTGATAATTATGGTAAAAAAAATATCAATAATTACTGCATTGATGCTTACATTTTATGGAGTATTAGGATTCTGGATTAATATCGGAAATGAAACTTTAAATTCTGTTGTGTTTGTAACTATAATTATAGCCCTTATCCTTTCACCTTTTGCTATAGCTATATCAGTATACCGCTTGTCGAAAGACACAAATGGAAAAAAAATAATTACACTCGGCATATACGGAACTATCATTTCAGCAATTGACTTTTTGGTACTAGTTATCTGGTTTAATAAAGGCAACAGTAACAATTCAATGTATAGCGTAATCAGTGGCACGATTATTGCACTTGGAGTATTTATGATAATTTCTTCTGCGACATTATTTATTATTACAATAAGGAAAAAAATTAATTCAAAATAAAAATTTAACCCATAAAGTTTTTGATTAACTGAAAACTTTATGGGTTTTTACATTGACTTTCCAATATAACAGTAATAGATAAAAAACTCATTAACCGACCTTATGGATTCTGTTAGTTCAATCACCATCATGCAGTCATGCGTTTTTTACTGTTATAAGCATTATCCAATTGCCTATTTATGTGGTTCATAGCATTTTGGTTTTTTGATAAAATTTCCTAAATTTTATTAAATACAAATCTCTCAAATGGCTATTTTGCGTTGTATTAATAGATCATATGCATAAGGACTTTCATAATTACGTTTAATTATAACACAATATTTATGCCAATTCAATAGTTTACTATCAACGTCATAATTTTTTTTTAAATTTATTTTCAGATGCATTTCACGCAGTAAAAGTAGCATCTTACGCAAAAATATTGATTTTGGGATTAAAATAAGTTAATATATATACAGGGAAAGAAACTTATAAGTCATAAGACGATTTTAGCAGGAGATATGAGAAAAACTTTTTTATAAGCTAAAGCGATATGAGAATTGTTAAAAGAAGATTACCCCAGGAGAACTATTATCAGCTATGACATATAAGAAATCTACATAATAAAATCACCATCCCTCAAAACATTTAACAGTAATATTTTACAAATACACTGATTTCTCCCCTAGAAATCAGTGTATTTGTTTTAGATTAAAATATTGACAATAATATAAAAATAAAGTATAATAAAAAAGCTTTAATATACTTTTTAAGGAGATTTATAAATGAATAAAAAAATTAACTATATTTTGTGTCTTGCGATGTCACTTCTTATGTTTTCGTGTGATAAGAAAGAAGAAATAAAGATACCCGAATCAAAGAACGAAACAGAATTTGTAACTGAAGAAAAAGAAACCGAAACTGATTTGTCTGTAAATTATTACAAAGCAGAAAAAATGTATAAAAGTACAAATTCCAACGATGTAATAGGCTTTTACAACGGTCATATGTACACAAATGAACATTCCTTTAATGAAAATTGTTCTAACTTCAAATCATATAAAATCGGTGATAGCGACCGTAATAAACAATATTCAATAAAAAGTGAACTATTCCCTGAAGACGATAAAATACGTTGCACCGGACTACTGCAGGCAAGAGAAGAAACTGCAGATGCACATAACATACATATCAAGGATATGAATACCAATAAAGAAAATATTATAAGCATACCCAAAAAAGACGGTTATTATATAAAATCAACAACAGCTGTCAATACAGACACTGTATTTGTATACTGGAATGCTGACACAAATGATGACAGATTTATATCAGTATATAACAGCAAAGGCGAAGAAACCTCAACAGTAAAGCCCAGACACGCAAACACCAGTGTATTTGATGTAGTTGTTTCTACGGAAGGACGCGTATTTACATATATAAACGACACTAAAATGTGTTTTGATGAAATCTCCCCCGAAGAAATCAAATTTATTGACACACCAATAACCATAAACCAGGACGATTATATATTAAAATGTTTTGACGGAAATGAAACATACGACTTTTTCTATTCAACAGAAACCAGTATTTACGGCGTGGACATCGAAAATAACAAATGCAAACGTGTTCTTGACATAAATCACAGCGATCTCCCATATGACGTAAGTATTTTTAACTTCTGTCAGGTTGATGACAAAACAATGTATATTTCAACAGCTCAATCCATCTATAAACTCACAAAAGACGACAGTGTTCCTGTAAAAACAGAATATTAATAAATCATACTCCCCAAATAGTTTTCGATATACCGAAAACTATTTGGGTTTTTATGTTGACTTTTCGGTATAACTATGATAAACTTTAAATAACATTAAAGCGGAGGTTATACTTGTGATAAAACGTGAATCCTACATGAAACAAATACGTCCGTTTATTGGACAAAATATAGTAAAGGTACTTACAGGAATACGCAGATGCGGAAAATCTGTTATGTTAAAGCTGATTCAGGAAGAACTTCTGAGTCAGGGTATTTCTGATACAGATTTTCTGTCTATAAATTTTGAATCAAAAGCAACAGCACATATTCACAGTACCGATTCAACATATACCTATATCAAAAATTTTTCAAAAGACAAAAACAGAAAGATATATCTTTTCTTTGACGAAATACAGGAACTCGCAGGTTGGGAAACACTTGTAAACTCCTGTATGATCGACTTTGACTGCGATATCTATATAACAGGTTCAAATGCAAAACTTCTCTCAGGCGAACTTGCTACTTACCTTGCAGGACGATATGTAAAAATAAATGTATATCCTTTTTCATTTCAGGAGGTAATGGCTATCTTACCCGATACTTCCGAAACCGAAGCTTTTCAGACTTATCTGCGCTGGGGCGGAATGCCGTTTCTTTATCAGTTTCCTATGAATGATAACAGCAAAATACAGTACCTCAGTGATATTTATGATTCTATAATTTTAAAAGATATCGTAACACGCAACAATATACGTGACGTTGAACAATTTCAAAGAATACTGCTATACTTTATAAGCAATATAGGAAATACTTTTTCCTCTTCTACGATCATAAAATACCTAAAAAGCGAAAACCGCAAAATTTCGAGTGAAACTATTTACAATTATATCGAATACTGTCGCAGTGCCTGTCTTTTGCATCTCGTATCAAGACAGGATATTGTCGGAAAAAAAATTCTGCAGTTTCAGGAAAAAATATATCTTACCGATCATGGAATTCGTGAGGCGATATACGGAAACAATACCCGTGACATAGGTCAGATCCTTGAAAATATAGTATATATCGAACTATTACGCAGAGGATATAAAGTAACTGTCGGGAAAAATGAAAATCTTGAAGTGGATTTCGTAGCTCAGACAAACGGACAAAAAATATACTATCAGGTCGCATACCTGCTTGCCTCAGAAGAAACCATAGAACGTGAATTCGGAGCATTACGCAGGATAGACGATAATTATCCGAAATATGTACTGTCACTGGATGAATTTGATATGAGTCGTGACGGATATATTCATCTTAATCTCCGAAAATTTTTATTGCAGGAATCATAAAGTTTTACACAGCAAAAACGAACTATGTTGAAAATCACAATAGTCCGTTTTGGCTGTTTTCTTTATTTTATTTTATCAGAGAGATATTTTAACTATTTAGCGTTTGTTTTTACTCAGATGCCTTTTGTTATCATCATCTTCAACGTCGGAAGGTCTGCAATATTTACTTTACCGTCATTATTTACATCGACCTGCATAATTTCATATTCATCAAAACTCTTGTCACCTAACAGATAAAGCGAAAGTTCTGTAAGGTCTGTAAGGTCTGTTACTCCATCAAGATTGGCATCTCCACTGCCATAAGGTGCTATCATATTACCGGCTTCCGGAATATCTAAAACATCTCTTGTTGTAGTAGTAACCCCTGCACATGGAATATCAAAAATATCTGTTGTTGTCGTCACCATGGTTTCAGGTTCTGACGAATACGATGTTCCTACTGTTGTTGTTGTCACTGTTGTCGTCGTAGTAGTAACTGCTTCTGTCGGCACTGATGTTCCTATTGTAGGATACATATCCCATTCTGACAAAGTTGTTGTAACAGGTGGCTCAGGCGCTCGTGTTCCTATCGGAAGTATCATTTCTGATGTTACGTCTGTAGTATAGGAAGGTGCTTGTGTTCCTACTGTCATTTGTGTTACCGTATATGCACAGTCACTGCAATAGAAACGGTTCATAATATACTCACCCTGATATCCGGGAGTCATATTTCCGCATTTGAAACATTCGTATTCGGCAACTGCCACACCTGCTGTAGGCGGAAAAGCTTCCATATAACAATCATAACAGTAAAAATCTAAAAGATACTCATCATTTTCTTCAAAGAATCCTTCACCTTCCCAGAATACTCCTCCGCAATCAACGCACTCATACAATTCTTCCGGTAATGTTGTAGTTGGTCCCGGAGTTGTTCCGTGATCGTAATATGTACCGAGAACTTCCGGTGCAGTAGTAGTTGTAGTGGTCATTGTTTCTTCGTAATATTCATACAGATTAGAAATCTCTATATTACTCAGATGTACAACTCTTGTGTTTCCATTTGTAACTTCTACAGCTTCCGCAGTCTGAAATTGTAGTCCCGGATTACCCGATGCACCAACTGCCATAGCTGCAAGCAGAGATGATATTTGTTTTGTAAACTTTTTCATTTGAAACTCCTCCTTAAAATCCTGAAAAAAATCTAACGTAAAAAGTCTTTATACTATTAATACTTTTCAAAAGGCATAAAAGCTACAATGTTTTTTAAAATCTTCCCATTCTTTTAAATTTATTTAAAACAGTAAGTATAAGTACCTGCTGTTCTATGCATTGAGCCTCGGAAATATTATCAAGTCCGCCTGTTGATGACATTTTCTTGCACGCACATGAATTGTCACAGTACTGGGAGATCTCACAGTCAAGGCAACGCTCGGACATATTTGAATAATTTTTATACCTTGCCTCCGCCTTGCTTGTATCAATGCCCTTAAAAATATCACCGCACTGAAAATCAGAAAGATTTTGAAACTGTACACAGGGATATATCTTTCCGTCCCAGTTGATAAAGAGCTTTTTCTTACATATTTCACACTTTGAATTTCTTTTGCCTTTTACTATTTCTTCTTTGTATCTCAGTTCTTTTACTGTTATCCCCTCTACATCAACAACTTTTTCCCATACATCTTTAAGTTCATCGGCAAATGTATCCATATCATCAACTTCAAGAAATGAATCCATAACATAAGATACAAATTTTATTCCCATATCCTTAAAATAAAGCGTATTTTCATAAAGGTCCTTCATAGTTTTTTCGGTATAAACCAACTGAAGAAGCGTATCAGGCTGATATTTCAGAAGCATCTTTACTTTTTCGGACAGTTCTTCTGCTTTTATCCCTCTTGCCGAACAGTCTTTGCCGTCGTGAGAAACATTTATTATAGTTTTATGTTCCGAACACCATCTTGCAAAATGTTCATCAAGAAGCATACCGTTTGAAGTAATAACAAACCTCTTTGCTTTTATCGAAGTTATAAATTTTTTCAGAAGATCCTTGTAAAGCAAAGGTTCTCCTCCGAAAAGATATACTATATTTGCATCATTTGCCTCATTTATAAACTTTATAATTCTGTCGCCTGTCTTGTCATTTATAGCCCCTAACGTCGTATTCAGCCTTTTTTCATAGCAATACTGACACTTCAGATTACACTTATTTGTTACGCTTATAATGTAGTCCATTTTTCACACCTCTTTGCACTTAAACTCTCCTTATTAATAATACTTCACAACTTTCAAAAAAGCTACAGTATTAAAAAAAAAAAATTGACTTGTATTTAATTTTCAAAATATTCCTCTTCTAATTGATTATGCCCTGCTTATAAACCACCAAAATCAAGTTTTAAATACTAAATCAATAATTTTTTTATTAAATTCAGGCATAAACCTTGACTTTCAGGGTATTATTATATTATAATGATACTTGATAGGAGTGTGAATGATATGTTATGTCAGTTTACCTTTAAGAATTTCAAGTCCTACAAAAACGAAACTGTTCTTGATATGCAGGCTATCGGAAATCAAAATTTTCAGGACACATTGCTTACAAGCAGAGAAAACAGCAAAGCTTTTCTGCCTGTTGCTGTTATTTACGGTCCAAATGCCGGAGGTAAATCCAATGTACTGGAAGCACTGAATTGTGTTACTTCAATTGTTATGAAGCCTATTCTCATATTCAAAGACAAGCTGATACAAAAAGCACAAGTGGAATTAAACCCGTTTCTGTTTGATGATGTTTCCCGCAATGAGCCGATAGAGTTTGAGCTTTATTTCCGTCCTGATGATGAATATGAATACAGATATTTTCTGTCAGTATATGATGGAAAAATTGCCGGGGAATATCTTTATCGTCGCAAGATTAGCGTAAAAAGCAGAACAGCTACGATATTTGAACGTAATGCCGATGGCGTGAAGCTGGGAGCAAGTATTAACAGGACTTCTATCAATACAGAAGTCAATGAACAGATGCCTTATCTTTCTTTCCTCAACATAAATTATAAGTTAGAGCCGATAAATCTTGCTATAGAATGGTTTGAAAGTTGCATTATGCGTAATTACGCAAATCCATATGCAGAACGTCATCTTATTATGAGTGGAAGTGATGAATTCAAAAGCAGGCTTATCAAATTAATGAATGATGTCGGTGTAAATATCAGCAATTTTGAATTTGTTGAGAAATCTGCTGAAGATAATTCTTACGATATAATTTTCGAACATACAATTAACGGAAAAGCATATCCACTTAATATCAATCAGGAGTCGGATGGTACGCAAAAGTTGTTTAATGTGCTTCCACTTGTTCTCATCACACTTGCAAACGGCGGATTGCTTGTATTTGATGAGTTCGATGCTAAGCTTCATCCGAAAATGCTTAAATATATAGTGATGCTCTTCAAGAATAAAAAGATTAACACCAAAAATGCACAGCTGATATTTACATCACACGATGTTTCTACTATGAAGAGTTCTGTTTACCGTACTGACGAGATATGGTTTGCGTGCAAGCTTGATGATGAATCCAGCGACTTGTATTCGCTTTATGAAATCAGAGATGAAAGCGGAAATCATATCCATCCAAGTGCGGCATATGACAAGCAGTATCTTGAAGGTCGTTATGGTGCTGACCCATACTTCAGGAATATGATGGAATGGAAGTGATGTTATGTCAATGAAGCCTTATAAGAAAAGCGACATAAACAAAAAGTGGATGCAGGACCGCCGTGACCGAAGGATAATGGTTGCGCCCGAATATCATTTAATCATTACTGAGGGAGAAAAAACAGAACCTCTGTATTTTCAGGGGCTTAAAAATGATATTAACCAAAAATATCGTGGTAGAATATCTATTGAAATCAATGGCATAGGTCAGGGAACAAATACGTTAACACTCTTAGAAAGAGCACAACAACTTGTAAGTGCAGAACCGGATAAATACAAGCACGTATGGTTAGTTTATGACAAAGACGACTTTCCAAAAGACAATTTTGACAACACATATTTCAGATGTGCTGCACTATCCAAAGAGAGTGACTCTGTAACATATCACGCACTCTGGTCTAACGAATGCATTGAATACTGGTTTCTGCTTCATTATAAGCATCTGGACTCAGCCTTGCACCGCACCGAATACTACCCTAAGCTTACACAATGTCTGGATTCTAAGTATGAGAAAAATCGAAATGACATCTATACATTGCTTAAACCTAATACTTTAACAGCTATCGAAAACGCCAAAAGTGTACTGAGTAATTATAATGGTATGCCGCCTTCTCAATGCACTCCCGGAACAACTGTATTTGAAATTTTTGAAAAATTGCAAAATTATATTGTTTAAAAACAATAATATATTTTCCGTATTTTCACTTGTATTTACCCTGATTTTATTATATAATTAAGTAACTAATGTAAAACATAAGGAATGATTATAATGAATGATAAAAAATTTGTCGAAATATTTACAGACGGTGCTTGCAGTGGAAATCCCGGACCGGGTGGATATGGAGTTATTTTACGCTACAACGGACATATAAAGGAACTATCAGGCGGAGACAGTGCCACTACAAACAACCGAATGGAACTTACCGCAGTTATCAGGGCACTTGATGCTCTCAAAGAACCTTGCAAAGTAACTCTTACAACAGACAGTCAGTATGTTGTAAACAGCGTGGAAAAAAAGTGGCTCTATAACTGGGAAAAGAAAAACTGGATACGTTCCAAAAACGACCCTGTTCCCAATACCGACTTATGGAAACAGCTTATACCGCTTCTTGAAAAACACGAAGTAAAATTTGTATGGGTCAGAGGTCACAACGGACACCCCGAAAATGAACGTTGTGACGAACTTGCAGTAATTGAGCGTGATAAATACAGCAGATAAGAGGATAAGTAGCAATGAAAAAAATCATTTATGCGGATAATGCCTCTACTACCTGCATTTCTGAAAATGTGCTGGGCAGTATGATGCCTTTTCTTACAAATAACTTCGGAAATCCCTCAAGTGTTCACCGACTCGGACGTGATGCAAAAAAAGCACTTGAAGAAGCAAGACTAAAAATTGCAAAGGCTCTCAGTTGCGATAAAAATGAGATTTTTTTTACAAGCGGAGGCACCGAGTCAAATAACCATGCCCTTACAGTCACCGCTAAAAACGAACTTAAAAAAGGCAAAAACCATATTATCACTACAAATATAGAACATCATTCTGTTATAAACACCTGCAGATATCTTAAAGAAAACAACTTTGACATAACATTTGTAAAATCAGACCATAACGGCTTTGTAAACCCTGATGACATCAGAAATGCCATAACCGATAAAACAGCACTTGTTTCTGTAATGTACGCCAACAACGAAATAGGTACGATCCAGCCTGTAAAAGAAATCGGTGATATATGCAAAAAAAGCAACATCTTATTTCACACAGATGCTGTTCAGGCATTTGGTCACACAAGTATAGATCTGAAAGAATCAGCCATTGATATGCTTTCACTATCAGGTCATAAGTTTCACGCTCCTAAAGGAACAGGCGTGCTGTACATAAGAAACGGTACAGATATACAACCGCTGATATACGGCGGAGCACAGGAAAAAAACATACGTGCAGGAACAGAAAATCTTGCTTCTATAATCGGTATGGGCACTGCGTCGGCAGAAGCTGTAAACGGCATAGATGAAAAAAACAAGCTTACCGCTAAAAAACGTGACTATCTTATGAAAAATCTGCTTTCTGTATCAGGTATAAGATTAAACGGCAGTCATGAAAACCGCTTATGCGGAAATCTGAATATAATGATAGAAGGAGTAGACAGCGAAAGCATGATACTTACACTTGACCTCAAAGGAATATGTGTATCGGGTGCTTCCGCCTGTACTACCGGCGACACCGAACCTTCACACGTATTGCTCGCACTCGGACTTACTCCGCAGGAAGCACTTTCTTCAATACGTTTTTCAATCGATGAAACTATCACTTACGAAGAACTTGACTATATCTGCGAATGTGTAAATGACTGCGTAAAAAAGTTAAAAAAATAAAAAAACAGTACAGTTTTCTTTTTACAGAATGCTGTACTGTTTTTATGTATATTATCTTCGGCGTCCGCCTCCACGGCTACCTCCGCCACCTCCGCTTCGGCTACCGCCTCCACTGTTGGATTCTATCTTTGTCTTAGTCGTATACTCACGCAAAAATCTGTCTTCTTTTCTGTTAAATCTTGTACTTTCTTTAGCTTCATAATTTCTCGCTTCATATTTCTTCAATGTTTTATATGAATGAGCTATTGCAAGACAAGTAATAAGAGAAACTACAAGCGCAACTATCAGACCTATAACGACATACTTTAAAATTCTCTCTTTCTTATAGTTTGCAAGATCAACATTATCTACAAAAGCTTCAATCGCTCCTTCATAATCATCACGCTGAAGCTCTGGCGTTATATCATCAAAAAAACGCTCAATATAACGATTATATTTATTTTCAAATCCAACACTCGGAGCTATCCAGTCATAATGAGTATCGTTATCAATGAGCAATAACAACCCATCTTCATTTCCGAACATCTCGTCATACGTTCTTGTAGCATAAGTATCCGAACCTGAATATCCAAGATCCGAAGTTATAACAACCGCAACATTTGCATCTATCTTATCAGATGCCTTGGCAATTTTCTTATTGAGTTTTTCTTCCTGCGAATCTGTAAGGCTGTCATCAAGATCGTGAACCTTACAATTTGAATCTGCTGCATTTATTCTTTCGCAATTTATCCCGAAAGCCATGAAAACAGCCATGATCAGACCGAGAAAAATCTTTGTGTACTTCGTCATGATAACAGCATTCCTCCTATTCCGAATAATACTGCTATAACAACAGCTAATCCTATTCCGAATGCAACAAGTTTCTTTACGGACAACGGAGGATTACCTACCAGTTTACCTGTCTGACCGTTTACTGCAAATTCATACATCTTGCCCTGATAGTTATATGTCATGAACCATACAGGAAGGAGTGCATAATTCCAGTTTGTACTCATTATATTGTTATTAAATCTGCTTACACTTACAGAACTGTATCCTGTTATGGAATTTCTCAGAATATTTCTGCTTCCGTCATCAACTTTCTGTCTTATTCTCGGAAACACATCACCTTTATTGACATCGTATCTGTCAGCAAGAAATCCTGAAAGATATGACATAGAAAAATCTTCTATCTTGTTGTAGTCAAAAGGCTCTATTGCATCCATAAGAGCATCATCGATCTTACTCGCACCGTCTGCCGGAACACCGTTAAATGTGATATCGGCATTTCTGCTTACAGCATATTCTTTTGTTTCAGTATATCTGTAATTTCCTGATCTCCATGTACGTATATGTTTACCTATAGCGTCCATATCAGCCTTGACTTTACAGTCAGCAAGCCAGAAAGGAACATAAAGACCTGTCATTTTTTCAAGAGTCTGATCTGACTGAAAATCTGTAGGAGTAAACTTTTTCTTACCGATAGTTTCTTTAAATGTTTCAAGCGCCTTTTCCCTTGTTATACTAAACGGAATAACTTTACTTGGTCTGTAATCACCCGAAAGTCTGCCCTTTAGTATTACAGGACAGTGACAGTATACGCAGAAAGTAGCGGCTGTATTTCCGTCAGACATTATTTCTGCACCGCATGATGAACACGAATACAGATTACCATTGCTAAATCCGTCATCTTCTACAGTTTCATCAACATTCTGACTCAGATCAGTATTTTCTGTTTCAGAAAATATCTGCTTTATCTCTTCATCAGTAAATTCACTAAGGCAGTAATCACAGCCAAATTTCTGCTTATCTGCCTTGTACTGCAACTCACCGCCACAGTTAGGACATTTGTATTGTATTGTTTCCAAAAATGTTTTCCTCCATTATTCAGGTTTTTTTGTTCCGCAACCTGAACAGAATTTTCCTTCATTCACCTGACCGCATGAACACTGCCATGATGAATTTTCAGGCTTCTTTGTTCCGCATTCCTGACAGAACTTGCCTGTATTTACTTTACCGCATGAACAAGTCCATGTTGTATCTTCTGGTTTCTTAGCTCCGCATTCCTGACAGAACTTGCCTGTATTAGTCTTACCGCATGAACAAGTCCATCCGCCTGCTGCCGGCTGTTGTGGCTGTGCCTGAGCCTGTGCTGCCTGCATCTGCTGCTGTTGCATCTGCATCTGCATAGCATTTGTCTGACTTGCAGAACTCATGAAACCTCCTGCTGTATTCATGCCCATACCCATGCCCATAAATGCCTGAGCTGCGCCTGCTGAGTTTGAGCCTGCTGCTTTAAGACCGTCAGCGATACTTCCCTGAACATAACCTTCTCTTATTGTAGCATCTGAAAGCATAGCGCCCTGATTTCTCATATTTATGAGCTTCTGGCTCTGTTCATCGTAGCTTATAGTTACAGCAACACTTGCAATCTCGATACCTCTGCCTTCTCTCCACTCTTCATCAAGTGTCTGAGACATATATTTTGCAAGTTCTCTTGACTGTGACTGTATATATGATACTCTCTTACCGTCAACTGACATCTGGTTTATAGCTGATTCAAGAGCTGTAAGGAATTCTTCGCAGTACTGGCTGTTCATAGTTGCCGCTGTAAATCTTTCACCTGTTTTTGATGCAGCCTCGCCAAAGAATTTGAGAGGATCAACGATTTTTATTGAATACTGACCTCTGCAACGCATAAATAACTCTGCATTGTAGAAATTGTCAAAGTACTGGATAGGATTTCTTGTACCAAACTTGATACCTGTGATTTCCTGAAGATTTATAAAGTAAACCTTCTGTGTCTGTGATGGCACACCGCCGAACTTGAATCTGTTGAATGCGTCTTTCAGAGATTCTTTAAATTCGCCATTAAAGAGTGATGGTGAAGTTGACATATTTACAGTATAATAACCTTCTTCTGCACAATAGTCCACGATACGACCGCCGTCTATAAGTAACATCATCTGATTCGGATAAACGTGAATAACCGAACCGTTGGAAATAATATTTGAATTTCTCTTTGTATTTGAGCCTCTCTTTGTGCTTACCTGCACACCCGGTGTCATAAAGGTTTCATTTGTCATGTTATCAGGCTCGATAACCTCTAACCACTGATCTGCAAGATTTCCGCTCACTGCACTGACTGCCGCTTTAATAAGTCCCATATTTCTTTTCCTCCTGTGTGTAAAAAATAAATGCAAAATTAATTTTTGCGTGTTTTATGATATATACTTTAAATGATATATGTATCTATGAACATATTCATGAAAAGCATTTATACAGATTATAGCATATTAATGTGTATTTTGCAAGAATAATATAGGGGTTTAGAAAAATATTTTAACTA
>SVNW01000060.1:5930-22349 GCA_015066745.1 Ruminococcus sp. | reverse complement strand
CGAATTTATGTAAGGGGCCTATATTAAGAATAATTTTTTTTGAGCTGACTTTTACTCCATGTTGATTTGTTTTTCTTCTGCTTTCAGCTAATCTCAAATATTCTATTCCATTATTTTTAAACACTTCAATAAACATAACCGTCTCCTTATATGAGTATATGACTACGTATTAATTATATCATATTCTGCAAAAAAAGTCAAGCAAATCACGTAAATTCTTTGCTCGACTTTTAAAATATTTTTTTGCAAGTGGCAAACTCGGGTTATAGCATATTCATTTATTAAAATCAAGATTTATATGTAAATTCTTAGATATTTATATATTAAAAAACGTTTGTTTGTACACTACGACAGGTTTGAGCAAACATTTATATTTATTTGTAATAAACAAAAAAACTATTGATAACAGTCTATCAATGTGATATAATTTTAAGTGGACAAAATTTTTATAAAAACTTTTAAACGGAGGATCATATCACTATGAGTTACAAAGAGAATTTTATAAAATTCATGACTGAATGCGGTGTTCTTACTTTTGGTGACTTCACACTCAAGAGCGGACGTAAAGCGCCTTATTTCGTAAACACAGGAAACTACAAAACAGGTAAACAGCTTGCAAAGCTCGGTGAATTCTATGCTGAATGCATAAAAGAAAACGGAATTGAAGCTCAGACACTTTTCGGACCTGCATATAAGGGTATTCCGCTTGCTGTTTCATGCAGTGTTGCACTTTTTAATAAATACGGTATGGACGTAAACTACTGCTTTGACAGAAAAGAAGCAAAGGATCACGGCGAAGGCGGTGTTATCGTAGGTAAACAGCTTACAGACGGCGAAAAGGTAGTTATCATAGAAGACGTTATAACAGCAGGAACAGCTATAAGACAGGTTATTCCGGTACTTAAACAGAATGCTGACGTTGACATAACTGCTATGGTTATTTCCGTTGACAGAATGGAAAAAGGAAAAGGCGAACTTTCAGCTGTACAGGAAGTAAAACAGGAATTTGGCATTAACGTATTTTCAATAGTTACAATAAACGATATAATCGATGCTATCAAAAACGGAGTTATCGAAGGTAAAGAATACCTCGACAAGATGATAGAATACAGAAATACATACGGCGTATAAATAAAAAGGAGAATGTCCTCTTAATTAATTTTGAGGAATATTCTCCTTTCTTTTTATTACATTAGTAATTCATAAAAAATATATCACAGGTTGTAACATATTCACTATTATAACATTGACAAATTTTGATAATTATGATATAATGACTAGTAATATGATGATTAATGTCACATTATTATAAAAAACAGAACTAATAAAACTTGCGTCCACAAGTTTTTAACGTTAGGAGAAGAAAAATGAATTTCATATTTTTAACCAATTATTTTAATAATGATTATCCAATTTCAAAATTTCCTGAACTCATGTTTAAAAGTGATCGACCATATATAATGATTTATCTAACATTAAACAATTATACTTTCGCATTACCACTTCGTTCTACAATAAAACATGATAATGCTCTCATCACAGATAAAAAGAATAGATGTGGCATAGATTATAGCAAATCCGTTTACATATCTAAACAAAATTATATAGATAATGTTCGAAAGCCACATATACGTAATAATGAATTTAATGCTTTACGAGGTAAAGAATATTATTTAAAGAAAAAATTTTTGAAATACATAAGAAAATATGTAAATGCAAAAAAATCAGAAGATCCTAACAAATTAAAATGTTTTATTACATCAACTTTACCTTATTTCGAAAATTTAATTGATTATGAAAACGATATTCTACTCCCTTTAGGAGAATAATAAAAAACAAAATAAATTTCATAAAACTGGCATTGACATATTTAAATGTATGTGGTATAATACTAATAGAAGTTAAGGACGTAGAGTCACGTCCTTGTAAAACAAAAAAACACTCAATTAGAAGTTAAGGACGTAGAGCCACGTCCTTGTAAATAAAAAGAAAGCTCATTTAGAAGCAAAAGCCTTACTTATGTAAGGCTTTTTTATATACTTTAATGATACGTAAAAAAATGGACATCTCTATTTGTGATGTCCATTTTTTATATTTTTCATCTGAGTCCCATAAGCCATTCTGAAAACTGTCCAAGTACATTTGCATAAAGTTCATCATCTGTTACAGAAATAAGATCTTTCATACTTGAAAAACCTGTATTGTCTCTTGCTCTTCCTCTTAGGTCATCAAGTTTTCTTAAATATTTGAATTCATCATTTCCTATTCCTATAAACTGAATAAACACATTTTTCTCAGAAGATGATTTTATTATCGCACTTGTATCCCCTGGATCTGCATTTGAACCATCCGTCATAAATAATATAAATGTAGGACAATAATCATTTACAATAGATTCAGACACGATTTTTCTTCCCAGGAAACCGCCTCTTTCGCCCTCTACTATCGCTTCGAGTACAGGTGCATAATTAGTTCCGCCCATTCTGTAACCTGAAGTCATTATAACGTTATTTACATAAGTTTCATAATTTGATATATCAAGTGACGGCATACGGCAATAATCGGACTGGAAAAGGAAAACATCTACAGAACCATTATCATCAAATGCAAGTCCGAGCGGTAAAAGCTTATTTATAGTCTGCTGAACCACACCTGACTTGTACATATGTCGCATTGAGCCACTGTAGTCAAGTGCTACTACAACTCTTGCAACCAGTCCGCCAAGATCTACTCCGTTTTTCACACTAAGCCCTGCTGCACACTTTGAAAGACTTACAACGTGCTTTTCAAGATTTACTTTATCTTTTGAAAGGCTTATCTTCCCCATCATCTTATCAGTCAGCTTTTTTTCAAGTGATATAGGCGCTGACTGAGCAGGTGTTGCAACAGGTTCAGGAGAAATCTGCTGTGGGATTTGTTCAGCGACAGGCTGAGCCGGTTGTGAATGAGGCTGTTGTTGTACATTTGAAGCCGGCTGTTCATCTGCAAGTTCTCCGCCATAGTTCATAAGCAGTGCGTCAAGACCACCGTCAAATCCTCTTGCTATGACATTTGTACGCCATACGGTCTTATTATATATCTCAAGTCCGATGATAGCCTTTTCTGTTTTAAAATCTTTTCCGCTAAGAGCAAGTTCTATGACACTGTTTCCTGATTGCATGATCTCGATTTTGGCAGATGATATCTCACCCATAGTGCCTTCACCGTCAATGCTGAGTGTAAATACAAGCTTTACTATTTCACCCGGCAATGCTGTAAGATCAAGATCATAAATATGTTCGTTTCCCTGTCCTCTGTATGTAATCTCGCCTGATGGTGAATTTATCTGGTTATAAAATATCATATATCTTTCATCTGAAAGCTTTTCATTGATATCCACACCAAAACAGCAACTGTCATAAACCGCATTTCCTGTCGCTGTCAGTTTTACGCTTAAAGGCTTTGTCACATCGAGAAAATCGTCAAGTTTTCCTCTGAATCCACGTTCTATCTGCATATTTTCTACCTCCGTTTTGTTTTTTATACTTTATCAATACATTATCTTCTTGATATTATCGTCACTGCAAAATGTTGTTGAATTATACAGGAAAAGTATCTGTGAATACTCTTCAGGATCTGCATAATCTTTGTAGTTTGCTATATATCTCATATCAAGTACGGTTATTTCTTTATAATGCTGTGTAAGGAACGGTATAAATGAATTTGCATAAGAGTCCTTGAAAACAAGCAGTTTCTTATCACTTTCAAGATTTGTCCTTATAGTAACTGCAGGCTGATTACTGCCAAGATATGTTGAATACTTGTCTTTCTTTTCAAGAAAATCACGAAAATAAATACTGTTATATTGTTGTGTTTCCATACCGTTGTTTACTTCGCACGACACTACGCTGTTGCCACCGGTATATGAATAAATATCTATTATATCCGGAAGCAGTTTATCATAAAGTGTCTTTGAATGATAGGTACCGAGAAACTCATCATTTGCGTGTTCTATATTGTATTCACTGTACGCCACGGCAATAAAGCCCATTTTTTGTATAGCAACGTTGTATGCATTGTACGCACCGAGAGAAGTCCAGTGATGGTCGGTACGATAATATATATATTCATCTTTTCTTGCATAAAGAGCTTCATATACATTTATCGGCAATACATTTGTGTTAAATCCTGAATATATACCGCTTATTATTTCTTTCTGGTCAAGCTGAGGTGCGTGTTTGCCAAGTGATTCCGAATAAATACCTGCCGATGTAGGTGCTATCAGAACATACACCGGAGTTTTAACGGACTTTGCAAAATTATTTATTGTATCGACCGATCTTTTTATACAGTCATTATCAGGCTCAGGTATCTTTTCAATAAGACGGTCGTCAGTTATATACACACCATTTATTTCTTTCTTACCTGTCATAAGTTCTATATCTATTTTCTTTGTTATCCATTTTTCTCTTCCTGAAAAATGGTCAGATACATAACTTTCAAAATCATTCATAAATGATTTATCAAACCAGTTTTCAAGTGAAAATTCCGGTTTTTTGCTCAGTACTCTATTTTCAAGTTCCGAAAAATTTTCTTTCTTTGAAACAAGCGTAATAAATGGTAAAAGTATTACAATAAGCAGAAAAATAAGAGCAGTAATTCTTTTTTGCGTTTTTTTCATCTGAAAACCTCACTAGAATCTGAAATACAAGAACGGATTGTATGAACCGTCAACTATATAACATGTACACAACAGTAGAAGAACGATCTGAACTGCTGATGTAACATAGTAATAAGCATTTTTCATGTTTTTAATTTCTGAAAGTCTGGCTGTAAACTTTCTCCACAAATCAGTTGAAGCAAAAATGCACATGATAAATATCACAAGATAAGAACTCAACTGATAAACAGCAAAGCTGTCAAAAAGTTTTCCGCCTCCAAACATTGCCTTTAAATATGAGAAAGCTTTTGACATATTATCGGTATCAAAAAATACCCAGCCTATGACTACCATAAGAAATGTATAAGCTGTACTTACCGGTAACGGAAGTTTCTTTAAAATATCCCCAAAGCCAAGTCTTTCAATAATTATGAGTATACCATAAAAAGCACCCCAGACAATAAAGTTAAAACTTGCACCATGCCAGAGACCTGTAAGAAGCCATACTATAGCAAGGTTACGATATGTTTTGAACTTACCGTTTCTGTTTCCTCCAAGCGGGATATAAAGATATATACGGAACCACGAACCAAGTGTTATATGCCATCTTCTCCAGAATTCTGATATACTTTTTGACTGATAAGGGTGGTCAAAGTTTATCGGGAAATTAAACCCGAACATTTTTCCAAGTCCTATAGCCATATCCGAATATCCTGAAAAATCAAAATAAATCTGAAACGTAAATGCAAGTATTCCCAACCACGCTGTAAGAACAGATATTTCCGAATAATCCATCGCCTTTATCTGAGTCCACAAAAGACCAATGTTATTTGCAAGAAGGACTTTTTTAGAAAGACCTTTTATAAAATATCCTATTCCCTCACCGAAATTATCAACATTTACCTTTCTGTCCTCTATCTCATTTGCCACATCTTCATATCTTACTATAGGACCTGCAACAAGCTGTGGGAAAAGAGAAACATACGTCAGATAATTAAGAAAATTTTTCTGAACCTTTACTTTTCCTAAGTATACATCTATAGTATATGACATACTTTGAAATGTGTAAAATGATATACCTATCGGAAGCGGAAGATCAGGAGGTTCTATATTTGTCTTAAAGCAGGAGTTTATCACACCTACAATAAAACCTGTGTACTTGAAAACAAAAAGAAATCCGAGATCGACCACCATGGAAATAATAAGTGCTACTCGTTTTGAGGACTGTTTTTTAGATCTGCCTATATATATTCCTGCATAAAAATCAACAAATGACGACACCAGCATTACCCATATATATACAGGCTCTCCCCATGCATAAAATATGAGACCTGCAACAAGCAAAATAAGATTCTTTAATTTTTTTGATGCTACCATATATGTTATCATAACAACAGGCAGAAAAAAATATATAAAAGTAAGACTCGAAAATACCATTTGTTCACCTAACTTTCAATATCTGTTTGGTTTATTTTCTTCACAAGTTCTTCTTTTGAGAGTGTAGTATTGAGAATTTCCAGCATACCTGTAGTAGAAAGCTTTTCCGGAAGATCAAGACTTTTCAAAAGTTTTCTGCGACGCTCCGAACTTCCCGTACCGCCTGTAAGACCTAGTTCAAAAAGATCCGCTCTTGTTATCGGATCGGTCGGCGGTATCTGCTCTGCGTCATCAAATGTAATGCCTGCCTTTTTGAAAGCTTCTATAATAAGTTTTTTTTCTATCCCTTCTACTCCCAGTTTTCCTTCGCTTGAAGGTTTTTCTTTTCTTTTTTCCTTCCCGAAAATATCGGGAATATAAACATTTGTAATCTTTCCGTCTCCGACTGCTCCTTTTATGTATCCTCTTATCCTGAACCCTGCACTGTCGGAGTCAGTCAATATGATTATGCCTTTTTTCTTTGCATATATTCGTATGAGTTCAAGTTTTTCTTTATCCTTGAATATACCGTATCCGTTTGTAACTATTATTATTCCGTCTATTATTGATGAAAGTTTTATCTTATCGTATTTTCCTTCAACTATTATAGCTTGTCTGACCTTCAGCATCTTCTCACCTCCGGAAATTTAACATGATGACTATGCAAGCATCATGGCAATAGCCTTTTCTATTATTATTTTTGAATCGAGAGCGGTAGATTTGCATTTCATATCTGCATTTGCAAGTATTTTAAGACACTTTCTGAGATGTGCTGTACTTGTTTTTCGAGCATCTCTGAAAGCGTTTCTTACCACAAACTCTCTTCCTCTGTATGAAAAATCAGAAACTACTTCTGCTTCACCAACTGATGAAGACATCGCAGATGAGGCTCTGTACAGATCAATAAATGCAGAAGAAACAGCCGATAATATAGCGATGCCATCTATTCTGAGAGATGTAAGCTCATCAAGAAGTTTCATGGCAAGTGGTGCATCAAACGAGGCTACTGCTGAGGCAAGTGCAAAAGCATTTGTATCCAGTCCGACAGATACCATTTCATCTATCATTTCACCTGTTATCTCTGCTCCGTTGGCATATGCACACAACTTATCCGTCTCATTTTCAGCAGCAATTGTATTTCCAAGACATAACTCAGCTATTTTCTTTGCGTTTGGCTGACTTATGACCGAACCGTTATCAAGTGCGTACTGCATTATATATTTATACAGTTCTGTACTTTTTCTAAGCTCCGCTTCAACTGCTATTCCATACTTTGAGGCTGCATCAAGTATTTTTTTATTTTTAGCTCCGACAGTCTTTTTTCCGCCTTTTATATCAAATCCTGTTATAGAGATAAGTATAATTGTTTTTTCGGGAATACTTTCAAAAAGAGCTGCAACTTTTTTCAGTTCATCAGCTTTAAGACTATCAGCATTAAGATCGTTTATTTCTATAAAATTATACTCTGTAAACATCGGATACATTTCTGCTGTTTCGAGAAATTCACTTACTGAAAATTCATCTCCGTTAAATCTGATATAATCAGATGATGAATACCCTTTGCCCAGAACTTTTTCTCTGACAATCTGAGCAAGCTTGCCTACTCTTCCGCTATCACGTCCATATATATAATAAATATTCTGTATACTTTGTGATTTTATATTTTTCTCAAAATCAGCTGCTGTTACCGAACTCATCTTTTCACCTTTTTCATTCCAGATAATTTATATCAACATTACCATATGCATCAGCCTTCAAAAGTATATTCTGCTCTGTATACGACTCATTACTGTTTTCAGAAATCACCTCAAAAGCTGTACACTTTATGACCGTCTGTCCGTACTTTACAGTAACTTCACCTTTTGAATCAAATGATATTGTATAATCATCATAAATATACTGCACATCATTCATATCCATAACTTCAGGAACACATCTGCAAATACGGCTTTTGTCGTAAATATATGTTTTATCGGGGATATACACATTATAAACATCTTCATATCTTAAAGCAGTGTCATATGATGCCATGCTCTGATACGGATTATGTGTAAATGTAACCGAATTTATATTTCTTATATTATAACTGCTTACTATTTTCTGTACATACTCCGCACTCTTTGCTCCACCTGTAATATCTATTATATCCGCATTTGTACCATTTTCAATAATTATTGCTGCCGACTTTTTATTTCCTGTTCTGTAAACACTGATGATATCACGCTGTGAATAACTATAAAATGCATTACATACAGCGGTTATCGATATACATAAAATCAATGACATCATAACATAACTGCTTTTTTTATATCTTAAATATGTAACACAAACAAATATCGTCATTAAAACCGCCAGAACTGCTATATGCTCTGTTTTAAGAGGCATAGTAAATCTCAGCTGAGCTGTAAACCGTGAAATTTTAAGGATCACCTTACTTATAAGTCCGCCTGCTATAACAGCAGGATAAGCAACAAAATCAATTCCTCCGCAAAATGCAACCATAAATCCGCATCCGAGAACTATCATACACAAAGGTGCAATAACGATATTTGTCAATGGAGATATGATCGATGTTTCATCAAAAAACATAACAGAAAAAGGAAAAACAGTTGTTGTAATGCAGAACATAACAGCCAGATTTTTCAGACATCTGTCAATGAAACTTTTATCATTCATACATTCTGTTACCAAAGGTGCAAATACCGAGGCTCCGAATGTTCCGGCTACCGACAGAAGAAAAGAAGAATTTTTTATCAAAAAAGGCTCTGCCAGAACCAGCACAAATGCTGCTGTACACAAAGAAGTCATCGGGTCAGGCTGTCTGCTAAAAAGCGATGCACCATTTATAAGTGTTATCATAAAAGCGGCTCTCATAACAGAAACAGACATTCCTGTAAAAATTACAAACAGAACAATACATATCTCCAGCAATAAAAATCTGAAAACTCCGTAAAGACCTGCTCTGTTTAAGAAAACACTTACAAAACTCACCATAAAAACCAGATGCATTCCCGAAACAGCCATCATATGACCTATACCACAACGGTAAAGCGCTGTCAGTGAACTGTCATCAAGCCCGCTTTTATCTCCGGTAAGCATAGCAGACATGAGTGCTCCGTTTTCTCCCGGAAGTATATAAGATATCTTTTCATTTATATATGTACTGTAACGAAGTATACTTCTTACAAATGAAAAATCTTTATCTTTTTCTATCTTTATATCGCTTGCATCTTTAGTACCAAGAAATATACTATTGGATTCATAATAATCCTTTTCCTTAAACAGAAATGAATTTTCAAAACTGTTAAGCGTGCATCTGAAGCTTATATTGTCATTATAATCACATTCGAGCGTTTGTCCGTAATAAGATATATCTGCTTTTACAGAAGAATTGATTTTTCCGGAAATTATATACCGTGATTTTTCATCAGCATAATTTTTTATTTCTTTTACCTTTCCGCTGTAAAAAACATCTGCACTGTCATACTGCATAATTTTATCATATACATTTTTCTGATACATTCTATACGCAGAAAAACCTGATACAAACATAACTGCACACACGATCATATATACAAATCTGATATTTCTTGACCTGAATACAAATGACATCAACAGTACTATACCGAGTACGATAAAAATTTCACCTTTTAATGAAAAAAGTGAAGCAAAAAATAATCCGCTGATATAAGAAAGTCCTATATAAACCATTTTTCGCTTCATCTATATGTAAAACCTTTCGTATTATTTAAAAAACAAAGGTAACTTTTCAAGGAAAACAATATCGTTTCTGTCAGCAGCGTCACCTTCTGCAAGTACTGCACAACGACAGCATACCTCTCCGCCTGCTTTTTTCACAAGTTCCTCCATAGCTGTAAGTGACTCGCCTGTACTTATAACATCATCAACTATAAGTACTTTCTTACCCTTTATAAGCTGAACTTTTTCATCACCTATATGTATATGCTGTTCACCTTTTGTAGTGATAGAATTTACACAAGCGCTAACAGGGTCTTTCATGTATACCTTGATGGATTTTCTCGCTACAACATATGTTTTTCCTGACTGACGTGCCATTTCATATGCAAGCGGTATCCCCTTGGCTTCAGATGTAAGTATTACATCAAACTCAGGAACTTTTGAAAGAAGAAGTTTTGCACTCTCAACAGTCATTTCCACATCTGAAAACATTATAAAAGCTGCTATGTCGAGTTTGTCATTTACCGGATAAAGTGTAAGTTCTCTTGTAAGTCCTGCTACTTTCAAAGTGTATTTTTCCATAGTTTATGCCCCCTGCTCTGCACTCCAGCCCATCTGTTTTCCGGCAATAACATGGAAATGAATATGCTTTACAGTCTGTCCTGCATCGTCACCGTTATTTGTTATTACTCTGTATCCGTTTTCGAGTTTAAGTTCCTTTGCAAGATGCGCTATAACCTCAAAAACGTGCGCAATAACAGCTGAGTTTTCAGGTGTTATATCAGATGCACATGATATGTGTTCTTTTGGTATAACAAGAAAATGAACAGGTGCTATCGGCGATATATCATAAAAAGCATACACTTTTTCATCTTCATATATTTTTTTACTCGGAATTTCTCCGTTTATTATTTTACAAAACAAACAGTCCATATTTCTCTTCCTTTCTTAAATAGCTGTACCCGTCAGACAATTATCCGACAGGAACAGCATTAAAAATTATTATTATTTTTTACTTGATAAATGCGGAAAGTACTTCCTTAACCTTATCCATAGCACCATCAACTGCGGAAATATCGCCTATACCTGCCATAGCACTGTCAGGTCTTCCACCACCCTTACCACCTGTAAGTGATGAGATTTCCTTAGCTATCTTTCCTGCATGAGCACCCTTGTCAATAGCGCCCTTTGAACATGATACGCAGAATACGCCACTGCCTTCATTTACACCGGCAAGCACAGCTATCATATTTTCGCCCTTGTCACGTATCTTGTCGCCCATTGTTCTGAGTATATCGTTCTTTACTCCGTCAACTCTTGCACAAACAACGCTTACTCCGCTCATGTCAAATGCATTTTCAACAAATGAGCTTATTTTCATCATTGCGTTTTCTTCGTAAGCCTTTGCAAGTTCCTTTTCAAGTGATTTACATTCATTTGCCATAGCTGTACACTTTGCAACAAGTTCAGAAGCGTTAGGTGCCTTTACAGCAGCGGCAGCTTCATTTATAAGTGAAATATTTTCATTTAAAAGCTGTAATACGCCTGAACCTGTAACAGCTTCGATACGTCTTACACCTGCAGCAACAGAGTTTTCTGAGATGATTTTGAAAAGACCTATCTTTGATGTATTGTCAACGTGTGTACCACCGCAGAATTCAACTGAGAAATCGCCTGCTTTTACTACACGTACTATGTCGCCATATTTTTCACCGAACAGAGCCATAGCACCGAGTTTTCTTGCTTCTTCTATAGGCATTTCCTGAGTTGTAACTTCATAAGCTGAGAGTATTATTTCATTTACTCTGTTTTCTACAGCCATTATTTCATCAGTTGTCATCGCACTGAAATGTGAGAAGTCAAAACGGCATCTGTCGCTGTTTACAAGCTGACCTGCCTGATGAACATGGTCGCCGAGAACTTCTCTGAGTGCTGCCTGAAGAATATGTGCTGATGTATGATTTTTCATAGTATTCTGACGCTTTGCAACATCTATCTTTGAAACTGCCTTGTCGTTTTTATTAAGAGTTCCTCTTTCAACAGTTCCTATATGCAGATAATGACCGTCTTCTGTCTTTGCTACAGAATCAACAGCAAATACTGCACCTGCACTTGTTATAGTACCTGTATCACTTGCCTGTCCGCCACTTTCTGCATAGAAAGGTGTCTTGTCAAGTATAACGACTGCACTGTCACCTTCATTTGCAGAAGATTTTTCTTCTGTACCGTCATATATTGCAAGTACAACAGAATCATTGCTAAACTCCGTATATCCTGTAAATACTGTCTTAGGTGCGTCTACCTTGATGCTGTTGTCAGCCCATGATGAGCTTGCCTTTGCAGCATGGTCATCTCTTGCTTTCTGACGCTGAAGTGCAACAAGTTCCTCATACTTTTTAAGATCAACACTTACGCCCTTTTCTTCTGCGATCTCAAGTGTAAGGTCGATAGGAAATCCGTATGTATCACTGAGTTTAAATGCGTCTTCACCTGAAAGAACACCGCTCTTTGACTGAGAAATAAATCCGTTTAAGAGTTCAAGACCCTTGTCAACAGTCTTTGAGAAGTTTTCTTCTTCAACCTGAATTATTTTCTTTATGTATTCTGCTTTTTCACGAAGTTCAGGATATGCAGATTCGTTTTCCTTTATAACTGTTTCGCATACATTGAAAAGGAATGGTTCATTTATTCCGATAAGTCTTCCATGACGTGCAGCACGTCTGAGAAGTCTTCTCAAAACATATCCTCTTCCTTCGTTTGAAGGCATAACACCGTCGCCTACCATAAATGTTGTACTTCTGATATGGTCGGTAATAACACGGAGTGATACGTCTGTCTTGTCATCTTTTTTGTATTCAACGCCTGCTATACTGCTGATATGTTTCATGATATTCTGAACAGTATCAACTTCAAAGAGGTTGTCTACGCCCTGCATTACGCAAGCAAGTCTTTCAAGACCCATACCTGTATCTATGTTAGGTTTAGCCATTCTTTCATAATGACCGTTACCGTCACTGTCAAACTGTGAGAATACAAGGTTCCATACTTCAACAAATCTGTCACATTCACAACCTACATGACAATCAGGTGATCCACAACCCTTTTCGTCTCCTCTGTCAAAGTATATTTCTGAACAAGGACCGCAAGGACCTGAACCGTGTTCCCAGAAGTTATCTTCCTTGCCCATACGAACCATATGTGAAGGATCGATACCTATCTTCTGTGTCCAGATATCATATGCTTCATCATCTTCTTCATATACTGATATATATAACTTATCGGCAGGCATTTCGAGAACTTCAGTAAAGAATTCCCATGCCCATGCTGTAGCTTCGTTTTTAAAATAATCACCAAAAGAGAAGTTTCCGAGCATTTCAAAGTATGTACCATGTCTTGCTGTTTTACCTACTCTTTCGATATCAGGAGTTCTGATGCACTTCTGACAAGTTGTTACACGCTGATTTGGCGGAACTGCCTGTCCTAAAAAGAATTTTTTGAGCGGTGCCATACCTGAGTTTATGAGCAACAAACTGTTGTCACCCTGAGGTATAAGAGGGGCACTTGCCATTCTTGTGTGTTGTTTTCTTTCAAAAAATGAAAGAAATTCTTCTCTTAATTCGTTTACTCCACGCCACTTCATTAAAGATAGCTCCTAACTAATATAAATTTATTTTTTTATTAAAAAACAGACTTTCTTTCCAGATCAAACATATCAATATTTACTTCGACAAATTTGTTCTGAAGTGCGTCTATTCCGTTTTGCGCCATAAAATCGCACTCTGCCTGCGAAATAGGAAGTGCATACAAAAATGTGATACTGCAATCTTCCCCGTCTACAATACCAAAGCGCTTGCTCCATATCGGAGGAGGCAACATGAGGAAAAGATGTTTCATATCTGAATTTGGGTAGTACGCTTCAAGTACTCCTTTGAGTACTGTACCGTAACCATATCTGATATTGCTCTCAAATATTCCCACTCCTGCTGTTGTGAGAATTTTTCCTATCATATCAGTACCACCGTAGCTTGACATTATTATCTCTGCTCTTATCTCTTTGCCTGTATTTTTATCCTGATATCCTGTAGCTCTGTTCACAAGACCAAGAGTTGAAGCTGTAAGATAATTTTTAGATGGGCAGTGTTTTGCAAATAATATATCAAGTTTATTTGGTGCGTCCTCTCTCTGATATGAGAATGCTTTCTGATCACCGCCAAGAATATCTCTGAGTGCTGTGATCATTTTCTCTTCGTATTTATTCAAACCTTTACTTCCTCCGATCATTAATTTTTATTTGTTTTACAAACATACATTATTATTATATCAAATCTATGAAGATTGTCAATGCAAAATAAAATATTTTAATATCAAATACATGAAAAATTCGTGAAATCATTTTATATTTTTCCTATATAAAATAGTTATGACTACTTTTTCTTAGTCAATTGTTTGTTTTTCATCTGCGTTATTCCTGATTTTTTTTAAAAACACATTCACTTCAAGTCCCAATAGTACAAGATACATACTTCCGTAAAGCCAGAGCATTACTCCTGTAAGTATTGACAGACTTCCGTACATATTTGCAAAACCTCGTGAATACTTCATATAAAGCGAAAATACAAAAGAATATCCGTACCAGCCAAATGCACTGAATAATGCACCGGGAAGAAGTTCGGAAAATTTTATTTTTCCGCTTTTTATAAGCTCTGATTTTTCCCAGTCGGGAATTATTTTATAGCTTATAAGAAAAATGAACATAGATACAAAAAATATTATTACCTTCCTAAAATGCATCACTGAACCTGCCAGTCCGCTTGAAAAAAATTTCTTTACATATTCACTGCTTTCTATTTTTTCGCCCGATACTACAAGTATAAGAGAAACAATAATTATCAGAACAAACACTATAGTATCAAATGCTCCGCTGAGTCTGAGAAAAAAATAATTTTTCTTTGACTTTATCTGTGCAATCGAATGCATACCATTTTTAAAAGCCATTATAGCTTTACCGGCAGACCATAGAGTAAATAAAGCAGAAAAAGATATACTGGCTGTTGACCTGTCATATACCTCACTTATCACCGCTGATATTATAAGATGTATTATCTCCGGAAAAAAGTCTGATGTAAACCTGAGTATCTGTTCTCTTGTTATATCGGTATAATTTATAAACGATACAAAAAGCATAATAAGAGGTATGAAAGACAACATAAAAAAATAGGCAGAACTTGCGGCATATGAACTGATATTATCTTTCCTCAATGTATCTGTAAAACTTCTTATAACTTCGATTAATCTTTTCATCTTATCTCCATCGCAATTTTTCCGGTATATTTCGCTTTATTTTCATTGACATTTCTCCTTATATAGCGTAAAATATTCATTAGGATATTTTTATTTTCTGTACAAAGGAGCATTTTATGAGAGAGTTTTTTGAAAAATACAAACTGTCTTTTGATCCGCTTACAATAGCTAATATCGTTCTGGGAATAGTTCTGATAATAAATCCCGAATTTTCAACAAGACTGATATGCATCATACTTGGTTTCATTTGTCTGATCGGCGGAATTTTCAGTATATACAAATATTTTACCGCAAAAAAATTTGGTTACAAATCAAAATTTGATACTGTTCAGGCGATCGTCGGGATTATTTTAAGTTTTGTCTTTTGGTTCTGCCCTGATTTTGTGGCAACATTGTTCCCGATAATAATAGGAATACTTATTATCATGCAAAGTATATCAAAAATAAGACTTGCCATGTTTCAGAAAAATGCAGGAGCAAAAAAATGGACTCTTGCTCTCACACTGAACATTATCGGTCTTATTCTTGGCATATGCCTTGTGTTTAATCCGTTCTCTGCTTTTCTGAGTATAATGAGAATGATGGGGATAGTTCTGCTGATAAACGGTATATCAAGACTTTTTACAGACTTCTTCTTTGCAAGGGAAATGGATAAGATAAGTCGTGACGAAAAAGATATGGCTATAGATGTTACTTTTGATGATTTATAATATAAAAAGCACTTGTATTTTTTTACAGGTGCTTTTTTGTACTCGTTCATATTATGATCATATTTTTATGTCAGCTTTTCATTTTTGAAAGTTCCTCTACTTTTTCAAGTGGCAATCCGGTAGCTAATGATATATTTTCAAGCGACATAGCTCCCATATTTATAAGTGCCTGCGCTGTAGATATCATATTTTCCATTCTTCCTGCCTCTCTTTCGGCTCTTCTGCTTGCTATGTCATACTGTTTACGCATTACTTCTTCGTCAAATAACTGTGCCATCATGTCAATTACCTCCTTCTCGTGATTTTTCATAAATTCTTCAAGGTATCCTTTTTCTATACATATACGATATGTTTCTATCGCAGCTTCTATACTGTTTTCATAACGTTTTCTCTGTTCATCAAATACACGGCAGAATCCTACATACTGGCCTGCAAGTGTAGTATCTACTTTACTTAGTACTTTTATCTTCAGCTCTATTTCAGAACTTCCACCAAAAAACTCCTCACTGAATGATATCTCATTTGGTTTTTCCTGTTCTCCTGTGTATATTACATAAAGTTCAGGCTTCGGCAGTTTTACTTTTGTTGTGCTGTGTTCACTTTGCTGTGTATCTACAAGATATCTGCGATATGTTTCACTTATATAAAAAAGCA
>SVNW01000060.1:0-5920 GCA_015066745.1 Ruminococcus sp. | reverse complement strand
TTTTCCTGTTCTCCTGTGTATATTACATAAAGTTCAGGCTTCGGCAGTTTTACTTTTGTTGTGCTGTGTTCACTTTGCTGTGTATCTACAAGATATCTGCGATATGTTTCACTTATATAAAAAAGCATTCGCAATGCCATATTCGGATTCCATGTACTCTGGGCTTCAACTAACACTACATATCTGTCTTTTACTATAAATCCAAGGTCATTGTAAATTGTATTTACTATCGCAGAATCCAGTGTCTGTACCTGTATATCCTCTTCTTTTAAATCTGTTATCTCCGGGTGAAATTCTTCATACAGTTTCTTTACATTTTCAATATAGCTAAAAAATTTTACAAATACACTGTCTTTTGATTTTCTTTTTACTGTTACGTCATTTGTCATGCTTCTTTTGCCCCTTTCCATTTTTATACTTTAATGTCAGCTTTTCATTTTCGAAAGTTCTTCTACTTTTTCAAGTGGCAATCCGGTAGCTAATGATATATTTTCAAGCGACATAGCTCCCATATTTATAAGTGCCTGTGCTGTGGATATCATTGTTTCCATTCGTCCTACATTTATCCCTTCAAGTCGCCCTTCCTCTCTTTCTGCTCTTCTGCTTGCTATATCATACTGCTTACGCATTACTTCTTCGTCAAATAACTGTGCCATCATGTCAATTACCTCCTTCTCATGATTTTTCATAAATTCTTCAAGGTATCCTTTTTCTATACATATACGATATGTTTCTATCGCAGCTTCTATACTGTTTTCATAACGTTTTCTCTGTTCGTCAAATACACGGCAGAACCCTACATACTGGCCTGCAAGTGTAGTATCTACTTTACTTAGTACTTTTATCTTCAGTTCTATTTCAGGACTTCCACCAAAAAACTCCTCACTGAATGATATCTCATTTGGTTTTTCCTGTTCTCCTGTGTATATTACATAAAGTTCAGGCTTCGGCAGTTTTACTTTTGTTGTGCTGTGTTCACTTTGCTGTGTATCTACAAGATATCTGCGATATGTTTCACTTATATAAAAAAGCATTCGCAATGCCATATTCGGATTCCATGTACTCTGGGCTTCAACTAACACTACATATCTGTCTTTTACTATAAATCCAAGGTCATTGTAAATTGTATTTACTATCGCAGAATCCAGTGTCTGTACCTGTATATCCTCTTCTTTTAAATCTGTTATCTCCGGGTGAAATTCTTCATACAGTTTCTTTACATTTTCAATATAGCTAAAAAATTTTACAAATACACTGTCTTTTGATTTTCTTTTTACTGTTACGTCATTTGTCATGCTTCTTTTGCTCCTATCCATTTTTATACTTTAATATCAGCTTTTCATTTTCGAAAGTTCTTCTACTTTTTCAAGTGGCAATCCTGTAGCTAATGATATATTTTCAAGCGACATTGCTCCCATATTTATAAGTGCCTTTGCTGTAGATATCATCGTTTCCATTCTACCTACATTTATCCCCTCACTTCGCCCTTCAAGTCGCCCTGCCTCTCTTTCGGCTCTTCTGCTTGCTATATCATACTGTTTACGCATTACTTCTTCGTCAAATAACTGTGCCATCATGTCAATTACCTCCTTCTCATGATTTTTCATAAATTCTTCAAGGTATCCTTTTTCTATACATATACGATATGTTTCTATTGCAACTTCTATACTGTTTTCATAACGTTTTCTCTGCTCGTCAAATACACGACAGAACCCTACATACTGGCCTGCAAGTGTAGTATCTACTTTACTTAGTACTTTTATCTTCAGCTCTATTTCAGAACTTCCACCAAAAAACTCCTCACTGAATGATATCTCATTTGGCTTTTCCTGTTCTCCTGTGTATATTACATAAAGTTCAGGCTTCGGCAGTTTTACTTTTGTTGTGCTGTGTTCACTTTGCTGTGTATCTACAAGATATCTGCGATATGTTTCACTTATATAAAAAAGCATTCGCAATGCCATATTCGGATTCCATGTACTCTGGGCTTCAACTAACACTACATATCTGTCTTTTACTATAAATCCAAGGTCATTGTAAATTGTATTTACTATCGCAGAATCCAGTGTCTGTACCTGTATATCCTCTTCTTTTAAATCTGTTATCTCCGGGTGAAATTCTTCATATAGTTTTTTTACATTTTCGATATAGCTAAAAAATTTTACAAACACACTGTCTTTTGATTTTCTTTTTACTGTTATGTCATTTGTCATGCTTCTTTGCTCCTTATTGCTTTTTTTTAATTGTCTTTCTAATTATATTATATTTCATTAAAAATAAAAAATCAAGAGAATTTTACATCTTTTTCTAATTATTCAAAACATATCAATCACTTTAATTTACATTTAATTTTTATGCAATATATCGAATTTATAGTTACAACAACTAAAAGAGCAAGCAACCCTTAAACCGTTTGCCTGCTCTTTTTTATTGTTTATATAATCAAAGTTTTATATACAAATATCACCATCACAATATTTATAAATATTACTTATTTTTGTATTTATTGAGAATATCTATAAAGTATCATTACACTTCTGACAAATATAATTCAATTTTTCTTTTAAGTTCTTTTATAGTTTCTTCTTCGTTTTGCTGACCTCCAAAATATAGTTCAAGTTCTGAAAGAATTATATTTGATAACCTGTTTTCAGAACATATTGAATCAGTAATAGATTCTATCCATGTTGAGATCATATTTTTATACTCTTTATCCGGAACATGCACATCATACACAGTATCTCCTAAATAATATTTTGTTTCCTCACATTCACTATACAGAAACTCAAATGCGTCTTTTTTTGCTGGGAAGTAACTACCTCTTATCTGTTTCTGGTATTCATCCTCAAGATACCGACGTATAAATTTCCATGCACTATCTTTTTCCTTACAAGTTGTAAGCATCGATACCTTTAATCCCGGATTTACATATGAACCGTTACTGTTGTCAGCAGGCAATCCTTTTAAAACTATGTCTTCATTTATTATCACATCTTTAAGAGCGCATAGCGTATCTATACTTCCTATTTCCATAACTTCCACAAGACAATTGTCATTTCTGAATCTCATATCAAAATCATCTGTAAGTTCATTTTTATCATAAAAACTATTTTCATCAGGTTCTTCACCTATATAAGAATTACAGATAGATAACAATTCTGAAAACTTTTCATTTATACTGATTTTTTCATTCTTTATATCAATAAAATCAGAAAAGGCATAATACGGTATGTCGTTATACATAAGTCCGTCCCTGAACCAACCACTATAAAAAATATCTCTGCCTGAGTTTTCAGAAATAAAATCACTGAATTCCGAATAACTCCAGCCCATTTTTTCACCGAGAACAGAGGATTTGCCTACAGCTGTGATTACTGTATAATACGGTACTATCTGTGTTATTTTACCTTGTGATGAACACGCTCTAAATATATTTGTATGATAATCTTCTGCATTTATTGTATCATCATTTTCAATATATGATGTCAGGTCCTGAAGTACGCCCATGTTTTCATATATGCTTAAATCCATGTTACCGCTTGATACGATTATATCCGGAACGTTTCCGCTTGCTATCTCTATATTCAACTGTTCAAGTTTCTCTTCTGTTGAATAATCTGAAAGAACTATCATTGTGCTGGTATTTTCAGCATTGAAATCAGATATCATGTTTTTAAGTTCAACATTATCACTATCACACGCAAGATTAATAATACTGATATCTTTAAGCTGAGATTCATCGAGTTTGTTTACTATCTGAAGTTTACCGATTATATCTGAATAAACAAGAAAATTATTTTCGTCTATAAATTTAATAGTTGATATCTGATTGCTGTTTAAAAAGGTCATTTCTTTAGTATTTATTATTTCCGATATATTACCATCATCGTAAGTATAAACTATTCCTTTTTCATCCTTTACTACCGGAGTATCATTATATGAATAAACATCCGTCAACCTCAAATCTATATCCATTTTTACAGCTTTTCTGTTTATACAATCTATCTTGTACAAAGATTCATTGTATCCATACAAATCGCCATCCGCATATATTATTTTAAGATTCCCTCTTGTATTCGCAATTTCAGTTTCTGAAGCAAAATCCATGTTCTTATCAAATTTTATACAGTAACTGTTTTCATTTTCAGTTGCAAGTATATATATATTCTTTCCGTCAGTTTCAACATCCGACAGATATCTGCTTTTGTCAATATCGAGTTCTTTTCTTCCTGTTATTTTACCATCACTGTCAGTAAGTATTAAAAACTGCATTTGATTATCTCCGCACAAATACACATACTCCTGATTTTTATAACATGAATCTATTATATAGCAATTATCTTCCAGTTCAATTTTCTCCTGCGAAATCACTTCATATGTATTTTTATCCGCTTTTACAAGCAAGCTGTCATATCTGTATTTGACACCAAAAGACACGCTTTTGCCATTATAAACATCTATGTTACTATCAACGAAATAATCAGAATATTCTGATAACTCATCATAGATTTCTTCATCTTTTTTTACACCGGTAAACATATCATTTTCATAAATCAAATAATCATAATCTGATATTCCGGAAAGTATCATCCCTATAGTGTTTTCTTCATAATATTCTATCGTTTCACAAGTTTCGGGATTTATCTCGTTAATAAGCGTCATACCTGCTCCGCCGCGATTTACAACAAAAAAGCGTCCTTTTTCTGATACGACTAATTGATTATTCTCACCGAAAATCCCTTCTACAACATTATTTGATATTATATCTGAGTTACCATCAAGTTTGGTCAGATACACATCACTGTTGACAGAATACAAAACATATAAATTTTCGCCTGAATCGGCGTATATATCGCAAACACAGATATTACCACTTACTGATAACATTTCTGAAAAGTCAATAGTTTTTTGTTTTTTACCGCCTGAATATACATCAATAATCGCTGATTTATTCTGTATATCATAAACATAATACGATAAGTAAAATACTCCTTTATCATCTGTACAAAAATCAGAAACAGGAATTTCGGGTATCGTCACAGATGATACTTTTAAATTTTCCTTGTCAATATCATATATAACTGTCTCGTCATTAAATCTATTTACAAGATAAAAACTTCCATCGTCTGAATATACATTTGCAAAATCGCTTAATCCATCTTCAAAGTCAGAAAGATCAAAATCATAACTTTCTTTCCGGGAAGTAACAGGGTTAAATACATTTATCTGTGCAAACTCTTCACTTTTAACCTTGGTAAATGTAATCTTATCATTCACCACTTCAAGGTCAATCAGAATATCTCCCTTCTCAACAAGTCCGGTATCTTTTCCGTTATAAACACATTGCTGAGATACCGTAGAATTTTTAACACTGTTACTGTGTTTTCCTTTATTTTCGTTACATGATGTACTCATAAGCACCATAGAAAATGCACATATAAATGAAGCTATCTTTTTTACTGTTTTCAAAATCAATTCTCCTTAGGATCAAATAAACAAACTTGATGTGTTTTATTGAAATTCATTACATCATAGATCATCCCTTTACCCTGTTGTAAAAGCGTTCTGTAATAACATTTTTCCATATTATCAAATATGACTATTTTATCTGTTGATACGTCATATACACATGGTGTACTGTCGCTCCCTGTTTCATCACGCCACGCAACACAAAAATCATTTGCTACAAGTGATTCAAGTATTTCTCCTTCACCTGATATTGTTGAAAATATTGTATCATTATTGTCGGACTCTAATCTCTGCAACTGCGTCACGTAACCATATTTGTCCACACTCTCTATATAATCTTGCAATTTTCTTAAAATATCTATCGTTTTCTCCGTTTTTCTTCGATTTTCATTTTTGATATTGGAATGAAGCGGAATAATAAAGAGTAGTTATTGACAGATTACAGCATCAA
>SVNW01000059.1 GCA_015066745.1 Ruminococcus sp. | reverse complement strand
TGAGCGCATATAATTGTGTGAAAAATAATAAAAATTGTATTTTCAAAAATGTATTGAAACTATACGCAAAATATGTTATAATAACTCTAACAATTGTAGTGTATGCGATTTGGGGATTTAATGATTAAAAAAATATCATATACTTTACATTGTGCTACTATAAACAATAATATAAAAAAGGGGCGTATTTTAAAATGGACATCAACAATTTATATGACATTATCAACGAGGCAAGACAGAAGAAAACATCGGATATACATTTCACAGTAGGACTTCCGACAGTTTTCAGAATTCACGGTTCACTTACACCGTGCGAGATACCGCTTACAGATTCGGATATATCTGATCTGATACTTTCTATGTTAAACAAAGAACAGAAAGAACTTCTTGAGAGCGGAGAAGACCTTGACTTTGCTATACAGTCACCTGACGGTTCACGATGCAGAGTAAATGTTTTCAGAGCACAGGGACAGCTTGGTGCGGTTTTAAGACTTCTCAACACAAATGCACCTTCACTTGACCAGATGGGACTCCCTTCTGTACTCAAGACACTTGTAAATGAACCAAGAGGTCTTATTCTTGTTACAGGACCTACAGGAAGCGGTAAATCAACAACTCTTGCCGCTATGATAAATGAAGTAAATGATAACAAACCGGTACATATTCTCACTATCGAAGACCCGATAGAATATGTTTACAAACAGAACAAGGCTACTATAAGACAGCGTGAAGTCGGAGCTGACGTAAAGGACTTCAATGCCGCACTTCGTTCTGCACTTCGTGAGGACCCTGATGTTATTCTCATCGGCGAAATGCGTGACTATGAAACTATCTCACTTGCTCTTACAGCAGCTGAAACAGGACATCTTGTTATGGGTACACTTCATACAACAAGTGCGCCTCAGACAATAGACCGTATTATCGACGCTTGTCCTCCTCATGCACAGGCACAGGTAAGAACGATGCTTTCAACTACACTCAGAGGTGTTATTTCTCAGTGTCTTATACCGCTTGCCGAAGGAAACGGACGAGTTGCCGCAACAGAGATACTTATAGGTACAGATGCTGCTATGAACCTTGTACGTACAGGAAAGTGTCACCAGCTTGTTTCGACTATGCAGATGGGTAAAGCACTTGGAATGCATACACTTAATTCCGACCTTGCAAGACTTGTAAGAGAGAAGAAGATCACAAAAGAAGCAGCACTGGAAGCTTCAACAGATAAAAACGAATTGTCACAGACTATAAGCGATTCTATGATGTTCTGATATTTTGAATTAGAAGATATTTTTATCATAATAAAAAATCAGGAGTTCATACTGTACAGCGTGACGATAAGATTATTGTTGAGGCTGTGGTGTGATGTGAGATGAAACCGCTGGCATCATGGGTATCGGGTGTCAGCGGTTTTTTAGAGAAATATTATAGAAAATGGTGATAATGACATTATGATAAAAAATAGGGAGATATCAGGGGTATGAGAAAAATATACACAGAGGTAAGCTTAAATTATGAAAAACAAAAAAATATTCCTGATATTATTAACCATCATTCTTTTTATATCAGGTTGTAGTAAGAAGAGTAGCAGTACTATAAATTCAGATAAAAATCATGAAAATTATATTTCTTTGTTTTACAAAACAGAAGAATATCCTTCAGATGATTTTACATTTATTGAAGACGTGATAAAAAGAAATGATTTTCTGTATGAGTTTGGATTGAAAAATTTAAGTGAAGATGATGGTAAATGCACTATCTACTCACTAGAAAATAATTCAGAATTGAATATTAATACACATATACTATATAATGGAATAATGGATGCAGAGATAAGTAATGACAGATTATACATGCTATATATGTATGACAGTATTTTTTATTTGTCGTGTGTAGATATAAAAACTGAAAAAACTGAAAAAACAATATCCCTTGAATATTTTCCACAAACTATAGTATGTACAGATAATATGATTCTTGTTTTGTCTGATGATATCAATTCACGAGAAGTACTCTTGTATAGATATGATTTGAACCTTGAACCCTTACAAACTATAAATCTGAGTAATATAACAGATAAGGAAGGATTTGCAGGAAGTTGTTTCAGAATGTGTTATAGTCAGGGAATGCTTTTCTTTTTTGGAACAAACAGAAATGGTAGTATTTACTTGTATTGCATGAATGAAGATATGGATATATTGTATTCAAGAGAACTAAATGATATGCCCGGAAGGGCATCCGATATATTTGTTGAAGATGATTATCTTGTACTTTGTTCTTATGATGATTCGGGTAGGTATATTAACCACATGGAAATGTCAGATGGTACGGTAAAAGACAGATATGAAATACCTGATGCAGAAATATATAGCGGATATTCAAGTGAAGTTAAGTTGTGCAGAACAAATTTGGATTGTTTCTACTATAATATAGAAGAAAACCGTAAAGAAAATGTTGATGTTCCGGATTGTTTATCATATGAAAATTATTGTTATCAGTCAGGAAAGAGCTACATCATATTTCCGAATATGCGTTTTGAAATTCATTCTGTATGCCAGAAATTTGACAGCGATCATAATAAAAAAGGCGAAATTGATTTGGGTTCATCTGTTATTGCGTGTGGAATTACAGAGGATAATATGGTATATGCACTGTCAAACTATGACCAGACAGAGTATGAATTAAGCTTGTATAATGACGAAAAACAAGTTAAATCTATAAAAATAGAAAAAGATTTTGATGATAAATATTCATCATTTATTATTACAGATAATATGCTGTTATTATCTTTGTTTGATACAGACAATAATAACAAGTTAGTCAGATATGATATAAACGGTGCATCTGAGGAATGTATATACTCTTGTAGTGATGGTAGTTACATTACACAATTATTTAAATCAAAAGATACTGTTTACTTTTCCTGCATAGAAAATAGAACTGAAATAAAAATAATGAAATTATCAGAGGATACAGTTTATGAACTTAATACATTAAAAGATATCAGAATATCAAATGTTTTTCATGGCGATGATCAGTATGATTTTTATTACGAATCAGGGTCAGCTATATATGGTTATGATGACAAAGAAGAAAAAAGTGATAAAATAATCGACCTTGTTGACAGCGGATTAATATATAAAATTGAATCTTTCTCAAAAATATCTGAGGACAATTATTTCTGCTGTATGGTATCAGATACAGATAGGGTATATTTAAAACTTACAAAAGCTGATGATGACGAATTAGAAAGATTTAATAACCGTAAAAAGATAATAGTAGCAGGTAATAACATAAAAGAAAATATCAGTTTATCTGAGAAAATAATACAGTTTAATCGTGAAAATCTGGATTATTATATAACAGTAAGAGATTATTCAACAGATGATAAAATGATAAGTAATATTGGACATGATGTTGCTAACTCTGAAATTCCTGATCTGTATATTCTGGATAAGGATTTTGATTTTATGTTGTTATCAGAAAAGAATGCTCTACTTGATCTGACAACACTTATTGAAAGTGATCCAACTCTGAACTTAAATGATTTATTCAGTTCAGTGCTTGATATGTATTCGAGTGATAATAAAATTTATGGAATAATGACATCATTTAATCTAAAAGGAATAGTACTTGGAAATACTGATGAAAATATTCCTTATGATTATTCTGCATTTCTTGAAAAAATTAAAACCGATGATATTCATTTTAAATATGCAAACGAGAAATCGTTATGGGGGTATATGGTTATATCAAAAGCACATGAATTTATTGATTTTGAAAATGCAAAATGCAATTTTACATCTGATGATTTTATAAACCTTCTTAAATACATACCCGATGCAATAAACGATAACGGTACAGCAGGAATACACGAAATTTATGACTTTTCTTCAAAAGGATACTTATCTGTTCTTTATAACAACGATTATATGATAACAGATGTATCCGCCAACGGTAAAAGCAGGTCTGCAATTGATACAAGCAATAGCTTTGGATTTGCCGTTTCATCTGTTTCTGACGATCCTGATGGTGCGTGGTCATTTATTAAAATGTTTTTATCGGAAGAATATCAGAATCAGATTCAGGAGTTTCCGATTTTGAGAAAGTCCTTTGAAAATAAATTTTCAGAGGAAATCAAGTATAATGGGCATAGTGGGAGTATATATACTCCTGATTTATCAGAACCGATTGATTTTACCCTTGATATATCAGAAAATGATAAAGAGTTTATTATAGAGCTTATAGAATCAGCATCACACTTAAATTTAGCCGGTTCAAAGATCGAATCAATTATAAAGGAAAATATTGACCTGTATATTGAAACCAAACAAACAGCAGAAGAAACTGCAAGCAATATTCAAAGCAAAGTAGGATTATATCTTAGTGAAATGCTTAATAAACAATAAAACAATAAACCGTCCGAAGCTCACACTTCAGACGGTTTATTGTTTTGGTTAAGAGAAATTTTAAAATCCGGTATATTTATTTCGGATTGTATGGAATGTTAGAAAAAATCAAAGTAATTTACAGCATTGTTATATGAGATATCGCTTACGATCTGTCCAAGAGTTTCTATATCATATGGATATTCACCATTTTCAACAAGTTCGCCGAACAGGTCGCAGAGAATGCGTCTGAAATATTCGTGTCTTGGATATGATAAGAAACTGCGTGAATCTGTAAGCATACCTACAAATCCGGCAAGATAACCGAGATTTCCGAGAGAAATAAGCTGATCTCTCATACCGGTTTTGTGGTCGTTGAACCACCATGCCGAACCATGCTGGATTTTGCCTGCAACTTCTGAACTCTGGAAACAGCCGAGTATAGTGTCTATAGCCTGATTGTCATTCGGATTCAGACTGTATATAATTGTTTTGGGAAGGGATTGTTCTGCCTCCAGAGAATTCAGAAAGTCAGCAATATTAGATGAAGGAGCAAAATTATTTATACAGTCATAGCCCGTATCAGGACCTAATTTTGAAAATTGCTTATAGTTATTGTCACGCTTTGCGCCATAGTGAAGCTGCATTACCCAGCCTCTTTTTGCGTATTCTTTGCCACAGAAGAGCATAAACATTGTCTTGTACTTTACTATTTCATCTTCTGTGAGTTTTTCATTATTTATTTTTTTTCTGAAAATATTTTCGGTTTCTTCTTCAGTTGCAGGTAAGTAGTAAACATATTCAAGTGCATGATCGGAAACACAGCATTTCATTGAAGCAAAGAAGTCCATTCTCTGTGAGAGAGCCTCTTTTAAATCAGCAAAGCTTTTTATTTCTTTTTTGCAAAGCAAACCAAGTTTTGAAATGTATCCGGAAAATTCATCTTTTTCTATATTCATGGCCTTGTCAGGACGCCATGCAGGAAATACCTTTGTTTCAAATGTACTGTCTTCTGCAAGTACCTTGTGCCATTCAAGTGAATCAACAGGGTCATCGGTAGTGCATATAACTGTTACGTTTGATTTCTTTATGAGATCTCTTACACGCATATCAGAAGAAGCAAGTTTTTCGTTGCACAGGTTCCATACTTCTTCAGCAGTTTTTTCATTTAACACACCGTCATAGCCGAAAAATCTCTGTAATTCGAGATGACTCCAGTGGTAGAGCGGATTTCCTATAGCTCTTGAAAGCGTCTTTGCCCAGTGCATAAATTTTTCTTTGTCACTTGCGTCACCGGTTATATATTTTTCATCAACACCTGCAGAACGCATAAGACGCCATTTGTAGTGGTCTCCGCCGAGCCATACTTGTGTTATGTTGTCAAATTTTCTGTTCTCGGCTATCTCACGTGGGTTTATGTGACAGTGGTAGTCGATTACAGGCATTTTTTCAGCATAGTTGTGAAAAAGTTCTGATGCGGTTTTGGTAGACAGAAGAAAGTCTTTATCCATAAATTTTCTCATAAATTTTCTTGAACCTCATTTCATTTTTGATTTAGTTTAGTAGTTTGTCTTTCAATTATTTCAGCAGAAAATATTGTCTGTTTTGGAATGGACGTATCATTTGAAAATACACTCATAAGTGTTGCAACACAGTGTGTACACAGAGACGGCAGTTTGTTGTCTACCGATGTAAGTGTCGGATCGCAGTATTCTGTTATATCGAAGTTGTTGTAACCTGCGATAAAGAGATTGTCGGGAACCGATATACCTGTTTCCTTGGCGTATTTTATAGCACCTATTGCAAGTACATCATCGGAAGCTATAACACCGTCAAATGTAATTCCCTTGTCGCAAAGACTTTTTATGGACTGTTTTACTTCGTGAACGGATTTGCTGTGCGAGCTTATAAAATGAATAAGTTTTTCATCTATATGAAGTTTGTTGGCTTTCATAGCACTTCTGAAACCGTCAAGTTTTCTTATGGCACTGTACGAATTTGAATTGTAAAGGTACAATATTTCACGTTTGCCCTGTTTTATAAAGCGTTCTGTTATTTCATATGTTGCAGAAAAATCATCACATAATGTACTGTAAACGTTTGGCGCGTTCAGTGCCGCATTTATGAGCATTACAGGAACTGACTTTGCCGCATTGCGTATATAGTCATTCATACGGTCATCGCTTTCAACATAATTTGAGCCGACAAGTATTATAGCGTCAACTCTTTTTGAAAGCAGAAGATCCATACATTTCTTCTTGGTTTCGTGATCGTATCCGGTACATGACAGCAGGGAATCATAGTTGTTTTTTCTGAGATTCTGTTCTATGTAGTATACAGCCTGAGCAAGATACGGATCTGAAGAATCGGCGCACATTACACCAATAGTTTTCATAGTATTTAGTCCAAGACCTCTTGCAAAAACATTTGGAGTGTAACCGCTTTCTTCTATGGCAGCCATAACTTTGACACGATTTTTTTCACTTACGTTCGGGTTGTTGTTTATAACGCGTGATACAGTAGCGATCGATACTCCGGCAATTTTTGATATGTCATATATATTCATATATCTCATGCCCTTTCTAAAAAATGAAAATACCTTAAATTATCTTAAAACTATTAAATGAACTTCTTTGTTTCCTGAGTTTTTTCAATTATATAACTCAGAATATAGTGCGAGGAGTGTAAGTGCTTACAACTCCCGAAAATTATTATATAATATAATTTGCGTAAAATCAACCGTAAAATAAAAAATTGTGCAAAATATATTGTTTTTTATTTTCTATGTTGTGATTATATATAAAAATCAGAAAAATTATTGACTTATCACAAAAATATGTGTATAATCTCTTATGTAAGCGGTTACAGATACTGTGGCTGATTATTAAAATTTTCCTCAAGCTCAATCCAACGTTGTAACAAATGCGCAATAAAAATAGGTTAGGATATTGCGCATTTGATTTCAGCATTTTGTGTAAGTGCTTACAAAGTGGATTGACTAACGTAAAAATGGTAAGAGGTAAAGAAGGTTGTATTGTGTTAAGTATTATTGAAACCGGCATAAAGAAGCCGGAAAGACCGGTAAAAGTCGTACAGTTCGGAGAAGGTAACTTTCTCAGAGCATTTGTAGACTATATGTTTGATATTCTCAATGAAAAGACTGATTTCAACGGGAGTATCGCTATTGTAAAACCGATAGAATATGGTTCGGTTGAAGCTTTTACAAAACAGGACAGTATTTATACGGTTTGTCTCAGAGGTCTTGAAAACGGAGAAGAGAAAACCAGGACAAGAATTATTACCAGTATCAGCAAAACTATTGCCTGCGGTGCAGATTATGATGAATATGCAGAATTGGCAAAGCTTGATACGCTCAGATTTGTAGTTTCAAATACTACAGAGGCAGGTATAGTTTTTGACGAAAACGATAAGTATGAGATGTGTCCTCCGTCAAGTTATCCCGGAAAACTTACAAAGTTTTTATATGAGAGATACAAACACTTTGATGGTGATACCACAAAAGGACTTATTATTCTTCCGGTAGAACTCATAGACGAAAACGGAAAAGAACTTAAAAGATGTGTAAAGAAACTTTCTGAGTGCTGGAAGCTCGGAGCAGAATTTGTACAGTGGCTTGACGAAGCGTGTGTGTTTGCAAGTACACTGGTTGACAGAATAGTTACAGGTTATCCTCACGGAGAGGATAAGGAAATGTTTGAGAAGTTTGGATATGAAGATAAACTTCTTGTAACAGGTGAACTTTTTGCTCTTTGGGTCATCGAGTCAGACAAAGAGATAAAAGATGAAATTCCTTTTGACAAAGCAGGTCTGCCTGTTATCTTTACAGATGATCATAAGCCGTATAAGCAGAGAAAAGTACGTATACTAAACGGAGCTCATACGTCATTTTCACTTGCGTCATATCTTGCAGGAAATGATTATGTCGGACAGTCTATGGACGACAAAGTAATATATAATTATATGGACAGGGTTATTTTTGATGAAATAATCCCTACACTTGAGCTTTCTAAGAAAGCGCTTACAGAGTTTGCGGATTCTGTTAAGGAAAGATTTAAAAATCCTTTTATAAAGCACGCTCTTCTCTCTATTTCGCTCAACAGTGTTTCAAAATGGAGAGCAAGATGTATGCCGAGTCTTCTCGGATATGTTCAGATAAAAAATGAAATTCCGAAAGGTCTGGCGTTTTCTCTTGCGGCACTTATAGCATTTTACAGCAGTGACGATCTTCGTGACGGTGTTCTTGTCGGTAAAAGAAACGGTGAAGAATATCTGATAAAAGATGATGCAAAAGTGCTCAGATTTTTTGCTGATAAATCATCAGAAAATACAGCAGAACTTACAAGACTCGTACTCAAGGAAGAAGATTTCTGGGGAAGAGATCTTACAGAAGTTTCAGGACTTGAAAAAACTGTTGCTGATTTTCTTTTTGAAATAAGAAAAGACGGTATGAGAGCAGTGATGGAAAAGTATTTTTTGTGAGGTACGGTCATGAAATTTATAAAAATAAATGAAAATGATAATGTAGCGGTAGCTATAGAAAAACTTGCAAAAGGTACTGTTATAAATTGTGGTGAGAATACTGTTGAAGTTGTTGATGAAATTTCAGCAGGTCACAAAGTTGCTCTTAAAGATATAGAATGCGGTACGCCTGTTGTAAAGTATGGTTATACCATAGGAAATGCTCTGCAGGATATAAAAGCAGGTCAGTGGATCCATACACACAACATAAAGACCGCACTTGACGGAATACTCGATTATACATATGCTCCCACAGAGATACGCAGTCTTAAAGCACCTAAAGCCCGTACTTTTCAGGGATACAGAAGAAAAGACGGTAAAGTCGGCATAAGAAACGAAGTGTGGATAATTCCTACAGTAGGTTGCGTAAACGGAATAGTAAAATCACTTGAAAAAGAAGCGCAAAAATTTATAACTGAAAATATTGATGCAGTAGTGGCATTTCCTCATCCGTATGGTTGTTCACAACTTGATGCCGATCAGGAAAATACGCGTCATATACTTGCTGATCTTGTAAATCATCAGAATGCCGGCGGTGTACTTGTTGTCGGTCTTGGCTGTGAAAACAGCAGTATAGAGATTCTGAAAAAGTATATCGGAGACTATGATGAAAACAGAGTTCGTTTTTTAAAGTGTCAGGATCACGAGGACGAAATAAGTGATGGCTTACAGATGCTCAGAGAACTTGTGGAATATGCATCTTCATCACAGCGTGAGGAAATCGATGCTGGCGAACTTGTAATAGGGCTTAAGTGCGGAGGGTCAGACGGATTTTCGGGAATAACAGCAAATCCATTGTGCGGACGTTTTTCCGATATGTTAGTTTCACTCGGAGGTACGGCTATACTTACAGAAGTTCCTGAAATGTTCGGTGCGGAAACTATACTTATGAACAGGGCAAAAGATAAAGCTACTTTTGAAGAGATAGTAGATCTTATAAATGATTTTAAACTCTACTATGAAAAAGAGGGATTGCCCATATACGAAAATCCTTCACCCGGAAACAAAGCAGGCGGAATTTCTACGCTTGAAGACAAATCACTTGGCTGTACACAAAAATCAGGTGATTCTCTTGTGTGTGGCGTAATGAAATATGGTGAGAGCGTTTCACAAAAAGGTCTTAATCTCCTTTCTGCTCCAGGAAATGATCTGGTAGCGTCAACAGCTCTTGCAGCATCAGGGGCACATATTGTGCTTTTTACTACAGGAAGAGGAACACCTTTTGCCTGCCCTGTTCCTACCATAAAAATTTCAAGCAATTCAGCACTCTATGAAAAGAAAAATAACTGGATAGATTTCAATGCAGGACCGATAGTAGAAAATTCAGGCATTGAAGAAACAGCGGATAAATTGTTCGATTTTATACTTGATGTAGCGTCAGGTAAGAAGTTAAAAAGTGAGTTATCAGGTTATCGTGATATGACAATATTTAAAAAAGGAGTTACTTTATAATGAATTCTGTTATAGAAGAAATATCAAAAATAGGTATAGTACCTGTTGTTGCATTAGATGATGCAAAAGATGCAGAGCCTCTTGCTCAGGCTCTTTGCAATGGTGGCCTTCCATGTGCGGAAATTACTTTCAGAACAGCGGCCGCTGAAGAAAGCATCAGAATAATGTCTGAAAAATTTCCTCAGATGCTTATAGGTGCTGGAACTGTACTTAATGAAGAACAGGTTGACAAAGCAGTAAATGCAGGTGCAAAGTTTATAGTAAGCCCCGGTCTTAATCCAAAGACTGTAGCTTATTGTGTAAGCAAAAACATTCCTGTTATTCCGGGCTGTACAAATCCAAGCGATATCGAACAGGCTATTGAACTCGGACTTGATGTTGTAAAGTTTTTCCCTGCTGAAGCGGCAGGCGGTCTTAAAATGATAAAGGCTATGAGTGCTCCTTACGGTTCAATGAAGTTTATGCCTACAGGAGGCATTACCGAAAAAAATATAATCGAATATCTTGATTTTGGAAAGATAGTTGCTTGCGGTGGTTCATGGATGGTAAGCAAGGATATGGTTTCAAACGGAGAATTTGATAAGATAGAATCACTTACCTCACAAGCTGTTACAAAGATGCTTGGTTTTGAACTTGCACATATAGGTATAAACACAGACAGTGAAGAAGAAGCTGAAAAAACAGCTGATACATTTGAAAAACTTTTTGGTTTTGCAAAAAAATCAGGAAATTCTTCTGTATTTGCCGGAAGTGCTGTTGAAGTTATGAAAAGCAGATATCTTGGTGAATGCGGTCATCTCGGAATTAAGACAAATTATATAGACAGAGCGGTATATCATTTGCAAAAAAGGGGATTTGAATTTGACAATGCTACCGCCAAGTATGATAATAAGGGAAATCTTAAAGCTGTATATCTGAAAGACAGTGTAGGAAGTTTTGCACTTCACCTGCTTCAGAAATAAATTGAAAGGGTTGTATGAAAAATGAAGAAAGTTATTACGTTTGGCGAAATTATGCTCAGACTTGCACCCGAAGGCTATCTCAGATTTGTTCAGGCTGAAAAATTTGGTGCAACTTATGGCGGTGGCGAGGCGAACGTAGCGGTATCACTTGCAAATTACGGATATGACGCTAAGTTTGTTACAAAGCTTCCGAAACATAATATCGGTCAGTGTGCAGTAAATTCCCTTAGAAAGTACGGAGTAGATACTTCGTTTATTTCAAGAGGAGGCGATCGTGTAGGCATCTATTATCTTGAAAAAGGCGCATCACAGAGACCTTCTACAGTTATATATGACAGAGCAGGTTCATCTATCGCTACTGCTGACAGTTCTGATTTTGACTGGGATGCTATTTTTGAAGGTGCAGACTGGTTCCACTTTACAGGTATAACACCTGCACTTGGTGACAACGTTGCAAAGATCTGTCTTGAAGCCTGCAAAAAGGCAAGAGAAAAAGGAATCACAGTAAGTTGTGACTTAAACTACAGAAATAAACTCTGGAGTAAAGAAAAAGCAAATGAAGTTATGAGTGAACTTTGCAAATATGTTGATGTTTGTATCGCAAACGAAGAAGATGCCAGTGATGTATTCGGTATAAAATCAAAAGGTACAGATGTTACAGCAGGTGCAGTAAATCACGAAGGTTATAAAGATGTTGCAAAACAGCTTGCAGACAGATTCGGCTTTTCAAAGGTTGCTATAACTCTCAGAAGTTCTATCTCAGCAAATGATAACAAATGGGCAGCTATGCTCTATGACGGAAATGACTGCTTCTTCAGCAAGAGTTATCTTATGCATATAGTAGACAGAGTAGGTGGCGGTGACAGCTTCGGAGGCGGACTTATTTATGCGTGTCTCGAAGGTTTTGATTCACAGAAGATAATAGAGTTTGCAGCAGCAGCAAGTTGTCTCAAGCACAGTGTTGAAGGCGATTTCAATATGATAGTTGCCGATGAAGTGTTAAAACTTGCCGGTGGCGATGGCTCAGGAAGAGTACAGCGCTGATCAATCGAAAGGAATGTGTGTGTGTAATGGAAATAAGAACAGCTGCTTCACCAAAAGATGTTAAAAATTATGATACATCAAGACTGCGTGAAGAATTCCTCATTCAGGATCTTTTTAAGGAAGATGAGATAAAGACTGTTTATAGTCATATTGACAGGATCATAACCGGTTCTGCTGTTCCGGTAAGACAGAAACTTGAACTTACAGCCGGAGAAGAGATACGTGCGGAATATTTTCTTCAGAGAAGAGAAATGGGCGTTATCAATATAGGTGGAAGCGGTAAGATCATGGTTGACGGTACCGAGTATAAGTTAGGATACAAAGACGGTATATACATCGGTATGGGTTCAAAGGAAATAATATTTGAAAGTGACGATGAGAGTAAGCCTGCAAAGTTTTACTTCAACAGCACACCGGCACACAAATCATATCCGACAGTACTTATTACACTTGACGATATAAAGCCGGAAAACAAGGTTGAACTTGGTTCACTCGAAGGTTCAAATCATCGTGTTATAAATAAATACATTCTTCCCGGTCAGGTAGAAAGCTGTCAGCTCGTTATGGGTATGACTTCACTCAAACCGGGAAGCGTATGGAATACTATGCCTTGCCATACTCATGACAGAAGAATGGAAGTGTATCTGTATTTTGAACTCAGTGATGATGCAGTAGTATTTCATTATATGGGTGAGCCTCAGGAAACAAGACATCTTGTTATGAGAAACGAAGAGGCTGTTATTTCACCGAGCTGGTCTATCCACAGTGCGTCAGGTACACAGGCATACACATTTATCTGGGGCATGGCAGGAGAAAATCAGGCATTTGATGATATGGATGCAGTAGCAATGACTGATCTGAGATAAGGCAGGTATAAAAAAATGAATTGTTTTTCACTTGAAGGAAAAGTAGCTCTTGTAACAGGTGCTTCATATGGTATCGGTTTTGCAATTGCTTCGGCACTTGCACAAAACGGAGCAAAAATCGTTTTTAACGATATCAAAGAAGAGCTTGTAAACAAGGGAATAGAAGAATACAAGAAAATCGGTATCGATGCAACAGGTTACGTATGTGACGTAACAAATGAAAAACAGGTATCAGAAATGATAGCTGATATAGAAAAAAAAGTGGGAATTGTCGATATATTAGTTAATAATGCAGGTATAATCAAGAGAATACCTATGTGTGAAATGTCAGCTGATGAATTCAGACAGGTTATAGATGTTGACCTGAATGCACCATTCATCGTATCAAAGGCTGTCATTCCTTCCATGATAAAAAAAGGTCATGGAAAGATAATAAACATATGCTCTATGATGTCAGAACTCGGACGTGAAACAGTTTCGGCATATGCGGCTGCCAAGGGTGGTCTCAAAATGCTTACTAAAAATATAGCGTCTGAATACGGTGAGTTCAATATACAGTGTAACGGCATAGGTCCGGGATATATAGCAACACCTCAGACTGCTCCTCTCAGAGAAGATGGTCACCCGTTCAACAGTTTTATTATTGCAAAGACACCTGCTGCACGCTGGGGAACTCCTGAAGACCTTGCAGGTCCTGCAGTTTTCCTTGCATCAGATGCATCAAACTTTGTAAACGGACATATTCTCTACGTTGACGGCGGTATACTCGCATATATAGGTAAACAACCGAAATAGTATCAGGAGGAAAATTAAGATGATTAAGATTAAGAAGATAATGGCAGCTGTTCTCAGCATAGCTCTTGTAGGTGCATTTACATCATGCGGTGGAGATGAAGGTGCTTCATCAGAAAGCAAATCAGGAAACGCAAGTGTTTCTGACAGTGAAAATAAAGGCGGAGAAAAAGAAGAAAATTCAGGTGAAGACGTTACAATAAAGATTTCATGGTGGGGCGGAGACACAAGACATGAAGCTACACAGAATGCTATAAATGCATTTATGGAAGAAAATGAAAATATCAACGTTGAAGTACAGTTTGGTGCATGGGACGGCTGGGAAGATGCTATGTCAACATCATTGTATGCAGGTACTGCTCCTGACATAAACCAGATCAACTGGAACTGGATCTCAAACTACAGTGCAGACGGAAGCAAGTTCCTTGATATGAATACAATGTCTGAACACTTTGATCTTTCAAACTACAGTGAAGAAGCTCTTAACCAGTGTGTAGTAGCCGATGAACTTCAGGCTATTCCTGTATCTATGACAGGCCGTATATTCTACTGGAACAAGACAGCTTTTGAAAATGCAGGAATAAGTGTTCCTACATCACTTGAAGAACTCTATGCAGCAGGTCAGACATTCAAGGAAGTTCTTGGCGATGATTATTATCCGCTCGCACTCGGCGAATATGACAGAACTATTCTTTTCATTTACTACCTTGAATCTGTATATGGCAAAGCATGGGTAGAAGACGGTAAACTCAACTATACAGCTGAAGAAATTGCTACAGGTCTTGAGTTTATGAACGAACTTGAAGATAAGCACGTTATTCCTTCAATTCCTACGATCATCGGTGATGGTGCTGCTTCACTCGATAAGAATCCTAAGTGGATGGAAGGCAAGTATGCAGGTATTTTCGAATGGGATTCTTCAGCAACAAAGTTTGCTTCAGCTCTTAACGAAGGTCAGGAATTTGTAGTAGGTGACTACTTCAAGGACTTTGGTAAGCATCAGGGTGGATTTACAAAGGTTTCACTTGCATTTGCTATCTCTGAAAATACAAAGCACCCTGAAGAATGTGCAAAGCTTCTTGAATTCCTTCTCAACAGCGAAGAAGGTACAGCTATAATGGCTGCTGAAAGAGGTATCCCGCTCAGCAAGTCAGCTCTCAAGACTTGTACAGACGGCGGTCTCCTTAACGAAGTTGTTGCAGAAGCTAACTCAAAGGTTCTTGAATGGGCTAAGTTCCCGCTCGATACACAGTTTGAAAATTCAAAACTCAAAGGCAACCCTGATGGAGTATATTACGATGTATTCGGTGGTTTGAGCTATGATGAATACAGTGTTGAAAAAGCTGCTGAGATCCTTGTTGAAGGTGTAACAGAAGTTCTCGAAGGTTAATAAAATATAAACTGAAAACCGTCAGATTCATCTCCGTTTTTGCGGAGATGAATTTAAGAACGGTGGGAGTTGAAGTAATATGGTACAAAAGTATATAAACAGTTTTCTTGATAAGTATACAAATTACAAAGAGTACTGGAATTACGAGGACGGTTGTGTTTTAGCCGGTTGTCAGCAGTTGTATGAAGCTACAGGTGACGAAAAATATCGTAAATTCATTTTAGATTATCTTGCTCCGTTTATAGAAGAAGACGGTACTATCAATAATTTTCCTGCTGAAAAATACAGCATAGATAGTTTTAACTGTAGCAAGATCCTTTTTTTTGCTTATAAAGAAACCAAAGATGAAAAATATAAAAAAGCTATAGATTATTCTATACATTGGCTTACGAAACAGCCACGTACATCTGACGGGAATTTTATACACAAGGCGGTTTATCCGGCTCAGGTATGGCTTGACGGATTGTATATGGCACAGCCGTTTTATATGCAGTATGAAACGGTTTTTAATAAAAAAGAAAATTATAATGACATATTAAGTCAGTTCAGAAATGTACGTAAGTATATGTTTGACAATAATAAAAAATTATATTATCATGGATATGACTCTGATAAAATTCAGAGCTGGGCAGATAAAAAGACAGGACTTTCTGCGAACTTCTGGCTTCGTTCAATAGGCTGGTATCTTATTGCGCTTATTGATACCATTGATAATATGTCGCAGGAGATGTATGAACATTATCGTGAATTATGTGACATTTTCAGAGAGGCAATTGATGGTATACTGAGTTATCGTGACAAAGAAAGCGGACTGTTTTATCAGGTTGTTGACTGTCATGACAACAAGGATAATTACACTGAAACTTCGGGCAGTGCAATGATAGCATATGCTGTAATGAAAGCAGCAAGACTTGAAGTTATAAGTTTTGAAAAATATGCTGATCTGGGAGCAGATATATTTGATTGTCTGGTAAAAGAAAAACTTGTAAAGAGTGAAGACAACGATGAGATCTGTTTGTGTGACATATGTAAAGTTGCAGGTCTTGGACCGGGAGAACAACGAGACGGAAGTATCGGGTATTATCTTTCAGAACCGAGAGTGTCAGATGATTCAAAGGGAACAGGTCCTTTTATAATGGCATATGCTCAGAAGATCATGCTTGATGCCGAAAAACAAAATCGTAACTAAATCCGGGAGGTAAACAACAGTGAATAATGTTTCAAATCGAAGATCTCCGGGAAAGCTGTATATGTTTTTCAGACATAATTTAGGTTTTCTATTTATATTAGTCTGGCTTATAGGTTTTCTTGTGTTCCGACTTTATCCTTTTATTTCTTCGCTTATATACAGTTTTTCAGATTTCCATCTTTTTAACGGTACAACTGAATATGGCCTTATGAACTATAAGGAAATTTTTGAAGACGATAAGATCATGAAGTCACTGAGCGTTACTTTTAAATATACATTTATAACAGTACCGCTCAAACTTGCATTTGCTCTCTTTATTGCCATGATACTTAACTATAAGGTAAAGGGCGTAAATCTTTTCAGAACAGCATACTATATTCCGTCTATTCTTGGTGGTTCTGTTGCTATAGCAGTATTGTGGAAAGCACTTTTCAGAGATGACGGTCTTATAAACTCCATGCTCCGTATTTTCGGACTTGAAGGAATAAACTGGCTTTCTGACCCTAAGTATGCGTTGTTCATTATCTCACTTCTTCGTGTATGGCAGTTCGGTTCTGCAATGGTTCTTTTCCTTGCAGCTCTCAAGGGTGTTCCGGCAGACCTTTACGAAGCAGCAACTATTGACGGTGCGAGCAAGCCAAGACAGTTTTTCAGTATAACACTTCCTCTTATAACACCGGTTGTGTTCTACAATCTTGTAACTCAGCTTTGTCAGGCATTCCAGGAATTTAACGGTCCGTATATTATTACACAGGGTGGCCCTAGAAATGCTACTACATTGTTCTCATTGCTCATTTACAAGCGTGCATTCCAGATGAATGAAATGGGTATGGCAAGTGCAATGGCATGGGTACTCTTCACAATAGTAACAATACTTAGTATAATCGCATTTATAAGCCAGAAATACTGGGTCTACTACGGCGATGAAAAATAAGGGAGGAATACGATGCAGATAAAAAGCTACAAAAAGGCACAGCAGGTAGCGTCATTTTTAAAATATGTTATACTTATTGCTGTAGGCTTCGTAATGGTATATCCTCTCATATGGATGATAGGTGCTACCTTTAAGACAAACAATGAAATTTTCAGCAGTATATCACCATTTACAACAAAACCGACTTTTGATGGATATAAGGCTGCTATGAATGACTACGGCGGAAAGATAAATCTCCTTTCTGCTATGCTCAATACATATAAGTACGTATTGCCAAAGGTGTTTTTCACACTTATTTCAGCAACATTAACAGCATATGGTTTCGGAAGATTCAACTTCAAAGGAAGAAACATTCTCTTTGCGGTTCTTATGGCTACTCTCTTTCTGCCACAGGTTGTAATGAACGTTCCTCAGTTTATTCTTTACAACAAGTTCGGCTGGGTTGACTCACCTGTATATCTTCCGCTTATACTTCCGTCACTGTTTGCTTTTGATACATATTTTGTATTTATGCTTGTTCAGTTCCTCAGAGGTATTCCCAGAGAACTCGATGAGGCAGCAACAATAGATGGCTGTAACGCTTTACAGACACTTGTTCTCGTTATCTGTCCTATGTTGAAACCGGCTCTCGTAAGTTGTGCACTTTTCCAGTTTATGTGGTCATCAAACGACTTTATGGGACCCCTTCTTTACGTTACAACTCCGGAAAGATATCCTGCTACTATATTTGTAAAGCTTTCTATGGACGCTGATACAGGATTTGAATGGAATCGTGTACTTGCAGTATCACTCATTTCCATCATTCCGTCACTTGTAGTGTTCTTCTGTGCTCAGAAAAACTTTGTTGACGGTATTTCCGCAGGAAGTGTAAAGGGTTAAAAAATATACTAAAAGAATTCAAGACAGGGGTCATAGCTACTTCTGTCTTGAAGTCGTGTAAGGGGAAAATAAGATGCAAATTGAACTGATAAAATTAATGCCAAGATTTGCAGTAGTAAAAATCAACAATGATGGTTTTTATGAAAACTCATCACAGGCTGAAATTTTTATAAATTACAGATTTTACAAAAAAACTTCTTTGGTTATAAACTACATAGACAAAATAAAGCCGGGCGAAGATATCACTCTGACTGTAAGATTCAATGACGTTGAAGAAAGTATTTCATTTACTGTACCTATGGAATTTGTCACGCTTAATGTAAAAAAATTCGGTGCAGTCGGTGACGGGGTAAATGACGATACTGTATATTTTCAGTCTGCAGTTATGGCTTGTCCGAAAAACAGCAGAATATTTGTTCCGAAGGGGATCTACAGGATAAGAAATATTTTCTTAAAAAGCAATATCACCATAGAACTTTCCGAGGACGCAGTACTGCTTGCAGATAATGAGCGTTACAATCACCCTGTATTTCCGGGCATGATAGAAAGCTATGACGGAAAATCAGAGTACAATCTCGGCACATGGGAGGGCAATCCTCTCCCTATGTTTGCAGGGATAATAACAGGTCTTGATGTTGAAAATGTCACGATATGCGGTAAAGGCGTGATAGACGGAAATGCCTCTCATGATGACTGGTGGTATGACGAAAAGACGATGCGTGGAGCATTCAGACCAAGACTTCTTTTTTTAAGCTCATGTGAAAATATATTTGTTTGTGGCGTTACTTTCAGAAACAGCCCATCATGGACTATACACCCGTATTTTTCGGAAGATATCACTTTTGCAGGTATAAATATACAAAATCCTTCCGATTCTCCGAATACAGACGGAATAGATGTGGAATCATGCAAAAACGTGAACATTACAGGTGTAAAGTTTACTCTTGGTGATGACTGCATAGCACTTAAATCATGCAAGATATACATGGGCAGAAAATACGGACTCCCATCGGAAAATATCGATATTTCACATTGTCTTATGGAAAATGGTCACGGAGCGGTGACAGTAGGCAGTGAAATGTCGGCAGGTGTAAGAAATGTAAAAGTTTCTTCCTGCATTTTTTCAAATACCGACAGAGGACTCAGAATAAAAACCAGACGTGGCAGAGGTGACAAGGCTGTAATAGATAATATAACGTTTTCTCATATAAATATGAATAGCGTAAAGACACCTTTTGTTGTAAATTGTTTTTATTTTTGTGACCCTGACGGAAGAACAAGTTATGTGCAAAACAGAGATCCGTTACCTGTTGACGAGAGAACACCATCGGTAAAGGAACTTTGTTTTGAGGACATAAACTGTACGGATACACATTTTGCAGTGGCATATTTTCACGGACTTCCCGAACGCAAGATCGAAAAGATATCCATGAAAAATATTTATGTGGATTTTGATAAAAACGCTTTAAAAGGATATCCTGCAATGCTTTGCGGAGTTGAAGAAATGTGTAAAAGAGGAATATACGCTAATAATATTGAAAAACTTTTACTTGAAAATGTAACTGTAAAGGGTTATAATGGAGATAAGTACGAGCTTTACAATATAGATGATTTTATGGAGGACTAAATGCAACTTGGAATCAGAATACATGACGGTGAAAAATTACCGCTTGAAGAACTTCTTCCGATACTCAGAAAAAGAGGTTTTCTCTGCGGTCATATAGCTCTTTCAAAATCAATATCACATCACAGTACCGATGTATCTGCTATGACTCCGGGACTTGCGATGTATCTTAAAAAGCTTTTTTTTAAAAATGATATGGATATTGCTGTTATAGGCTGTTATCTTAATCTTGCAGTACCCGACAGTGAAAAACTCAGACAGAACACCGAAAAATACATGGCACACATAAGATTTGCGTCCATTCTCGGTTGTGGTGTTGTCGGAACTGAAACCGGTGCTCCAAATATGGAATACAAATATGAACCGGAATGTCGCAGTGATAAGTCACTTGATATTTTTATAAAAAACCTTCGCCCTATAGTAGAATATGCCGAAAAAATGGGTGTTATAGTTGCGATAGAACCTGTACTCAAACACATAGTTTACTCACCTCAGAGAGCAAGAAAAGTGCTTGATGAGATAGGTTCACCAAATCTTCAGATAATTTTTGACCCTGTAAATCTTCTCGGAGCAGAAAATTATCAGAACAGAACACAGGTAATAAATGAAGCTATAGAACTTCTTGGCAAGGATATAGCTTGTGTGCATATAAAGGATTTTAAGGTGGACGGAGATGAACTGACAGCGTGTGCGGCAGGTACAGGTGAGATGGATTATACTGATATTATGCGTTTTATAAAATATCAGAAACCATATATCCATGTGACGCTTGAAAATACTGTTCCGGAAAATTCAGAAAAAGCAAGAGAATATATAGAATCGGTTATGAGTAAAGTTTAGAGGTGTAATTTTTAAATGATGAGAAGTATATTCAGTGTGGATAATCCTGTTTTTAAGTTTATTTCACGTATAGGTGATATGTTTATTCTGTCGCTTTTGTGGCTTGTTACCAGTATACCGGTTTTCACACTCGGTGCATCGACAACAGCACTCTATTACAATACGATAAAGATAGTAAGGGGCAGGGACAGCAGTCTTGTCAAAAACTATTTCAGGGCATTTAAGAGTAATTTTAAGGATTCTACGATAATTTTCTTTATAATGTTTTTTGGAGGAGCTGTAGTACTTAGTTATCTGTATTACTGGGCACAGAGTAAAGAGCAGATAGCATTTGTCATGAATGCGCTTGGGCTGGGTGTGGCATTGATGTATTTTGCAACATTGCTTTTTGTATTTCCTGTTTTGGCGGTTTTCGAAAATAAAATAAATGATACTCTCAGAACAGCGTTCCTTATGGCGATAAGACACTGGAAAGTGAGTTTTGTTCTTGTAGTATGCTCATTTGGTATCTCTTACGTTTGCTACAGAATACCGATTGTTGCGTATATTATGCTTATGATAGGTTCAGCGATACTGGCACTTATCTTCTCAGTACAGTTTGTTACTGTTTTCAGACAGTACAACCCCGAACTTGCTCCCGACCCGGAGATAGAAAAACCAAAGGAAGAAAAAAAGAAAGAAACCCACCATGTACGCAGAGTTCGTGCAGGTAAGGTGATAAAGTAATAAAATAAAAGCAACATGGTACAGTATGTGAAATATTGTAGTGTGTTGCTTTATTTTTGTATCTGAAATTTTTTGTGAGTAAAAAAATATAAAAAGATATAAAATTACATATTTACAAAAATTTCTTAATGTGTTATAATGATAACATAACCATAATATTACTATTGAAATAGAAATATTTATGTGTTAAAATAAAAAGAGAGGAACGGTAAATAAATATGGATAACCGTAATAACGAACAAATCACACCTGTAATCGACAGAAACGCAAAGATAATAAAACAAAACTCAAACTGGACATAATTTTTAAAAGAATATTCGGCGACAGTAAAAACGAGCGGATAATAAAAGCCTTTTTGTCAGCACTTCTCGAAATTCCCAAAGAAAGCATAACAGCACTGACAATAGAAAACGTGGAACTACCGCCCGAATATGCCGATCAGAAGTTCAGCAAACTTGACCTCAAACTAAACGTAAACGACAGAATAGTAGACGTGGAAATGCAGATAAACAGAGTCCCCGGATTCAGTGAACGCTCGCTTTATTACGGAGCAAAGTTATACGCAGAACAGTTAAAATCGGGGGATGACTACGAAAACCTCAATCAGACTATTTGCATAAACATAACAAGTTTCAACGCATTCAAGTGTGAAGATTATCATTCGTGTTTTAAGATGATAGAACATAAACGTCATGAAGTACTGACAGAAAAGTTTATGATACATTTCTTTGAGTTAAATA
>SVNW01000122.1 GCA_015066745.1 Ruminococcus sp. | reverse complement strand
CTTATTGTTGTGAATTTCGTCTATTTATATTATAACATAAATAGCTGGTTGTTTCTATAGTGATAAAAAAATTTTTTTGTTTAAAAAACAACGATTTTACGTGGCTTATGAGTTTTGCTCAAGGCTACTAAATTATTATTTTAGGAGTGATTAATAACATGAAAAAAATTAAAAACTTTATCCTTTGCGTTGCAAGTTTGGCATTATGTATTCCAACAAATGTATTAACAGTAAATGCTACTACACAAGGTGACGGCATTTCATATTTGAACAGTAGTTCTAGTAGCACTGTTAAAGTTACTGAACTTTCAAGCAATTCCTCTAATTTTAGCATTACATTGGAAGATGGTTTGGTTTATGAATTTGAGCGATTAGATTATGGTAGCTCTATGACACTGGTTAATCAAAGTGTACAATCTAAAAACTATTCCACAACAGTTGTTAGAGAGTATAGATGTGATGATAATACAACAATATATGATACTGTTGAAATATCTAAGGGAGTTACTCGCTCAGATGTCGGAGAAGATATTGTGACTCGCGAAACAAATGTGAATAATTTTTCAACTGTAGGTATAACTGCTACTTTTGATTGGAACAATTATAATTCAACTAGAAAAGTACAGTGCAGTGCAATGACAGCTTGGCACTCTACTCCTTCGGGTGTTACATGTCAATACTTTAATAAAAGCAAAAGTAATGGATATGTTACGCTTGGAAAGGCTTATGCCAAAGTTGAATATAAATTTTATAATACTGCTATTCCTGTAAATGCATATAGTGGTTATTTCAAAATATCTTGTTCTGATACAGGAACTATTAGTGATTCAGTAGGATGATTAACACTAATTTATTTAATAATTAAGCATTAATCGCTATCGGTTAAGTAGAGGTTAAGATAAAAAGGAGGAATTATCTATGAAAAGTGTAACCACCCCGAATGTATCCGGAAATGTTTCCGCACAAGCAACTGCTCAGGATAAGTTATGTACTTCTTGTGCAGTAAAACGCATTTCTGCAATCAGACCATTTCTTTTGTTTGTTATTCCACTTGCACTGTCACTTTTATTTTACTTTGGTATATCTTCACATAATACTGTCATATGGGGGTTACGTTCAGTGCATATACTCACGTTCATCTCCACCCCTATACTTGCCATTTGCTTTGAAAGGAGTTTTTCAAAAACTGAAAAGCTAAGTTTCAGAACAAGTATCATTTCAGCTGTATTTTCCATCATCTCGGTTATATTCACCATAATATTGATAACTCTCACTTTTACAGATGTCAATCGTTTTACAAGTGAATTTTTAAAAGCAAGTTGCAGTATCGTTATATTACTCAATGTATTATCACTTATTGTTCATGCAATCTGTAAAAAACAACGTACAGCATTACTGCTACAGAGTACAGCATGGCTTGGCATTTCCTATGCACTAACTTTTAAATGTACATTATCGTATTTCAGCGATATGCAGAATATTGCACACACTTTGAAGCTCAGTAGTATATTGATACTTTCAGGACTTCTTATACTTAATTTCTTTACACTTATATTTTCAAAAAAGCGTATCTGAAAATAACATATTTACATATCAAGGAATTTTTGTATAAATTCAAACTAAATATCGACAATCTTGTAATTTTCAAAGTTACAGTTACAAGTCCACCTGTTTTAAGTTGAGTGTATGATTAATAAATAAGACTACTCCTTAATGTAATATGAAAATGACAACCGCACCATATCAAAAACCGGTGCGGTTGTCGCTTGGTATATATTTTATTATGACAAGGAATATTTGCGATATGTTTCTTCGTCGATGCCGATAAACTTTAATGCATCTGATAAAGAGAAGTTATTTTTCAGAAGGTTGTTTACGCTTTCAATTTTTCCTTCAATCTTGCCTTCAATTTTTCCTTCAATTCTTCCCTCAATCTTCCCCTTTTTCTCACCCTCTTTTAGTCCTTCAGCTCTTCCTTCATTTTTTGCATCATTAATAGCCCATTTTTCATTTAACATAGTTTCTTCTCTTTTCTGAACGGTAAAAAGAAACTGTTCGTCTGCCGACATCTTTCTGACAACAGCTACTGCTTTACAAATGATATCCGGATTTGTTGTGGTTTTTTCTATCATATCGAGTCCCTCCTCCGTAGTGACACTTAGAAAATCCAACCATTCTTTAAGATTTTTATTTTCACTTTTATTTGCTTTTTTTAGTTCGAGAAAATCTATTCTGAATTTGTCGCTCAATATTTCGTGACGTTCTTTTTCCATAACCATGAAACTTGAATGTGGCTTGTCGTTTTCGAAAAGATTAAAGTCGATAATGTTTATTGAAATTGTCTTTTGCAACTTCGAATAGTCATCGTTTTTATTCAGTTTCATTGTAAAGATTTTTGACCAATAATACAGTGCTCTCTCTTTGAAATTTCCGTAGTTATTGACTTGTATTTCGATATTTATCTGTTCATTCGGGGTTTGTAAAAGAAGATCAAGATGACTGAATTTTTTATTCACGGCATCGGGGATAATCTCGTTATCAACGATTATTATATTGAGCATATCCTCTTTGGAAATTCCCGTAACAGATGATATAAAATCCACAAGTAAATCTGTATTTTCCGTATCGGTGAATATCTTCTTAAAAACTAAATCAAGTTTTGGTTTTGCTATAATCTCCATTTTAATAACACGTCCTTCTCATAATCTCTTGTTACTTATATTTTACCATATTTCACTTTGAAATTCAACCCCTAAAGCCAATATATGTATATAATTAACAATAACGCACTGATACCTGCATCTGATTTTTACAATTTTTGAGAAAAAATCATAGATTATTACATTAACTTAATGGATTTTTACATGTCATAGCACAAACGAAATATTTGTGGTATAATGAAGGTGATGAAAGATATCAGAAGAAGGAGGGGTTAAGATGGGGTTGTTTAAAAGTCTGTTTTAAAAAAATCTTCATGTTATTGCCACAATCGCTATAGTGGTAACAAGTCTTACAGTAAATTCAACTTGTCTTGCAATTATTCATCAGGAAAAACTTCCTGACAACGCATTAAAACTCCGTAGGTTTTAATGTTTGTAAAGATATCTGAACAGATAACAGAAAAATTATTAAAAGAAAACAT
>SVNW01000058.1 GCA_015066745.1 Ruminococcus sp. | reverse complement strand
GGCTCTTTGATAGCTGTGCGGAAACGGACAATGGATAACGCACCGACCATACCGAGTGAAAGCACAACATTGCTTGTAACTGCAAGAATAACTACCGTTGTAATCATTGTGAGGGCAATAAGTGTAACGCCGAAGCTTGAAGAATACATTACGCCGTTAAAAGTCTTTTTGTAGACGAGGAAAATAAAAAGTCCCAGTCCGAAAGCAAGCACAAGGGCAATTGCCATATCGAGAATGCTTACGCTTGTCATTGTTTCAAGAAAGCTCGATTTAAAAATATCATTGAAATTCATTGGTTTAATCTCCTTTTTAATTATTTAGCCGTAAATACGGCATGCTGCATATTTTGAGAAAGCGGCTGTACGCCTGCTTTCAAGCTGAACAATATCACGGATGACGGATGGCAGGAATTCATCCCACTTGACTTCAAGTATGATCGGTGCATTTCCTGCAGGAATCGTAATACAATCGGGATTTAAAAAATCTGTGCAGTAAAGTCCTGTGCGTATGTCATAATCCAGCGTCACACGGACATTTCCTGCTGAAAATACAAAAGGCTCACGGGTGTAATCCACAATTGTTTTCGGTCGCAGTCCCTGCGACATCATTTTGGAGTAAAGCTCCTGCACAAGAGGTCTGTCACAGTCAATCATCCAGTCGAAATCTCCGTCAACGATTTTCTGTGCTTCCTCTGCTGAAAGACTTGCACTCTGCTTGTTTCCAAGACCGTTTATTTTTGATTTCTTTTCAAGATGAATGAGGGAAGTATCGTCATTGTAGTAGCGTATGCGGAACTTTTCACGGCAGTTTACGCCATCAATTTTCTCTCTCAAAGCCTTGTCTGAAATATTGTCAAAGTAAAGACTTCGGATAAAGTATTTTCCGTTCACAGCGTTTTCATCAGGCTTCATCACCGCTTTAAGTCGCTGACGAAGAACAAGCATGTCCGAGTAATTTATTTCGTGCTTCCATTCGTGTCGGAAATCCATAGCTATCACCTCATTTCTGTTTTTATTTTAACACTCTATGCTGAATTAACGCTGAAAAGAGTTTCAGCCAATATGAAAAAGCGGTGAAAAGATAATGAAACCTGAACGCTGAAAGCTTTTTCAGCTTGATTTCAGCAAAATGTAGTATCATAATGTAAGAGGTGATGTTTATGAAGATACTTATTATAGAGGACGAAAAACTGCTCGCAAAATCTCTCTGTGATTTGCTTGAATCCAAAGGCTTTGAAACGGAAGCCGTATATGACGGAAAAAGCGGCAGAGAATATGCAGAGCTTGGCATTTATGATTTGCTGATACTTGATGTAATGATGCCTGAAATGGATGGATACGAGGTCGCAAGACGTGTCAGAGCACACCGTTGTGCAACGCCTATTCTTATGCTGACTGCAAAATCAAGTCTTGAAGACAGAATAGAGGGACTCAATGCAGGTGCGGACTATTACCTTACAAAGCCATTTGATTCAAGAGAGCTTCTCGCCTGCGTCAATGCACTTCTCCGCAGGCAGGGCGCACAGGTAAATGAACTGAAATTCGGTAATACCTTTCTTGACCTTGAATCGGGAAAGCTTATCTGTGGAAACAAAAACGTCCGTCTTTCCGCAAGAGAATTTGATATAATGCGTTTTCTTATGCAGGCAAAAGAAAACAACGTTTCAAAAGAAACGCTGCTGACAAAGGTATGGGGCTATGACTCCAACGCTGTTGAAAATCACGTTGAAGTGTATGTTGGGTTTCTGCGTAAAAAGCTTCTGAGTATCGGCTCTGATATACGTATTGAGGCTATCCGCAGGCTCGGCTATCATCTGGAGGCAGGAAATGATTAAGCGATTAAGACGGAAATTTATCATTGTAAATATGGCTATTGTAACAGTAATGCTTGCGGTCATTTTCGGACTGATACTGTTCTTTACAAAATCAAATATGGAACAGGATAATATACGGATGCTCCGTTCCGTTTCTATAATGCCAATGCAGCCTGATATGCCTGATAAAGCTCCGCAAAAAACTATGCCCTCGGTCTTTGCAGTCTACAGAACACCTGACAAGGAATATTCAGCATGGGGCAGTGAGGTTGTGGATTTTTCAAATAATGAACTGCTTTCTGAAATATATAATAAGGCTTTGAACGCAAAAGTTGAAACAGGTATTATTGAAGAGTATCACCTACGTTTTCATATAAGACACAATCCCTTTGAAGAAGCAATATTCTTTGCTGATATTTCAGGAGAAATCAAAACACTCCGACAGCTTACTTATACCTGCATTCTTATCGCAGTATTAAGTCTTATACTGTTTTTCGCAATCAGTGTTCTGCTTGCAAGGTGGACGGTGAAGCCCATAGAAACAGCGTGGAATCAGCAGAAGCAATTTGTAGCGGACGCTTCTCACGAACTGAAAACTCCACTGACTGTTATAATGACAAATGCGGAAATGCTTCTTGATGACAAACATACCGCAGAAAAAAGAACGTATTTTTCGAAGAGCATACTCACAATGTCAAAGCAGATGAGGGGGCTTACAGAAAGCCTTTTACAGCTTGCAAGGAGCGATAATCATTCAAAGGAAATTACTTTTGAGGATGTGGAATTCAGTAATCTTATTTCTGAAGCTGTACTGCCGTTTGAGCCTCTTTATTACGAAAAGGGACTGACGCTCAGCTGTGAGCTACAGGATAATATTGTTGTAAGCGGCGACAGCACACAGCTTTGCAGGCTTGCGGATATTCTCCTTGACAATGCGATGAAATATTCCTATCCGAATACAACTGTGACAGTCAGCCTGAAAAAACACAGGGATTACTGTATTTTCTCTGTTTCAAGTCACGGAGATACAATATCAAAAACCGATTTAAAAAATATATTTAAACGTTTTTATCGTGTAGATAAGGCTCGGAGTGGAAATCACAGCTATGGTTTAGGTCTTTCTATTGCTGAGAGTATTGTAAAGGAGCACGGCGGCAGAATATGGGCAGAGAGTGTTGACGGATTAAATGTGTTTAAGGTGAGATTACTGTTGAAATAATAATAAAATTCTGACGCTTATAAAGGAATTGCATTACTTATCTCCAGCAGCACACACAGGAGGATATAACTCCGCCGCAGTTCGTTACGCACCGTCCCTGATATATTTTCAAAGTTAAGCGTATTAGTCGTTTAAATTGTTATGTATGATAGCATATTTCCGCAAATGTTATTGCATAAATAAATGCGCATTTCAGCACCGAGAAAGTACAGTAAATCTGTATCGGAACGGTGCTTTTTTATGCGCCGAGGTTAACACCCAGCAATTTTTTCGGCTTATAAAAGTGAGGTTTTTTTGCAGTTAACACATACCTGATTTTTTACCTTTAAAAGTGAGAGAAAGTTATAAAATAGTGCATTATCCTGCAATTTTTTCGGCGTATAAAAGTAGAGAGATAAATTTAAGGTTGCCACCAGTCCGATTTTTCACCTTTAATAGTAGAGGGCGTTATAAAATCCACAGCATATCTGAAATTTTATTCAAAACAGTGCATTGACTATGTTATTTTTTCCTGTATATAGTAGGCGGACTTTTAAGCTGAATAAAATAATTTGGCTCAACCCACTGATTTTTCGGCGTTAATATTATAGGGATATATTCTGAACACCAATTATGAATTACTGCGGAATGTTTGCAATGCATGTTGATGATGATGATAAAAAACTCAACGACAAAACGTCGTCGAGTTTTGGTCAGCGTGGTGCAACCATAATCAATGAATCTGACTTTTACAGTCTGGTTCTTGCAAGCAGAATGCCCAATGCGAAAAAATTCAAACGCTGATATAAATCCCTGCGAATGTGAACGTTTGATGAAACTTTTTGAAAACAGGTTAAAAGTGTTCAACAAACTGCTGCACAACTATAAGATTATTCTCATAAATGCCTACGACCTGTTACAAGAACTAAAATGCAAGAAATATGGCGGTAACATCCGAGTAATGGATATCCATAAAGCTGTGCCTCTACATAGGCAGGAGAAGGACTTCAAATCAAAGGGAATACCATTACTGAAAGCAACTATGTCGAACTGGGTATGCTATGCAGCTGAGAAATGGTGTGCTCCCATAGTGCAGAATATGAAAGAAAAGCTGTTATCAGAAAAGATCATTCACGCTGATGAAACAGTATTTCAGGTACTGCACGAAGAAGGCAGAAAGGCAACGACCAATTCAAGAATGTGGGTATACTGCAATGGAAAGATAAATGACCGCAGTAATATCATTTTTGATTATCATCCTACAAGGAAAAGTGAAAATGCAGTCAGATTCCTTGGAGAATTTGATGGGTTCCTTGTATGTGACAGTTATGCAGCATACAACGCACTTCAAAATGCAAAGAGATGCGGCTGCCTCACCCACGTCAGAAGATACTGGGTAAACGCACTGCCAAAGGAAAAATCAGCATATGAAACATCAGCAGCAGCCAAAGGCGTGGATTTCTGCAACAGGATATACCATGAAGAAAAACTGCTGACAGAACTTACTGCTGAGTAAAGATACGAGCAGCGTCTTGTAAAGATCAAGCCTTTACTGGATGCTTTCTTTGCGTGGGTGGAAACATTGCAGGTCAGCGGTAAGAACAAGCTTGTTGATGCAGTCCGCTATACGCTCAATGAAAAGAAATATCTGTATACGTTCCTTGAAGACGGAGATGTTCCCATAGATAACAACCGTGCTGAAAATGCTATCAGACCATTTACAGTCGGACGTAAGAACTGGCTCTTCAATAATACCGCAAGAGGTGCAAAATGCAGCGCCATTTTGTACTCGATAATTTCAACAGCACAGGCTAACGGTTTGGACGTTGAAAAATATCTGACCGACCTATTTTCTAATTCGTCAGACACGATACTGCTCCCGTGGAATGATTGATAAAGTTTACCCTCGCCACTGGCGAAGGTATTTTGTATCTTATGGGACGCGGTTTATTTGACGTTTACGTATTTTCAACGCTCTTCGCAGCACATGATTCTATCAAAAAAATTTTTTCCATGTTGTTTTTTTAGATTTGGACATATTTTTTCACAAACACCACAATCTGTGCATTTTAACATATCTATCCTCGGATATGCAAATCCCATTTTATCTTTTTCCATAGAAATAGATTCATTTGACAAAGATTGGCACACGTAGCACATCCACAACATACAGTTTTATCATCAACCTTTATCATAAATTCTCACTACCTTTTTATTATGAAACAGATTATTTAACTAATATATTTTAACAAGTAATCAACAGACTCTTGTTTTGCTTTCTCAAACGCTTTAAATTCTCCTGTGTAATCAATAGGAACACAAGACAAAAGATAATTAAGACTCCCACTATCTTTTTCAACACAATAACGCTCTGAACATTCAAACATATTCATTAAATCAACTATGCGTGATTCCATTTTTATATGCCCATCTCTTGGGAACGCAAAAAATTCTTTATGATACAACAACGAAAAGACACACGCATGAAAACTGTCAGTTAATACATAATCTGCATATTTAATAAGAGAAATAAAACCGCTTGGAGTTGCATCATTAATAATTTCCGAATTAATTATCCGGTCGTTCTTTCGGTATTTCCCCAACAAATCAGGAATAACAACCAATTTCATACCATGAAATTCAGCAAATGACTGAGCTAATTTTCTGACACGGATACCCTCACCGAAAAGATATAAAAATACATACTTTTCATTAATGAGTCGTTCTGATGCAATTTTCTCCCACTCATTAACAGATAATAGCAAAGTAGGATCTACACAAACCTTAACTTCTTTGCCTATCAATGTGGTAAGTATGTCGGATGCCGTCTTTTCCCGAACAGAAACTCCTGCAAAATCACTTATCTGCGACTTGAAAACCAATTCCTGTTCTTGATCTAAAACGCCCACTCCCATGCTTGCTGCATATGATATTTTGGGAGCACTGTCTCCAACAAATTGCAGCATATATGCAGGATCAAACCAAATTGGATTCCAGACCTGGTCACTTCCTGTAATAAAAATATCGAAATTGCTTATTACATTTTTTATCGTTTCAGAAGTATACTCTTGATATGTATGAGGAACACTTTCACGGAAGTCAAGAAAAGCTGCCTCCATTCTATGTTTAATTCCCAGGTTTCTTTTATGATATATTTTTTTCTTAATTCGTTCTCTCACTTTTTCGAAAAGCTTCTTGCAAGTCATGTGAGTAGTGCTAATTGTGATAACACTATGTTTATATAAAATCTGCTTAGCAGAGTGTCCCTGATCATTCAAAAACCTGCACAAAGCATATGCCTGTAGCACACCACCGTAATTTGTACTTTTATGAAAGTGGGTCAAAATACCTATTCTCACTTATTAACCTCCGATTTTAATTCAGTTATAATATCCGCTATCCCTCTTGTCAATAAATTTTTTTATAATCTTTGAAGGTATTACACAACACAACAAAGTTTGAAAGTATCTTTTTTTCTTTATTTTCTTTAAATCGAGCCTCTTTATAAGTAAAATAGCTTCACGTTTATTACCATTAAGAATAAATTGTCTTGCTCGCGACAATTTATTTTCTTCTCTCCAAATTAATAAACTATCTTTTCTAAATGATGGAACATCATCAGCTATTAAAATACCTTCAACCCTTTTCATGAAAAATGGTTCAACAACATCAAGCCTTTTCCCGGTTGCCCCACAATTTGCTCTGTCATAAACAGTTGTAGAAACTTTGGATACAGCTATTGGATAATAAATGAATATTCTGAACCACATATCATCATCTTCGCCGTTTTTTACACCGACTTCAAACAACCCGACTTTATCAAAAACCTTTTTTCGACAGCACATAGTATTAGTGTTAAAAAAATATCCATTTTTAAGTAATACATCGAATCCATTATCGCTGGCAAATTGTTTCATGGGAACGTGTTTAAGAATTTCTGCCGATTTATGAATTAACACTCCATTATTAAGACGAATGTCATAACCCGTAATAAACAAACTACAATGGTCATATTTTTTTATTAAGGATTGAAGCACTTCTAAATGATTAGCTTTCCATTCATCATCCGAGTCCAAAAAACATACAAACTCACCATTACTTTCCAAAATTCCTCTATTACGTGCTGAGGAAACACCACCATTATCTTGATATATATACTTTATTCGTGAATCACTATAAGCAGATATTTTTTCACGTGTTCCGTCTTGAGATCCATCATCAACAATTATAAGTTCATAATCATCACATGATTGAGAAAGAACGCTTATCACAGATGCATCTATAAAATGTTCCGCATTATATGCGGGAATTATAACTGAGAACATCATTTATTTTTCTCCTATTCCTGCCAGTAAAAACGATAAGGGATTTCCCCCTGTCCCCCATTAGCAATATTATTATAAAGATAATACATGAGTATTAGCACATACGCAAATTTAGATAACATTACCCATGAAGTCTGTTTCTTAGTCTTAAAAAAACAGCCAATATGAATAGATTCAAATATATAAAAATATAATCCTATTCTTCCCATATAAAGAAATACATAACTTAGTGAATTTAATAATAATCCAACAAAATAGCTCCATCTACCAGATGCACGATAATATTGCTCTTTTTTGTTTAATGGTTTATCAACTATAACAATTGAAAACAGAAGCATTGCTATTTTAAAAAACATCATAACCCCTAACGATTGTGATTGTTTGTCAAAATACCTTGAATACCGATTCAATAAGCCTAACGCAACAGAAATAGAAACACACATTCCTATACCTGCCAATAAAAAAATATATAACCGACGCTTTTCATCAAAATACTTTAAAAAAATAAGCTCAAAAATAAAATATGCTAATCCTATAACAGCTGATGAATGAAACAATGAAGCTACCAGAATTGTAACTGCAAATTTTAAATATTTACCTTCTTTAATAAATTTTGTCGAATAAAACACTATTGAAATAGCCACAAACTGACGAAGTCCGTTAAGCGAAAAGGGAAATAGTAAAATATAAAAAGAGAAAACACTCCACCTGAAAGCTATCCATTCTCTATCATGCCAAAGTCTGAATATACATAATCCATATGAAATAAAAGCAAACAAAACAAACAAAAATTGATTATTATTCCAAATCCGAAGTATCTTTGAACAAATATAAATAAAACTTTCTTCTATTCCATATATCTTTGCTGTATTTCCAGATGATATAAATCTGAAGATACTATCATATGTCTTCGTATCAATACCAACTGTTACTGCTCTGAACCCCGATACCAATGACATTATTATAACAATCAACCAAACCGCTCTTCTGCTATTGGTTAATTCAGCGTATTTGGCAATAAAAAAAGAAATAACAGCTAATCCTAAATAAATAACAACCGATTGAACATCTACCATCATAAATTCCATTTTCTATATCTTATCCCTTTTCGTATCTGACGATAAGAAGCTAAGAAGCCATATTCGCTATATCGCTTATGTTGTTTGACACAATGTATAATCGCATATACATTACATAAATTAGGATACAATAATGCAAACAATACACCTTTATCAAAGAAAAATTTATCGTTATATGATTTAAACCATGTTGATTCACGGTCAATCAAATTCGCTATAACACGAGGATAGGAGTAAATCTTTAATCCTTTACGAATGCATTCCATCAAAAAAAGTGAATCCTCTCCGCAACTAAATCGTGCACCACCGCCAAAACACAGATTAAAACTAATCCCGTTAATACGCAACGAACTCAGTTTTGCAGAAATACGTGCTGCTCCAAAACGCATACATTTTCTTGCAGACAGTTTCTCAATTTTTTTAATCGGTTTTCTTTGATTATCAGGATATATCAAATCAAAAATAATCACATCTGCCTTGGGAATCTTTTCATATGCTTCTTCTACTATCTTATCGTAATCATCCACAAATATCATATCATCATCCGCAAACATTATAACATCTGCTTCAGCCCTCATAAGTGCGTTGTTTCTACTTAACCCAACTCCTCTTTCATAAAAAGAAAGCCACTTCACAGAATGATAATTGTATTCCAAATCTTCGACAGTATTTTTATCACACTGATTTACTACTATAGCGTTAGTGTGTATATTCATTTGTTCCAACAAGGAATAATCGCATTGATTCATTGTTGCGACTAAAACCTGAATATTCATTAGAAGCTCCCCTCTCATAAGTAATTTATGTAGCAAGAGAATTACCGAACAATTAAGACAACATATATACAATTATACTATCGTATATGTTGTAATTATTTAAAACACCTTATCAATGATACCATAATTTTTCTTTTTATTGGTATCATCGCCTACATGGTACATTCCCTCAACTGTAAAATCATCCCACGGGTGCTTTCTCTTGCGGAGAAGTATTTGGAGTGCTCTGAGAACGCTTCCCTGACTGAACAGGAGTACCTTTTTACCTGCACAATACTCGTTTATAAAGTCAATTACATCTGCACTGTTGGCAATAACTGTCCCCCATGATGTTCCCTCAGGAGTTCTCGCAAACATATTGTTTTCCATTTCACGAGCAACAAATGTTTCATCATGCTCAAGATCATAGAATGATTTATATTCCCATCCCGTATTATCAATTCCGTGAAGATACTGAATGCGTACAGCTTCAAACTTCTGTGGCCTTGACATGATGATCTTCTTTGTATTTACAACACGTGCAATAGGTCCGTACAGTGCGATATCGAAATCATAAGCATCAAGCTCCTCAGCCTGCTTCTTGGTAATCTCAATTCCACTTTCGGTAAATCCGCAGTTGTCAGAGGTATCGCTCATAAACTCATGTTTAGCTACGGCAATAGTCTCTGCATGACGGATAAGGTGAATGGACTCGCACTTTACCTCAGGAATGGTTGTTCCTTCAATATAATCAATTTTTCCGGTCACCTGATCGATTGCAATGCCCCACTTGGCAAGAGTATTGGTGATTCGTTCTCTTTCTGTAACAGGTATTGTATTTACATCAAACATAATTTAATTTATCCTTTCCTTAGTCCTTCTGCATTAACTGCATAACCTTTGAGGTGAGATCATTTTCAATAATATAATCATATACCGCTTTGGGAACCATGTCCTTCCAGCTTGTTCCGTCAACGATTTTCTGTCTTATTTCTGTACTGCACATCTTCTTTTCTCTGTCATCAAAAAGAACCACTGTTCCATATCCTAAGGATTTGAGTCTATTAAGCTTCTCATATCCCCATTTATCATAGATTGTGAAGAAAGATGTTGCACTGAGAGGTACATAATTATAAAGAATCTCAGGACGCTCGATTGGATAAGGTACTATCTCAAAATCTTCTCTCCTTATGCCTGCTCCCAATAAAGCTAGCTTTACCATGTTGTATCTTTCGTAGTAAGTAAAAGGATTTGAAGCCACTTCACTTCGATGCGGATCTACTTCCTCTCGTATCAATGAAGCATTCTCGGGGGATGTTATTCCCACAATAAGCTTTTTACACTGCTCCTTAGCAAGAAGGGCGTAGTTCAGATGGTCATTGTGGAAAAGCTGAAATCTTCCGTGAATAAATCCTAATTCTATCATTCTTTTTTCCTCCGAGTTTAGTGTTGAAATTTATTTTTTTAATTATTTCTTTTCTCAGGTACGAAACAGGTGTTTTTGCGACTCCTGCTTCAAAACAAATATCGAAAATCATTCCGATTTCCTTCTGATGATATTTATCATCACATACAAAGTAACTACATCCTCGATGTATATCAATAATGTTTATCATCCATGCTGTAGCTGCTTCATTGAACCATTTACGAATAATCGGTAATTTTTCTATGATACTGTCTGCATTCCATACACAAAGCTGTGCCATTCTCGGCGGAAGCACATCATTATCAGAAATACGCTTGATATCCCCGAACAGTGCATTCCTCAGATCGGATTCTACATTTTCCTGAACTTCTGAGAAATAATCAGCACACCAGTTTTCGTCTACATCAGCCTTTTCACAGAGTTCATTGAAAACATCTTTGTCCTCTTGTGTTATATTTGAAGATGTCAGATTCAGTGTATTATCAAGTATTGCTGCTATCAGCAATAGTGCTGTTGGGCGTGTCATTTGATCTTGCAGATTGCTTTGTTTCCACTCTCGATAAATCAGTGTAGCAGCAGCTCCAATAAACTCAATGTGCGAATTATCTCCGATACGATCGTTCCAGTACTGCTCAAAACCTACATGATGATCGTAGACCTCTATAACATTATCAAGTGGAACAGCATCCTTTATAAATTCAGGATCAGATACATCCACTATTATGTATTTTGCTGTATCAGCCTGATATTCTGACGCCAATTCAGTCATGACTTGTCCATCTTTAATAAGCGAGCTACATACACTGTAATTGATTGACGCTTTTGAATATGCTATCGCTTTTTCACCTTTTAGATTCAATAGCTCACTCATCGCTACCATACAGGCATATGCGTCCATGTCTAAGTAGGCAGAGCCTGCTGTTACAATAAGTCTATCGTTAAAAACGCCTTCAAGAGCAATTGATTTATTCATTGATATAACTTTTCCTTTTATCAAATTATTTTTACAACGAAAAACAGATCGGTGCGGTGCAGCAAAAGCTTGCACTGCACCGATGCTTTAATTGCGCCTTAGTTAAGAATTATCTTACCATTCGTGTCAAAATTATACTTTGCTTTAGAAATCAAATCATTGGTAACAGATGCCCATGTATATGTATTTCTCAGCAGAGCACCACCAGTCTGAGCATAGTAGAAACTATCCCCTACTTGGAACACTCCTCGTCTTGTCCACTTTATGCCAGCGACATAATAATACAGTTCACCATTCTCTTCGATAAAACCGTTCTTAACATCCATTTTACCGTTTTCATCAATATTGTACTGTGCCTTTGGTATAAGACTATTGGTAACGGATGCCCAGCCATAATAATTCCTCAGCAGAGCACCACCAGTCTGAGCATAGTAGAAACTATCCCCTACCTGGAACACACCTCGTTTTGTCCACTTCGTACCAGCAACATAATAGTATAGTTCACCATTCTCTTCGATAAAACCGTTCTTGACATCAATTATACCGTTTTCATCAATATTGTACTGTGCCTTTGGAATAAGATCGTTGGTAACAGATGCCCAGCCATAATAATTCCTAAGCAGAGCACCACCAGTCTGAGCATAGTAGAAAATATCACCTACCTGGAACACCCCTCGTCTTGTCCACTTTGTACCATTAACATAATAGTATAGTTCGCCATTCTCTTCAATAAAACCATTTTTGATAAAGTCTTCGGTAGTATATTTCCATCCATTTGTAATAGCATAGTTTTCAGCATACGAGCCTTCAACTACATAGAATAACAATTCTGAGCTACAACCGGTAAACGCCTTTATATTAATGTTAGTTACACTTTCAGGAATATTAATGCGTTTTAGAGCGGTACATTTCTTAAATGCATTAACACCGATAGTGGTAACTCCGCAAGGGATATTCACACTTTCCAAACGAGGCATGTTGTGGAACGCAGCCGTACTTATATTGAACAGCTTGGAACCTTCTTCAAAAACAACCTCTGTTGCCAGAAGATATGCAAAAACTTCTTCGCCGAGGAAAGTAATATCTTTACCAACTTCAATCTTGTTAATCATTTCCAAATAATCAATAAACGGACGATTACCATGTCCCTTATTCTTATACTGGAAGGTAGCACCACTGCCGCCTAATTTGAGGAGACCATCTGAATATACAACGTATTCTACCTTTTTGCCACACCATCCAGCATCAAGAACGTTAGTATTTTGGCAAGAAACATATCTGCCCTTTACAAATTTGCACACTTCACCGCAAATTACAAATTCGCCATCAAATCCAAAGCCATTATCATCAAAGTAATATGCATCATTTGCAAGAGCCTGTGCACCGGTCAAATACTTATTGTTTACGAAGAACATATTCTTTCCGTTGTAATCAAAAAAACCATCATAAATGAAATCGGAAAGATAAACACCATTCTCATCAAAGCTACACATTGTACCATCAAGGAACTGAGAACCCGTCAGCTTGACTCCGTCTTTAAAATAATAAGTTTTGACACCATTGAGCTCAACCCAGCCGTCAATGGCTGCAACACCATCAAAGTAAGTTTTGCCATCAGTATATGTACCATTGAACAAAACTCCACAGTCAATACAACCGAGAATTCCATCTGTCATCTCATAATCGTGACCACCAGCAGCAGGAACTGTTGCACCCCAATCTACTATAGAGTTACATGCTTCACAGAATGTTCTGCCTGTATATCCTTTTGTACAATCTGCTTCTTTATCAGGAAGAGCTACAGGTGTATGAACATGTGTAGAACCATGCTCTGTTAAATAAGGATCGCTGCCCATAGTTGCGAAGTCCGTATACATTTCTGTGTTAACACGGAATGCTTCATTTGAGAAAGTATTCAGAACATTACTTGTATAGCCATCAACATAGATTATCTCACCCATGTCAACATCAACCTTCAGGTCATGAGGCCAGAATTTATATTTTGTCCAAACTGTTTCAGCGGTATATCCTGGAATATTCATATCAGTATCAAAATAGATAATTCGAATAGGAAGCTTTGCTAAAACAACCTTACCTGTGTAACTGTTGTTTCCAGTACGTGTAATTGTTATAGTAGCTGTATTTGTTTCTTCATCAATTATATAGGTTGAAGAGAAACCGTCTGCGTGAACCATGTGATCAAGCTCCCAATGGTTAACGCTATTAAGATCAATTTTTGTAGTAACAGACTTAATTGTTTCAATATTAGTTGCAACAATATCCATCCAGAATACTGAACCAAAATCAAGTTTGTCCTTTTCTACAAGAGCAGTGTCTGCAGGAACAACCTGAATTGTTGAAGACTTAACACCTGACTCAACCTTAACCATACGTACTACGGTAGACGTATTTCCTGCATTATCACAGATTTCAAACTTGACTCTGTGATATCCATCTGCAACAGCAATACCATTAATGGAAATCTTTCCATTATCATAAGTACTATTTACTTCAACGCCATCAATATATGCCTTAGCAGATGCTGCATTCAGACCTGTGTAGTTGTACAAAGCATGCCTTGTACCTGTACCATCAGTTCTATAGGTTGCTTCGGCAACATCAGCAACTATGTCAAGAGTATTATTCTTAGTTGTTATGCAATCATGCTTAGTAATACTGGTCTTTATACCATCATTATTAATAACAACTGACTCAAAAATAGGTGCTTCACGATCATCTACCATTTCAGAATAGTCTACAGTAATGTTATCAATATAGTATGTAAAAGGACCATTAATAGAACCATTTGTCTGCCACAAAATATTGTTGATAGACTTATGGAAAATTAATGCAATGAAAAATTCGTCTTTATCACCTGTTGTTGCACCATCAGACGGATCAGCATCAAAAGGTGAAGAATATGTAAGATCAACTGTTTCAAAATCACTGAGATCCATAGAAAGATAATGCCAACCTGATTCATCGACATTATAATATACATTCTCTGAATTCATAAGGTTTACTTCAGCAAGGGTATCAGGTGTACCATCACCATCAGAGTCATATTTGTAGAATCCCTGAACCCAACACTGAATATTGTCCTCAGGAACATAGAGCCAGAAACCTAATGAACGAGCGTTCTCAAGGCTTATTTTCTGATCCTTAAGACCAAGTCTTACATATGCATACTGCTGTGAGTGAACATCAGCAGATGAAAGACCATTAGTTTCCAGACGCATGGAATAATTACCATCATGAACTTGACCGTCTTCTTTTGTGGCTAAAGAGAGTTTATGATAGAAATCGCGATGAGCTTCACCAGGATTTCTTAATACAATTGAATTCCATTCATCAACATCAGTCTGACCGTCTTCAAAATCCCACATAACAACAGATGCTTCACCAAGTTTTAATGTAGTAGAAGCGGTAATAGCTGTATCCGCATTTAAAGTTACAGTAATATTACTGCTATTTTCGGCAGGAACTACAGAAGCACCTGCAAAATGAAGTCCGTCAACATTACCAAGAGCTGCATTACTTGAAATAATAGTTACGTCAGAAGGACTTAATCCTATTTCATAAAGACCATTAAGTGTAGCTTTAACAGGAATCATTGCTTTCTTTCCAAAAGGAATTGTAACAACAGGCTGTGAAAAGCTCAAAGCATCAGGCAGAGCTAAGGTAATTGTACGCTCACCAACAACAGCACCGTTGTAAATCATCTGTGCAGTTACCTGTCCGGGTGTACCATTCGAAGTAAATACGCCATTAGTAATACTGCCCATTCCTTCTTCTTTGATATTCCATTCTACATCATCTGGTACATCAACCTTGGTACCTACAGCATCCGTTCCGAGTGCATTGAATGTAATTGAAGAACCGGGAGTATAGTAATCATAATCAGTGCTAAGTGTCGCACGTTCGAAAGTGCCGCTTGCCTCTGCCGTAGAGATAACAAGAAAAGTATTAGTGGTAGGACGCTCACCACCGTCAGACAAAGAACAGTTAACTTGCAGTTCTTCACCAGGACGCTCAGACACAAATGTTGTAGATCCACCACCATCACAGTTAGCAGCATAGATACACCCCATCTCTATCATGTATTCGCCCATTTCATACATACTAAAACCAGTAGAATATGGCGCCTGACGTCCATCCGAAACAGAAAGAATAATCTCTCCCTCTGCAGTGATACCCACAAAAGTACGTGATTCATGACCGCTGGTATGATTAACTTTATATGTAGTTTTAGGTACACCATTTTCATCGGGCTTTACGAGCCATTCCCATACAGAAATTGCATTCTGCTCCCAACCTGTAAGAGGATCAGTCTGAGAACGCATGAGAACCTTAGGCATATCATCCGGACGCTTTTCGCCAGTCACAGGATGATTATCATAGTTAATTACAACAACAGCATTCTTGCTTGCGAAAGTTGAAGAACCCTGGCTATTCTCATAATAATAACCATCCAAAATGTTATAATACAAAGGTTCGCCAATAAGATGAGGATTCTGTGTATAGTATGTAGAATTATACCAACTAAGCATGGCATTAGTTGCTGCAACTACATTACCATAACCAAGTGCCTCAGCATTTTTGGCTTGCGTTGATGTTGCTTCTGTACCATAATTACCTTCAGTGGGAATCATGTCCTTATATCCAGGAATAACCTTAGTATAAGGACTGTTCATGTCCACTTTTACAGAATGGACTACCTGTCTCTTAGACCCATCAGCATTATTCAAGACCACTTCAGTTTCTTCAATACCTGGAGCAAGAGTCCAGTCATTTTTTGAAATGAGCTTGTAATAGTCATCGTCTTCAACGGCATCTGGATTATACGTGATAGCCGCTAATGAGTTCATCGGAACCATCCCAATAAACATAACTGCTGTCATAAGCAATGACAAAAGCTTGGCCAAAGATAATTTTTTCATTATTTTTCCTCCTTTTGATTTATTATATCAATTGCAACGCTATTTTTAAGAAATAACCTCGCAATTCATATACTTTGAATTAATATAAGAAACAAATAACCGTGCTTTAATGAATATTCCGACTCAAAACATCAAAGGTCATGCCATCACGATAATGTTCATATTCGGTATAATCACGCTCAGTATCAATAAGAATCGCATGCTCCTTGATTTTACGTTCACCTTCACTTGGGAGCTTCATATAATCACCATACATCGTTGTAAGCAATTCATCATAATGTGAGGAAACTGGAACTTTCATATCTTCAAAATCCATTTCTATTGTCTCTGTAAACCATGACCGCTTATAAATTCCTTTCTTGTATCTAGATGTACAAGCCAGAAATGTTTGTACATACCGACTGTTTTTTTCCTTTTTCATCATAGAAAATTTCAGAAAAGGTTTAGCCGGCAATAAACAACATAATCTCATGAATATCTTTTTTCTTTTACTTTCCGTCTCATATCCTCGCTTCCAAAGAGACTTTGCAAGAGCAATACGTGATGCATAAAATTGTAGCTTACGAATCCATTTCGTATCCGATGCATTGTCACATGGAAAAATGTCAATATATATGCCTTGATGCATTTTAGCATCTTTAGGATGAAACTTTTCAAGATATGTAGTGTTGTTCTTTCTAAGTTTAGAAAAGTTCATTGTCCAATGTTCAGATCCCTCTGATTGTAAGAAATACTGTTCCTTAAGATCATTCGGAGCCACCTTCAGGAAACATTCATAATCTTTTCTTAACATTGTAACATCCAAATCATCATCCCACGGAATTATTCCATTGTGCCTTACTGCCCCCAGAGCTGAACCACAGAACACCATATATGGAATGTTATGCTTCCGACATACACGATCAAATTCATGCAACAATTCAATTAATACAGCCTGCTGCTTACTCAAATCTCTCATATCGATTCTCCTGTCAAATCTCTGTTGTTATTTTTGAAAACAGTCTTTTCTTTACTGCGTGATAAGCATAGCACATAAAATAATATATACGGGAAATTGTACCAATCCCTTTTTGTTTTTTCAAACACTGATAATACCGCCCCGCATTTTCTATCTTATTTGAACTTTTGGAACCTTTGGTAATTCTGTAACTTGCTAAATTCTTATTTAAACCATATGCAATAATACCTTTTTGCAAATAATGCATCCATGTTAAGGTATCCTCCAGATAACCACTTTCCATATGAAAATCTTGTATACGTTCTTTATCAACCACGACTGTAAGACATCCAATCACAGAATTCTTCAAAAACTGTTTATAATTGATTCTTTGAGGTACTGCAAATATTTTTCGCCTTACATCTTTTGAATCCTTAAAAACATCATATGCCGTAAAAGTAAAACAATAATTATTGCTTTTCATGAATTTCAACTGCAGCTCTAATTTTTCAGGTTTCCATAGATCGTCAGAATCTAACAAAGCAATGTATCTCCCACTTGAACGATTTATAGCAACATTCCTTGCAGTAGCCGAACCTGAATTCTTTTCCAAATGAATCAGTTTGATTCTATTATCTTTCTCAACATATTCTTCTACAATACTAATAGTATTATCCGTCGAACAATCATCAACAATCAGCATTTCCCAATTTGTGAAAGTTTGATTTAATACACTATCAATCGTTTCTCTAATTGTTTTTTCACAGTTATAGGCCGCTGTGATTACAGAAACAAGTGCACTCATATTATAGCATCCTCCATAAGATCTCACTAACTTCAATATACAAGCTTTCAATTATCAAAGTTGAATTCTTGACATGAATTAGATATATGCTTTAGCAAATCAATGTAGATTTGTAACACAAAACAAAATATGCCTTTTTATTAAAGACAATTACTTTGTAATCGTTCTGCCCCCCTCAACTACTCCTTTACACTTTAAAACGGCAGGAATTGTGAGAAAAATACATTTGCAATCAAACAAAAAACTCATTCTTTTTACATATTCACCATCAAATCGTGCCTTTTGAGATGTATCTATTTCATCTCTTCCATTAATCTGAGCCCATCCCGTTAATCCCGGTTTAATATCATTAGCTCCATATTTATCACGTTCATTAATCATATCATAATAATTCCATACTGCTGGTCTTGGTCCGACTATTGACATATCACCTATGAAAATATTAAAAAGTTGAGGAATTTCATCCAAAGATGTTTTTCTTAGAAAAGCCCCCACCCTTGTTATATGTGCTTCTGGGTTTTCAAGAAGGTGCGTTGGAATATCAGAAGTGTTGTCATTAATAAACATGCTCCTGAATTTTATGATATTAAAGTACTTTTTGTTCTTTCCATATCTTTTTTGTTTAAACAGAACTGGACCGGGGTCGTCAATCTTAATAGCTACTGATATTATTACCATTGGAACTGCAAGTATAATTATTCCTAATCCTGAAAAAAATATATCGATAACTCGTTTTATAACATTTTTGTACACTAAACTCAATCCTTCCAATGAATTTAATCAAGCTAATTATTACAAAAAGCATCATTTCACAAATATGTTTTGCTAATTTCGACACTATACCAATAATATATAATCAATTATACACCCATTCATCACAATAGTCAACAATAAAAAGTAAATTTTTTGTTTTTTGTGTAAATATTTAAAAAGCATTTTTTACAATTAATTATCTAATTTTCTTCTATATATACGCCGTGCTTTACTGAATGAGCTGTCGAATTCCTAGTTACTTTAGCTCTTTTGTTTTTCCATATTTATTGATAGTGAAACAGATTATCAAAAGTTCCGCCCACGCAACACCCTAGACACTCTTATTGCTTATTCATCCTCTCCCCTGCTGTACATATTCCGAAGTGTAGCTTTACCGACGAGATACACGCCTGTGAGCATATCCTCACCGACTGCATACATGAGAGGAAGGTGTTTCAGATCTTTCACCTCCTCCAAGACCATGACAGTATTTTCCTCTGCTTCGCCTCCACCAATTTTACTCACGTTTTTGTCCTTCGGGATGAAAGCGTGAATTTTTTGCGTGAAAATCGTGCCAGAATCATATGTACATCGCAAGGCTCACTGTCATCAGTGAGTCCCCTTGAGACTGCCGGGAACGTTATGGAGCTCTATGCGGACGTAGTCATCATAAACGACCACTCGCTTGACATAGAGATTGATGAGCTGTCTGCGCTGAGGCAGTGTGCCATCGAGAAACATCTACTGTGCTTTGCGGTATGCAGCAACGACCTTAGCAGGCTCTACGCTCATACAGCCACTTGACTGCTCGTGCGCTTCTATTTTCTCGCCTACCTCTGCAAGCTCCTGTTCAAGCCGTTCAAGGGTTGTCAGAAGCGATGGACTACCCGACTGTGATATGACAGAGATGTTGTTGTCAATCTTTGTCTGAATGCCCTGTCGCTGTTCCTTCAGCGTGTTCAATACCGAATCGGACTGCTGATTCAGCATGGCAAGTGAATCCTCATACCCTGCAAGAATCATAGGGATTCTATCTTCAGAGAAGATAATTTCACTGATCTGCTGTACCACGAATTACTCCAGATAGTTGCGGTTCACATCCTTTGTATTGCAGTACAGTCAAACCGGCAGGTCTGACATACAAAAAAGCTCCCCAAGGTAATCCCTGAGGAGCTTTTGGACATTATTCTTGAGATAAAGTAACAGTGTCGGTTTTAACAGAGTTGCCATACTTGTCGGTAATGACGCAGTAGATCTGCCTGCCGTCACGTGCGTCATTCATTGTTGTTGAGTACATTGCACCAGTGAATGAACTTGTATAAGTAAACTCGGATGCATACTTGTTTTTGTAGTACCACTTGTAGGTAAGACCGTCTCCGTCAACATCTCCGTACATTACCTCGAAACGTCACTGACAACCTCAAACTTTCTGCCATATTTCTCAGCATAAGCCTGTGCTGTTGATCCTTCATACCCGTAGATTGTTCCATCAAATACATCCTCCATATAAGAATTAGAAATAGTACGTTCACCATCATAGATAATGCAATCAGGATTCTCTATTATTATTGAAGTTAAGCTTTCACAATCCCAGAATGCAGAATCTCCGATACTTGTAACACCATCAGGGATTGTTATTGAGGTAAAGCTATCAGATTTATTAAATGCATAATCACCGATACTTGTAACGCTGTCAGGTATTGTTATTGAGGTTAAACTTTCGCAACAAGCAAGCGCTCCATCTCCGATACTTGTAACGCTGTCAGGAATAACATATTCCTTGGCAGATTTTCCCATGGGATACAGAATAAGTATACTTTTATCCTTGTTGAATAATACTCCCTCTTCACTAATGTAACACTTATTTTCTGAATCAACATTTATTGATGCGAGTCTATAACAATGATTTAATGCATATTTTCCGATACTTGTAACACTGTCAGGAATTGTTATTGAGGTTAAAGCAGAGCAAGAATTAAATGCATAATTTCCAATACTTGTAACACTGTCTGGAATTGTTATTGAGGTTAAGCTTTCACATTCCTTAAATGCATAATCTACAATACTTGTAATGCTGTCAGGTATTGTTATTGAGGTTAAGCTTTTACATCCAAAAAATGCCCTAACTCCGATACTTGTAACACTAGCCGGAATTATTATTGACGTTAAGCTTTCACATTCCTCAAATGCACTATCTCCGATACTTGTAACACTATCCGGAATTATTATTGACGTTAAGCTTTCACATTCCTTAAATGCACAACCTCCGATGCTTGTAACAATATCAGGAATAACATATTTCTCTGCAGTTTTTCCATTAGGATACTGAATAAGCATACTTTTATCCTTGTTGAAGAGTACACCATCTTCACTTGTGTAATACTTGTTTTCTGAATCGACATTTATTGATGTAAGAGTATCACAACCACTAAATGCACCCTCACCTATAGTTTCAACGCTGCCAGGTATTGTTATTGAGGTTAAGCTACGGCAATTCTCAAATGCATCGTATCCGATAGCTGTAACACTGTCAGGTATTGTTATTGAGGTTAAGCTATCACAAGCCCAGAATGCATCGTATCCAATAGCTGTAACACTGTAAGGAATTGTTATTGTGGTTAAGTCACCACAAAACGCAAATGCACCATCTCCAATACTTGTAACACCGTCTTCGATAACAACGCTTACAATATCAGATCTATAAGAAAGCCATGGAACACCGGATGAGTTGTCCATTTCACCCTTACCACTGATAGTAAGTACACCTTCGCCGTCAAGTTCCCATGTAAAATTGTCCCCGTGTAAACCGAATTTGCCAGACATAGAATCTTTTGCCGAATCTTTCGACGTACACCCCACAATTCCGACTGCAAGCAATAACGCCGCTGTAACTACAGCTGCCGTTTTCCTCAATAATTTCATAAAATCCCTCCTAATCATTATCAGATAATATCTGATATGATGAATTATACCACTATTTCCACAATTTTTCAAGAATAACGACTCGAATCAGCAATGTGTATAAATCAACTATCCCCGATATGTACAAAATGTATAGAACAATACCGCAAAGAATCAGCTCCCCAAGGTAATCCCTGAGGAGCTGTGTGATATTACTTTTTAGTAAAAGTAACTGTATCAGTTGTAACTGAGTTTCCAAACCTGTCTGTGATTACACAGTAAGCCTGTCTTCCGCTTTTTTCTGCTGTCATAACATATTCATATGTTGCATCTGTTATTGACGATAGATAAAAGCCCTTCTGACTGTAGTTTCTTACGTACCACTGATATTTAAGGTCTGTTCCTGTTGCTGTTACTGATGTTGATACCTTCTTTCCGACTGCTGCTGATGCATTTGTCGGCTGTGATATAATCTTTATATCACTTTTTAATGTTACTGTTCTGGTCTTCACCTTGTTTCCGAACATATCTGTGATTTCACAGTATACTCTGCGGCCTGCACTATCTTCAGTCATCTGGCAAGAATATGTCGCACTTGTGATTGATGACTTCTTGAAAGTTGTTCCGCCATCATTGCAGTAGTACCACTGATACTTGAGTCCATGTCCTTCTGCCTTTACAGACGTAAGCATGTTTGTTCCCATTGTTGCTGCTGCATTTGTAGGCTGCTTTTTGATTGTTACAGGCGTTCCGAGTGTAACTGTAGCTGTCTTCACCTTGTTTCCGAACATGTCTGTAATTACACAATATACCTGTCTTCCGTTCTTTGCTTCTGACATTACATATTCATATACTGCACTTGTTACTGATGACTTTGTGAAGCTTGTCTGTCCGGGGTTCTTTACATACCACTGATACTTAAGTCCGTGTCCTGTTGCTGTTACTGATGTTGAAACCTTCTTTCCGACTGCTGCTGATGCATTAACTGGCTGCTTTGTTATTGCAACCGGTACTCCGATTGTTACTGTATTTGTCTTGAGTTCAACGCCATACTTATCCTTGATTACACAGTATACCTGTCTGCCGTTCTTTGCTTCTGTCATTTCATAATTGTATACTGCACTTGTTACTGATGACTTTGTGAAGCTTGTCTGTCCTGGATTCTTTACATACCACTGATACTTAAGTCCGTCTCCTGTTGCTGCTATTGTTACCTTTGCATTTTCTCCGATTTTTGCTGATGTATTTACAGGCTGTTTTGTAATCTTCATGGGGTTGCCCATGTTAAGGGTCACTGTTTTTGTTTTTGCGGATATTCCGTATTTGTCTGTAATTACACAGTAAATCTGTCTTCCGTTACGAGTTTCATTCATTGTTGCTGAATATGTTGCTCCGCTGAATGTACTCGTATAACTGAACTTGGATGCTCCCTTATCCTTGTAGTACCACTTGTAGGTGAGTCCATCTCCTTCTGCTGTTACTGTTGTCTTTGCTGTCTCTCCTGATTTTACTACTACGATTTGAGGCTGTTTTGTGATTTTAACAGGATTTCCCATGTAGATTGTTACTATGTCTGTTGTTGCTGTGTTGCCATATTTGTCTGTAATTACACAGTAAAGCTCTCTGCCATCTCTGGCTTCGCTCATCGTTACTGAATATGTTGTTTTATTATCAAACGAACTTGTATAAGAGAACGACGATGCTCCCTTATTTCTGTAGTACCACTTATATGTAAGTCCATCTCCCTTTGCTGTTACAGTCACATTTACTGCTTTATCCTTAGGTGCTGCTGCATTTGTCGGCTGCTTTGTTATCTTAAGGAGATTGATGCCCTTCCATGTGATATTTCCGCCATAGTTCTGCTTTACATCACTTGTCCATGTCTTATTGCCATTCTGATAGTACGCTGTTGTTGTTACATTTGTGAATGCATTTGAACTGATTGCCGGTGCATTTCCGTGGAACGAGATTCTCTTGAGTCCTGTGCAGTTTCTGAATGCATAATCTCCTATGCTTGTTATAGACTCAGGTACAACAATCTCTGTTACTCCCTTGAATCCATCAAATGCATAGCTTGGTATTCTTGTTCCGCCTGTAATTGTTATCTTCTTAAGACTATTAGGTACATATCTG
>SVNW01000121.1 GCA_015066745.1 Ruminococcus sp. | reverse complement strand
GGCATACGGTATAAATTAAATACAGATGGTTCAGGAATATGCTTGGTGCAATACTTCCAGAAGCCGCAAAGATAAGGATTCTTGCAGTTTTCGTGTATATCGATTTCAGGCTCCTTATCAGAAGTCAACAATCTCTCGGCAATAGAAAGGTTTGCTTTGATATTCACCTCTTCGGGTTTTATCTCATCAGAAACATCGCTGATAACGAACAGTTTATCGATATCCAATGTTCCATCAAAAATATAATCCTTATTAAGACATACAAGATACGTACCTGTAACATTTACGCCGCAGTTTTCTAAAACATACTTTTGATATGCAACGTCAGCAATATATACTGGCTTATCATCAGTGCTGTCCTCATGCTTTGTCGAGCTCTTCACTTCATAAATAGCCCAACCGCCGTTTTCCTTTTTAAGAATATCTACAGCACAATAAAGACCATTATATTGAAATGATGCTTCACAGATGATTTCAGTGCCTTTATCCATCTCAACCTTGGTATCGGCAATCATTTTGCTAAGGTCTAACTTGTCTCCGTTATAGGCAGTAACCTCAACGAAATCGCCAAACAATCCCATAGCAAGATCTCCGACAACATTACCGGCTTCCATCCTGGAAACGACACTGCCATCGACCTCTACTTCATCAGGCTTATATTTTCTCATCCATGCAATCTTAGGACATTGCCAAAGACCGCAGTATTTAGATTTTGATAGGTAAATCATTTTTTGTCAGTCCTTCATTTATTAAATTCAAAATCTTTGTTTTCTAAATACTCAATTAAAAAAGTAACATATTTTTCCTCATTGTTAGGTTCGTGTTCTTCGTTTGAATCGTATTTCGTAAAGAATACTTCACTATTATATAAGTGTGCCATCCTTGCTAATGCACTACCACAATCTTTACAACGTAAATACTTTCCGTTTTCTTTAATGCTCTCAATATCTTCTGTTAAATCATCATTTACTAGTTTATTCCAACGATTCAAAGTATCTTCATCTCTCTCATCGAATTTACATCCGCTTCCATCCAAATACTTATTTTCTTCGTCTTTTAATAAAAGAACTAATCTGTGATGTCTAAAACAACTTTCAACATCTTTTTCTCTAATAACTTTGTTTTCTCTTGTTTTATTCTCTAATAATTTCAATAATTTTTCGTATACATATCCATTTGGGGCTATATGCTCCCAATGCAAATTTTTTTGTGAATTTTTTTCGTCTTTAAAACTTCTATCCCCATTTTGCATTTTTTGGATTTCTTCTTTTGCACAGTTACTAAGTAATAATACCATGTGTGCATTTTTGTATTTTTTACTTCTTTTACTAAAGAAGTTGGTTTGCCAAAAATTCACATACTCTTTTTGTTTCACATTATAATACATACTTGCATAATGACAAACTATCCCGTTTTTTAAACTGTATTTATATCCATGCTCATTAAAATCTTCACCGTTATAATTTTTTAAAATGTTGGTTAGTGTGTTTATAACCCACTCTTGAAATTGATACTTCTTTGAAGTCTTATTCTCCATTTTAAAATCCCCTTAATTAAAATATCCTTTATATTCAATCTTTTTGTTACTGTTTGGGAATAAATGATGATACAGTTCTATAAAATAGTCATCTGTCATACTTGCGATATAATCAACAACTATTTGATTAGGCTCTGTATCCTCATAAGGCTGTTGTCTTTCGTAATGAGCCTTGGTTACATAGTCAATGTGCTGAGTAAAAATCGGAGAATCCTTTTTGCCCGAAGTTAAATCTGAAAGAAGTATTTCATATACTTCGCTCATCATCGGACGAACTGTACGGAACATATCCTCTTTGACTTTTTCGTTAGCATATATTAGCTCATAGTTATCACTCTTTGCCTTTTTAAGAGCTTCAAAATGCTCCGCATCCATTTTAATATAGGGCTTACCGTAACTGTTTTCAACAATATTAACAATCAGGTTGTTAATGATCTCCGCATTATATGTACCGATAGCGCCATTATCAAATTCACTATTTCCAATAATATGTGCCCGTTCTGCATCCTGCCTATCTTTACCTAAATAAGCAATTATATCTGAGATACGCATAACGCAGCCCTCGAGGGTGGCCGGAACTAATTTTCGAACATTCTTTTTATCTATATAACAAGCCTCAATTTGCGCATCAAACTCTTCAAAGCTTTCAATCGGTTGAGGATGATACTCGCATAGCTCAAACTCACCATCGTGTGCTGCAATACCATTCAACGTCTGCAAAGTAATATTGTACGGATAAATTTTATCAAGTACTCTAACAGAATGAATGTTATGGCTGAAATGTCTGCCTGTATGAGAAAAATAAATTTCGTCCAGAAAGTCTTCGCCATCATGACCGAACGGTGTGTGGCCTATATCATGACCAAGAGCAATTGCTTCAATCAGATCTAAATTAAGGTTAAGAGCTTTGCCGATGGTTCTGGCAATTCTTGATACCAACTGTACATGAAGACTTCTATGGGTAATATCATCATTTTTATAAAAAGAGAATACCTGAGTCTTGTCAGCATAGCGATTATAGTAAGGACAATGAATGATTTTATCAATATCCCGAATAAACGCAGTCCTGATAATATTGGCCTTATCTTTAGCCATATTTCTTCGAACTGCATTTGTCTCATTAAACCCCAACAAAGGAGCTGTTCCACAATCTTTATCCCTTGTTATACGATTACTCATTTCAAGAGAAAGGTTCTCATATTTCAGCACCATATCACCCCATTTTTAACATTATACCACATTAAAATACAAAATCATACCTTTTTATAAATCTTCATCAAACTCATCCGGCTCTGCCAACTCATAATATGGGCAATCCTTGATAAAACACTCATCGCATTCATCAAAATATTTACAACGGCGGCATTGCATTTCGATTTCCTGTATTTCCATAGATTCCCTTATAGTTGTGATAAAGTTTTTTAACATGCATATCAAAATGACAAGTCCGAAAACTAATAGAAAAATCAAAAAACCAATGTAAAACGGATCCTCGTTTTGCCTGCCGAATAATAATCCGCCGACAACAAACACCGTAAAACCTATAAATGAAAGATAACTTATTATTTTCTTCGCTAACATTGTATTGAAAATACTGACAAAAAAAGTATTGAAAC
>SVNW01000057.1 GCA_015066745.1 Ruminococcus sp. | reverse complement strand
TTTTTGTATCCTATATAAGTTGCTGCATTGATAGCAATAGGACCGGGCGTGGATTCGGCAATCGCTGCAACATCCAAAAATTCATCTTTTTCAAGCCATTTCTTTTTTTCTACGAACTCATTTTCAAACAGAGCTATCATAGCGTATCCACCGCCAAAGGTGAACAACCCTATTTTCAGCATTGTTAAAAAGAGCGGGAGGTAACCTTTTATTTTCTTCACAAGCGTCTCCATTTATCTCACCTACAAATTGGAATTTATCGAATAAAGTCTAATCTTATAAATTTTTTCCCATTTGGCAATTCTTCATCCATCGTTTGTTTAATCTGATAACCAATCTTAGCCATACAATCAATTAAATTTTTTTCTTCCATCTGGTGATGGACTTCCTCCAAACAATCAAATGCATGTATATACGGTGAATCTGATACAAAAGAATCACCAGTATTTATTTGTATAATGCAAGATATATATAACGGTTTTACTAATCTAACAATCTTCTGAAAGCATTCATAACCTATATATTCAACCAAAAGATCAGCCACAAGGAAATCTGAACATGGCAGTTGTAAATTGTCATCCAATAAATCCGTACAAATTGTTTCAAATACATCTCCCAACTCTTTGTAACGTTTTTCACATTCAATTAAAAATTCCTGATTAACATCAATTCCATATACTTTCTTAATTTTACTTTTATCAATATGCTCCAATCCATTTCCACCTGCTATTCCGAGAATCATTATTGTATTAATGTCATAAGTCTCGAACTGTTCTTGCATCATTTTATTCAAAATTTGTAACTGATAAACGTTTTCTAAACTCATATGATTTTCATAATCACTTAATTCTATTTTTTCCCACGGATTACTCATGTAATACCTCCACAACTTCAAATTCATCTCTCATCATTACTGAAAGTTAGGTATGCTAATAATCTTGTATGACGTTTGATTTTTTTGATTTATCCAGCTATATTAGCACTTGTAATTTCACCATTTGGCTCAACTATTATTTCTATAACATGCCCCCAAAACATATCATCGTCATGATAAAGTAATGACAAGCTTCCATCGGGACTAACTGTTACTTCACTAATTTCCATACGTTTAGCAAATGTTTCTTGTGTAATTTCTTCTACATCGCTTTCATCTGATTCACTCAACCACTCATTTGCAAGTCCTGTAAGTTCTTGCGCCGCAAACTCACGATACTTATTATCGTTATCCACAATATTCTCAATTACACTTTTAAGGACAGCCATTGCCTGTTCAGCAGTATCTCCATCTTCTTCGTCTGTTTCCAAATATACATTTGCCTCTACACCATTCCAATTTATACTTCCTTCAAACCACGAAAACTCTCTATCCAAAACAAAAGTACCTAATTCGTTTTCCGTAGAAATAGGTTTTGAATAATGTTCCTTCAAGGCTTCCAATTTTTCGTTCGAAGCATTTTCTTCCAGTACTCTTATTAGCATATATCTGTTGTTCATATAATGTAATTGATATGGTTGTAATTTTTGAGGTATGCATTTCCTAACAACGACACGATAAATACCATATTGCTCAAAATCATATCCCCACCCCTTACGTTTATTATCTTCTTTTATAAGCCATTCAACACGGCCTTTCTCATGAAAAAACTGACCATTGCGCAAATCTATGGATGCAAGAAAATCAACTGATGGTTTCAGCATATCTTTTATACATCCTGCTCCCCCGCATGATGCTTGTACTAAAATAAGCATTTCATATTCTTCTGTTTCAAATTCTTTCTCGAAATCTGTTTGTACTGACATAATGTTCTCCTTATTTTTTTCGTAATATACATAATCCAACTTCGCCTGCTTACTCATGTAAAACTTCAAATCTTCGCGTGCTTTCAGACTCAACAGAAGCCTGAAATTTGCTAAATTATTTCAACCCACATTGTTTGTATAATTCTTCAATGCAAGGCGATTTGTATTCTATGTATTTCTCAATATCATTTGGAAATAGTTTTGCAGCCGTCTCCTTTACTAGACTATATTTTTTTACTGCTTCGTTATTATTTACCAAAAAATCTCTAAATGTAATATGCCGATGTAATTCCTCTGAATACTGTGGACACACATATAAATGGTGCGTTTGCAAATGTGGTTTATTTGAGTAATTAAACGCTTCCCTATCCTTGATTCCAAGGTCACCCTCGTATATATAGCCAATCGTTTCTAATTTTTGAACAACATCTTCAAATACCGAATAATCTTTGATTGCTACATCAATATCAATACAAGGTTTAGCAGAAAGTCCTTCAACTGATGTACTTCCAACATGTTCAATATCAACAATCAAATCACCGATTACACCTTCAATTTCCTTTTTTATTTTTTCAAAAGCAGATTTCCATGCTCTGTCATAAGGCAGAACAATAACATTCGTTGTTCTCATATAAAACACCATCAAATTCAAATTCTACATTTTCTTCTGAAAACGAAACATTCCTTCATTTCCATCACCCACAAAATCCATTGGCATATTCGGGTCTGGATTCTTTTCATTCCAAAACTCCACAATATGAAAATCCACACTTATTTACATAAAAATGAATATTTCTCTTTTCAAAAAACGGTGTACAAGTTTCCCACACTTTGGTCTGTGGATACATGTATCATCAAATCCGCAACTTTTCCAAAATGAGTGTCCTCTCTCATTCCATGGTAATACATCAATATCAATTGTATCTGCTTGTATGTATTCCATTAGTTGATAAAATACTTGTTTTCCATGATGCTTGCGTCTGAAATCCCTTTCAATATAGAACTGACGTAAATATGGCGGTGTTGAAGTATGCCTTATTAGTGCATATCCCAAGATTGTTTCATCTTCAATGAAAAAATAGGCATTATAGTCATCATTTATGAAATCACTCATTCTACTTTCCAGTTCTGCAACACTCATCAGTATTAAATTCTATTTCAATATACTGTGTTGATTTTAGTTTGGACAATAGTACACACGTCTCAACATGCTTCGTATGCGGAAACATATCAACAGGCTGTATCATGTCAACCTTATATCCGCCCTTGACCAGAATCTCCAGATCTCTCGCCTGTGTCTGCGGATTGCATGAAATATACACTATCCTTGACGCTGAAAGTTTAAGTGCTGATCTCAGAAACTCAACCGATGCGCCCGCTCTTGGAGGATCCATAAACAGTACATCTGCTTTCATTCCCTCCTGTGCCATTTTCACCATAAATTCTCCTGCATCCTCATTATAAAAGCGTATATTCTTCGCCTTATTAATCTTAGCATTCACAATAGCATCTTTTACCGCCTGCTTATTGAGTTCAACTGCAATGACATTATGTGCTTTGTCTGCCGCTATAAGACCTATTGTACCTATACCGCAGTATGCATCTACTACAGTTTCCTTTCCTGTAAGATTTGCGTATTCGATAGCTTTTTTGTAGAGAACTTCCGTCTGTTGCGGATTTATCTGATAAAATGATTTTGATGATATCCTGAATCTGTGACCGCAGAGAACATCTTCAATATATCCGTCACCATGCAAAATTATCTCTCTGTCACCAAGCACAAGATTTTCTTTTCCATCGGCGATATTAAGAACTATGGTCTTTATCTGCGGATGAGTCTGAAGGAGTAAATGTACAAAATCGTTTTTGTGTGGCAAAATAGGTGTAAACGCTGCAAGAACTACCATAATTTCTCCGGTTTTAAATGCCCTTCTTACAAGAACATGACGCAGAAATCCGGTGCCTGTTGATTCGTCATAAGTGGATATTTTGAACTTTTTCATAAGCTCTCTTATGCAAACTATAATTTCATCGGATTTTTTATCTTCTATAAGACAGCTATCAGTTGATACTATTCCGTTTGTCGTTGACTGATATATACCTGATATTATTTTTCCGTTTCGTGCCGTTATAAATCTTGCCTGTGCTTTGTTGCGATAGTTGTATGGGTAGTACATTCCCTTTATCTCTTCAACTTTTCCGAACTTTGAGAGTAACCTCTGGGCTGTGTTCTGTTTAAATTCAAGCTGTTCTTCGTATGAAAGATTATGTAACTGACAGCCTGAACATTTTTTGTATACCGGACATTTCATGTTAATTTCTCCTGTGTAAAAATATTATTCGTTTACTGCGGCAAATGCCTGTCTTATATTTGTAACACCAATTATTTTAAGATTATAATTTTCGGTATTTATACCTTTAAGAGTCTGTTTCGGAACTATACAAATTTCAAAACCCATTCTTTCTGCTTCTCTTATACGATTGGGAATATGTGATACAGAACGTATCTCACCACCAAGTCCGATTTCTCCAAATGCTATTACTTTTTCATTTACAGGCTTATCGAGCAGACTTGACTGCAGAGCAAGCGCAACTGAAAGATCACCTGCCGGTTCATCAAGCTTGAAACCACCTACTATATTTACATATATATCAAGTGTTCCGAAGAAAAGTCCTGCTCGCTTTTCAAGAACAGCTACTATCATAGCCATGCGGTTGTAGTCAAAACCTGTTGTCATTCGTCTTGGAGACGCAAATCCGCTCTTTGTGGCAAGCACCTGAACTTCGGCAAGAATAGGTCTTGAACCCTCCATTATACAGGCAACACATGTTCCCGAAACATTGTGAGGTCTTCCGGAAAGAAGCATTTCAGATGGATTTTCTACCTGTCGGAGCCCTACGTCAAGCATTTCAAAAACACCTATCTCATTTGTAGAACCAAAACGATTTTTTACAGCACGGAGTATACGATAGCTCAGATGTCTTTCACCCTCAAAATAAAGAACAGCATCTACTATATGCTCCATGACCTTAGGACCTGCTATAGCACCGTCTTTATTTACGTGACCTACTATAAATATCGGTATCTCCTTTTTCTTTGCCGTATGCATAAAAAGATTTGTGCATTCTCTGACCTGAGTTATACTTCCGGGGCTTGAACTTATCTGACTCAGACTCATAGTCTGAATAGAGTCAATGATCACTATATCAGGTTCACTTTCTTCTATGGTACTGCATATTGATTCAACGTCATTTGACGCCAGAAGATAAAGGCTTTCGGTTGTTACGCCAAGCCTGTCGGCACGAAGTTTTATCTGTCTTGTTGATTCTTCTCCCGATACATACAGAATAGAATGTTCCTGACCCATGTACTGACATATCTGAAGAAGTATAGTACTCTTTCCTATACCTGGTTCTCCTCCGAGAAGAACTATCGACCCTTTTACAAGTCCGCCTCCGAGAACACGGTCAAGCTCGGAAACTCCAGTATAATAACGCACATCACTGTCTACATCTATTTCTGATAAAGTTGCTATTTTTTCAACCAGACTTCTGCTCTGCTGAGAAAAGCCTGATACGACCTTTGACGAAGATACTGCCTGAGTTTCTTCAAATGTATTCCATTCTCCGCAATTCTGACATCTTCCGTTCCACTTTGAACTTTCAAATCCGCAGTTACTGCACACATAAAGTGTTTTTGATTTAGCCATTTTAATCTCCTTTGCTGTGTATATTTACATCTAAAACATTATAAGGGATACCTATTCCGTTTTCATCAAAACGTTCTTTTGATTTTTCAAGTATTTCATATTTAAGATTCATGTAGTCATCATTTTTCACCCATACTTTTACATCGATATCTATTGAACTCTGACCATGAGCAGTCATTCCGACAACAGACTCCGGATTTTTTAAAGCATAAGTGCTTTCTTCAAGTATTTCATTTATAATAGTACATGCTTTTCTGAAATCACTGTCATAACTTATAGATATGACAAGATCAAGCCTTCTTTCCGATTTTGTGGTGCGGTTTACTATATTTTCATTTGAAATAACTCCGTTTGGAACATATGATACCTTATTATCTGGAGTTACTATTCTTGTATAAAGTATAGATATGGTTTCAACAGTACCCATTATATTGTTTATCTCTATAAAATCCCCTACTTTGAAAGGTTTTGAGAAAAGTATTATAAATCCGCCTGCTACATTTGTAAGACACTGTTGCAGTGCAAGGCTCAGAGCAAGACCCGCTGCACCGACAACGGTTATTATTGATGCCATAGGCACGCCAAGTGTGGTTAGTGCCGCTATAATAACCACAACATAGAGTATAGCCTTGATAAATGATTTTAAAAATCCGTTTGCCGTCTTATCAAGATTGGCTCTTGAAATAACTCTGTTTATAAATTTAAGCAGGAATTTAGAAACTATTATACCTATGATAAGTATAATAACTGCAAATATGATAGAGGGCAGTTTTGCACTCATCATATCTGAAAGTTTTTCTAAAATTCCTGCTGTTTCTTCTGCCTTTTCGGCAAGTGCTTCCACGACCTCATTTACTTCTGTCACTTCAGTAGTTTCTGATGAGATCTCAGAACTTATCTGTGAAATTGTTTCACTTGTTGTAACTGATGTTGTTGTTTTCGTATTAATAATTATCACGCCTGTCTTCAAAAATTTATATAGATAATTATAACACGAAAACACTGATAACTCAATAACTAAGTACACCTTTGTATGATATTTTTTTCTCTTTTGACGCAATATCAGAATAATTATATTCATAAGAAGTGCTTCCGTCTGCATTCATACTGTAGTCAGGTACAAACATGCCCATAAACCATGTATTGATTTTAGCATCGGCCTCTACTTCAAGCATAGTGTACGCCTCTGTGATATTAAAATCTCCGTTCTTTTCATATTCGGTATCATCGATAACAATATTGTCCATACCGTTTGTCATGTTTATCTGTATGAGAGTAGCTATTCTTGAGAGCATAGCTTTTTCTTTTTCATCTGACAGAGTATTGAGCATGATAAATATTTTCAGGTATTCTTTGTATGTAAGAGTTATTGCCTTTCCGGAAGTTGTTTTTGTTTCTTTTGAAAAAGAGATATTTCCGGATTTTGAAGGACTGTACTTTTCTGTAAGTGCAGTTGATGCACCTGTTATATATTTATTTGCCATATCCTGTGCATACTGTTTAGCCTGATCTCCTGCTTTTGATAAACCTTCGCTTATTTCTTTTTTCAAAAGTTCACTGTATTCATCAACTTTCTGATCAGCTTTTTCTTTTACAGGACTTATTATATTTTTTATCTCATCATGAGCTTTTTTTCTGAAGTCACCTATATTTTCTTTTGCAGTACCGCTAACTTTCTGATAATTCTGATATATCACATCTGCAAACTGTCCTGTTTTTTCTCTTGCAAAATCATTTACATACTGAAGCACCACTGAATCAATATCTTCACCGTCATTATCGGGTGCAAGCTTCTCAAGTATCATATTTTCTATATTTTCTTTGGTTATAGTCTGGTCTGCACTGTTGATAACTGTAGTAGCAACATCGTATATCGGTGAGATAACTGTATTCATAGCTGTTTCAACTGCATTTTTTGAAAGCTCGTCTATGTAGTCATGCATAGTATCATTGATCTTGTCAACTTCGTTATCTGCACATTTTTCAAGTTTTCCGAATATATCATCTATCTTTTCCCCTGCTTTTTTTGCAGCTGAATCTGCAAGCTCCTGACCATGATCCTTTAAAGCATTCACCATTCCCGATGGTTTCATATGCCATGTTGCCTTTGTTTTATAGATCGGCACTGCTCCGCCGTCAAGAAGTTCATTTATATCAAGTACAGATTCTGCAAGAGCAAGAGCCATTACAAGTACAGTACGCACTATCGGTATACCAAAACCTGTCCAGCCTGCTATTGCTGTTGCCGCTGCAAGTGTTACCGATTTTACTTCGGCGTCTGTAAAAGCATAGATATTGTTGAGTACAAATCTCATTCCGAAAATAAGAGCATTTGTGTAGTTATGATTTTTTTTCATATCATCATTTCCCCACAAAATATACTCTGCTTCACTCTTGTAAAATACATTATTCTGTTCATTTATAGGTACACCGCTAAGCGTAACAGGCGAAATTTCTTCAATACTTCCGCCTGAATACAACTTATCACAAGTATAACAACTGAACATCTCTGTTATATATTCTGTAAGATAAAGGTCTGATACACCCTCTCCTACAGCCGCAGCAGCAAGGTCACCTATATTTTTAAGGAACTCTGAAGTACTTTCAAGAATGTCTTTCTGATTTTCCAGCATATCCTCTTCATCAGACGATCCTGAATTTCCGACATTGTATTCGTCAGGAGATACTTCATATTCGAGCATATCTTTTATTGCTTTTGCAGTTTCTTCATCTATCTGTCCTAAAACGCCTGCTTTCGAAGCTTCGGGAAGTTCAACTTCCGATATATTTGATGTATTTCCAAGAGAATTCATAGTATCCATAAATTTTTTGGAATCTTTTTCGCTTGTCTTTGTTTCAGGCTTACCGCATACCTGAGCAAGATAATTATAGAATGAATATTCACTTCCGACCGGACTGAAATCTGACGCTATCTCACCTTCAGGCTGACTGAATTTTTCTGTCATTATACTTTCAGCGGCATTTTGTGCATCTGCGCTTTCATAAATGCTGTACTCGCCTATATATGGCCAGTATGTCTGAGCGTAATTTTTAGTTAAATATATCGGCTTATCACAAAACCTGATATCAGAAAAATATCCCATTATATCTTCAAAAACTGAAATATTTTTATCAACAGCTTCGCTGAATTCGGAAATATCTGTCCTGCTAACAGGTTTTACAGCACTTTCATATTCTGACTGCATTGTATCACGCATTTCGCCTTCTGAAAGTTCACCGATTTTATCTCCCCATTTCTGCCCTTTGGTCTCACAATTGTCAAGACATGATTCAAGTGCATCTATTCCCTCGGCAGAAGCTTTAAGAGCATTAAGTGACTTTATACTTTTTTCTGCCCATTCTAAAATTATTTCGGACGCTTCAGAGCAAAGTCTGTCGATTTCACTTTCCCAATGATCTTTTACGTCATGAGCAAATGATATCTGTGTATCTATACCGTCTTTATAGGACATATAGATATCTTTTTCACTTTTGACAGCTTCTTTTTCCTCATCACTGAAGTTTTTATATTCACTTTCATACATTTCAAGCAACGTATATACGATTGAATAATCAGATGCATATTTCATCTGATTTCCTGTTTCATAGACAAATCTTAATTCATCACTGTAGTACAAATCGAAAATTTCATTATACTCCTCCATGAAAAATGTAGGTTCCTCACCCTCAGGAACTGTAAGCATTATATACGCATCAAGGTACATTTTTACAATATCATAAACAGAAACTCCTGTAGACTCCGATTCTTCATTTATGGCTTTTTCAAGGTCATCAGCAGGTGCAAGTTCTGCTAAATTCATATCAGGAGAACTACACAAAGCCATGTAGTATGAAGCCTGTCTGTACAATTCCCTTATCTTATCAATATCAGCCTGTACCATAGAAGGATCCATCTTAAAATCTGCAATATAATCATTGTAATTATTTATATTTTCATATATCTTATCAAATGCTTCCTGAAGTTCATCAAGACTTTCTTCGTATTCGATCTTAGCTTCCATAACTTCGCTCTGACTGTTAAAATCCTTCAGAGCGCCGAGTTTGGCTATAAAACCTTTACCCATACTTAAAGGGCCGAGGTACTTCATGTATTCTACTATCTGATTTTTTAAAACAGAAGGATTTGATAAAACAGCGCCTTCAACAGGTTCAACGCCGAAGTTATCTGTACTTAACTTAACAAAGTTATCAAACTTCACTTTTTCCGGTTCTGAAAAAAGGCTTCTTATACTGTCAAGATATTTTCTTGTTTCTTCATCACCATTTTCAGCAAGTGCTGTACTGCTTATAGTTTCATTAAAATATCTTTCAAGATTTTTCTGAAGTTCTTCTTCATTTTCCGACATAGCAAATAAACCATAAACTGATTTTAAAACATCATCATATGAAGCTAGCCCGGCATTCATTGCAAGTTCTCCTGCGCCGGAAACCATTCGTCTGGCAGACGATATTCTTGCACCGTCAACTATTACACCTGCAAATGAATACACGGGCATTATCAGTAAAGCAAGCATTATTGAAATTGATGCTCTGGACGTTTTGAGTGTCTTTTTTCTTTTCTTGTTATCTTTTTTCATTGTTTTTCTCCTCAATTAACATTTTTTTCTTTAGAAATTATATACATTATAACATATATTGTCATTGATTGCAAGTACCTGCCGAAAAATAATTATATAATTCTGCTATTCCACGCCATGTTATAGCCCCGGTTATTCCATTTGACGGCAGTCCATATAATTTCTGATATTTTTTCACCGCATTTTCTGTCGCTTTATCATACACGCCTGTTATATCACCGAATTTTATCTGCGGAATATTTTTTGATATAACTCTCATATACGATTGCAGACGAATTACCTCATTTCCTGTGTCCCCGATAATCAGCGACCTGCCTGAAAAACTTCCCGCCCTGTTATCAAAATAACGAACAGGGATATTTTCAGTTATTATATTCAGAAGTCTGACCATCTTTTCAAAGGTAATTTCATTTATCTCTCCTGTTATCCCTAATTTATAATATTTCTGAAACTCTGAAATATTTTTTGAAAGTTTGTCTTTGTCATATCCCCTTAACATCTCTATTTCTATATATGGATTAAAATATTCAATCACATTGAGTGCTGATAAAATTTCCCCACTTGTTACCTCGCTCATTTTTTTCGCAGATATATTTCTTGCCTTGTTTATATATCCATACAGCCTTGATGCGTCAAAATAATATTTTCGGATTTTATACCATGTTGATTTGTCCACTTCCCCTGTTTCATGAAGATAAAAATTTTTCTGAAAACATCGCACGGATATCTCTGTACTCTTTGTGAAAAATTTTTCTACAGGCATTATTGACGGAACTGCCGGAAAATCGCGTGAAAGAAAATTAAGGTTCTCCTGAACGATACGCACATTTTCACCGATATCTCCATGTTTCAAAGGAAATGCACAACCATCAAAAATATCATTGTCGTGTACGGTTTTATCGGTTATTTCTATATCTTCTCCAAAATATTCTTTCAGAATATCTATCGGTTTCATTCCTTTTTCCGCACTTTTTACAGCAAACTCTTTATATTTTTCAAAGTCGCTGTCACTGCAGGTGATAAGCTCCGGAAAATCTCCGTCAATACTTATATAATTATCAAAAAGCTCATCTGCCATGATACCGACATTAAGATATATTTCCTTATCGGGTTCGTATAACATATCATCTTCGTGCCACAAAGTAATATCAAAGTCATAACCTTTATTACGATACCATTTTGTATTTATTTTGTACAATACACAAGTGGTAACCGCATATATTATCGCTTCTATGGCATTTTCGTTCCATAGAGGATTTATCTCTCTGGAAACTGTATTTTTTATATAATCGGCGAAAAAAACATTTATATTTCTGCATGGTTTATCACACGGTCCTGTATGTACTATTATTTCCTCCGGAATATGCCTGAGATTTACATTCATCTTACATTCCTCCCCGAAAAAAATTATGCTATACCGTCAAGGACAAGTTCTACAGACTTTATTGAAGTTATACCGCTGTATACTCTTATATCATCACTGATATCTTCTATAAAGTTATCTGCCTGAGTTCTGACAGAATAAAGCGACGACATCTGACCTGTGGCAACCGGAAGTTCTATATCTCCCGTATTTCCATTTTCATCGGTCAGTACATTTGCCAGTACCTCTCGTTTTTCACCATTATATCTGCTTATTTCAACACGCGCGTTTTTTATAGGAAACATTTTTCTTGAAGTATATACCCTGACTCTGAGACAACCCTTCATATTTTCTCACCTCTTGAAAGTATTTTTAATACATACTATGCACTAAAAAAAATAAGGTGACATAACTACACCCACTCATAATTATTTTTATGAGCGGGTGTATATTTATAATAAACAATTATAATGCGTCATAAGCTACCCAACCCTGATCTCCAAGCATAATTCTGTAAGGACGTGTCTCATCTTCTACGATCTGAGTAATGACAAATGTGCCGTCAACATAAACCGTTTTACCACCGAAACTGGAATAATGGACTTCACCTTTATACTTAACCACATCGCCTACTTTATGTTTTTTGTTTGATACAGGAGGCTTAGAAGGAGTATCTGCCGTTTCTCCTTTTTTAAGCATGATCGCCGCATATTTTCCCATCTGATTATACCGAAGAGAAAAAAGCGAAATAGGATATAAAGATTTTCCTTTAAGGGGATCGTTGACATAAACTACCCCGTTTTTCTTGTCATATCCGGTGATTACCAGACAATGCTCTCTTCCGAGCCACTGAACTGATTTACCATCGGGAGTTGTCCATTCAGCAGAAGAAGGTACAGGAGCTACCAGATCCATTGTAGCCCATACCATAACAGGTCTTCCCTTTGCGATATGGTCAAGCAGATCTTCAAACTCTGTTCCTTTTATATCAGCAAGATAGTGCGTATCACTGCTGATACTTTTAAAATACTTGTCTGCTGTTGTTATCATACACGGTGTATAACAACCATAGCCTGATGAAGTATATGGATTTCCCGGAAATGTTGTAAGAAAATCCGCACCATAAAGAACGTTATCTTTGATATAAAAATTAAGCTTAGGCATCAGATCTGCAAGAGTTGTCTTTGAAACACCAAATCCGTTATAGTTCATAAGCATTGTAAGCGCTGTTACCTCACAACCTGTAGGAAGTTCCGGATTTTGTACTACCATGCCTACGTTCAGATTCATCATATCGGGTTTCTTGTCATAAATGACAGCACTCTTTACTGCTGACAGATCAATTACATTTATCTTTGAATCACCATTAAGATCATATTTTTCTTCCTCATCAGAGGAAAGAACAACTTTTCCTAGTATACTCTGCTTGATTTTCACAATATCAACTACCGAAACATCTTTTACAGTAACTTCCGCCAAAGCTGTATCAGCATAATTTCCTGCAATAAATGACAAAGACAAAGCAGAGCATATAAAAAACTGACGTATATTTTTTAACATATTATACTCAATATCCTTAGTTATTTACAGAATACTTTAATCGTTAAAATACTTATGTTTTCTTGTCAGCATAAGTGTAAGGAAGAGTCTTGCTCTGTCTCTGTACTCAGGCTTTACCATATAATACATATATGTTTCAAGAACATTTATATCCGGAACAGAACGTCCCTCTATCTTAAAGTTTTCATATCCCATAGGAACATATTTGTTATAAATATCTTCCGGCTTGATATGAGTTGAATAACCTATAGTTTGATAAAGAGCCATACCCATCTGAGGACAGTCGAAATCTTTACAGTCAAATGGTTCATTCGGGTGTTTCATATGCTCTGTAAGTTTTATCTGAAAATCACCTACATGGTCATAATGTTCTTTTCTCTTCTTGCAGGCAGGTGTACAGCAAGCATTTACAAGAAGTTCACATTTTTCCTTGTGTGGAATCTTTTCAAGTTCATCAAACTTATTGTTCCAGTTATAATCAAGTACAACAAGACTATAATCCTTTTCAAGTTCTTCTGATAACTCTTTCATATCTTCAAGCTGTTTGCAGGTTGAACTTGTTATTTTATAGTTCGGATACTTCATTCTTATGTAATCTTCAAGCAGTGTAGAAACAACAATAACTTCATTAAATCCGTTATCAGCCATCTTAAGACAAGTATTGCAGAAAGGGTCTTTAAGATGTTCGAGTTTTATTTTAGGATTTGTAAATGTAAATCTTACAGGTATATTTCTGTCGTTAAACTGCTTTATTATACTCTCTATAGTCTTCGGATCAATACGTCCGCCAAATGATCTGCCACCGTTCCAGAGCGATGTTGGAAATGTACCGTATACAGAACCTATCTCCACATCTTCGTAAAAAAATTCAGGTGTCTGTCTCATCATTTCAGCAAGAAGCAGATTAAGTTTAAAATGTCTTACAAAATCGGGTAAATGAAATTTTATAGCCATATCTATCAACCTCTTTTTTAAATATTTTTATTATGTTTTTTTCTAAGGTGTTCCTTGAGCTTTTCAAATGACTCGGAACTGATATCATGTTCAAGCTTACATGCATCTTCAGCCGCGATCTCAGGATCAACACCTATATCAATAAGCCAGTCGGTAAGGACACGATGGCGTTCGTATATTGATTCTGCTACTTCTTTTCCGGCGGACGTAAGAGTTATATATCCATCTGCGTCAACATTAATAAATCCACCTTCTCTTAAAATTCCCATAGCTCTGCTTACGCTCGGCTTTGACAGATTCATTTCATGCACGACATCAATAGAACGAACATCTATTCCACGATTTTTAAGTACCAGAATTGTTTCCAGATAATTTTCTCCTGATTCATATAACTTCGGCATATATTTCTCCCTTCCGGATATAAGTAATTATTTTTTTATAAAAAACTCATATCAATATTATATAATATTACAAAAGATATGTCAATCAAATTATATATTTTTTGTTCTTATGTAAAAAACCGACACCGTAAAATCGATGTCGGTTTGCTTATTTATTATACAAAAAATTTTTTTATTTACTGTTCATCTGCAACTGTAGCAGGTGTTGCGTTTACGCTTATATAATTTGCAGGGTTCTGGCAGACGTTATTGTATCTGACTTCAAAATGAAGATGATTTCCGGTAGAATCACCGGTAGTACCCACTTCACCTATCAGGTCACCACAATTTACTGTTGCACCGTTTGTTGCAATAACCTTGCTCATATGTGCATAAAGTGTAGCATATCCGTCACCATGATCTATCATTACAAAGTAACCGTATCCGCCTGTATTCCAACCGGCAGCTATAACTGTTCCGGCAGCCGCAGCATATATAGCAGTACCACCGGCAGCCGCTATATCGAGTCCCTTGTGATTACGGTCACTGATAAATGTATCACTGATATATCCGCCGTTTACAGGCCACATAAACTGACCGTTACCGTTAAGAACAGTCTCAGTTGATGAAGGAACTGCAACGTTTGTACACTGCTTTGTTCCGACTGCAAGCATTTCTGCTACAGGTTCTTTAGTTACATTTGATGAAACGATAGTTCTTTCAACTTCTGTTCCACCTTCATAACGAATATCAACCGTATTTACAGCCTCACCGAAGACTCCGTCTATAAGAACTTCACTTTCGCCCACAAACAAAGAATCTGTGTCAACAGTCATAGTTTCATAAGGAACACTGACTGTTTCCTGAATAGTCTTAGTAACGATAACAGGCATATTATCAAGATCACACGCTACTGCAAGCTGTGTACCTATCACACAAAGATCAGGATCTGTTATCTCCGGATTCATTGCCATAAGTTCCTCAAAAGTTATATTATGCTGCTCAGCTATATAGATAAGTGAATCTCCTGCCTCTACAGTATAATAACTTTTCTGTGTCCCACCGTTTATGTACTCAAGGATATTTTCTGTATCAACAACCATAGATGTTGCATAATTACCTTCTCTGTACTCGATGGACTTCTTATAAACCGCGTCCTTTACCGACGGATCGGATTTGATTTCTTCAAGCTTCTTATCAAGCTGTACTTTGATTTCTTCATCATCAATAACGGCACCTATAAACTCGTTATCAATATATATACCAACAGAGCTTACAAGGTTTATATCATCAGTACCGACAAGCTTATCAAAAAGCTCATACGGTTCTTCAAAAGAAACCGAACGATTTACAACTGTTGTATTTATTGTGTCACTGATCGATTTTTCTGAGATCTCTTCGGCATATCCCAATTCATTTGTAGCTGCGATAAATGTTTCCTCATTTACAGAAGTAACACTTACCTGCCCTGTGACATATGAAGTGCTCACTTCCTTATCAATTTTTGACGCACTGTTTATAACAGTTGCGAACACAACTACTGCTGCAGCCGGTACAGCGTAATTGGCGGCTTTGGACATAAACTCCCTGACAGCTGTAGTACGTATACTGCTTACTGTCATATCTGTTTTTGCACGCTTTGCCTTGAAGCCTTTAGTCAGAGGTCTGATACATGCCACAAAAGGTACACATATCAATCTTCCGATTCTCTTGAACTTTCTGATTACTCCCAGAATTAAAGCTGTTGTCTTTGAAGTAAATGCCTTTGCAGCATCACTGAACATCTTGTTCAATTTTTTCAAGAGAAATATAAGACAGTAGGTAACATAAGCACCGAGTCTTATCATCGCTTTAGAAAAAGTCATACGTTTTTTCACTGTTTCAGTTTCACTTACGCTCTTGCTGAAAACGTCCTGATTATTATTATCACTCAGACGTTTTTTACTCATCATAACAGCTCCCTTCAAATTTATTACAAACCAGTAACACTAGTAACTATTATAACCGATTCAAAATAAATTGCAATGGTTTTTGGAAAAAAAATCTAATTTGAATTGTTTTTTGTTAATTTCACACAATCAAAAACATTTAATCTGTTATATTTATGTCAAGATTGCCACACATAAAATATTTGCTTATTATAAATATTTCATTTAAAATTCTGTTAATATACTATAATTCTGTTTCAAATATCCAAATCACCGTCAAAACATCACATATTGAAAAGTGTGTAGTATTTACAAATTCATTACAATAAATTACATTCGCTCATATTATACTTCTCCAGAATATATTTCATATTTTCATTTGGTTTAGCACAAAGATGAAGTCTTTCCCCTGACTTGTCTGCGATATAAAGTTCTCCGCAGTGGAGAGCCTGACACTGTATGTCTTCACAATTTCCTCCGTACAGGTCATCTCCTGCAAGAGGATATCCTATATGAGAAAAATGTACACGTATCTGATGTGTTCTGCCTGTTTCAAGTTGTATCTTTACATATGAGTATTTTTCACATGACGAGATCACTTCATAATTTGTAACTGATTTCTGTCCGCTTTCACTGACACATCTTTTTATCATCGATTCGGTTTCCCGTGCTATCGGAAGATCTATTTTTCCGCACAGATTTTCAGGTTTTCCGCATATTATCGCATAGTATGTTTTGGTTATGGAACTTTGCAGACGATATGCTTCATGCTGATTTTTTGCAACCACACAAAGCCCTGAGGTATTTCTGTCAAGACGATTTACCGGTCTGAATGCCGTATCGGGATAGAGATATGCAAAATAATTTCCGAGAGTATCATAATAGTGATTGATCGATGGATGAACAGGCATCTGCTGGGGTTTGTCAAAAACTACAAATGACTCATTTTCAAAAACTCTTTTTACAAACAATTCCGAATTTGGTTCAAGAGAGTTTTCGGATTCTATATGAAGAACGACCGTTTTTCCGGGCGGTACTTCATCAATAGTACGGATAAGCTTTCCGTCACAAGTTATACCCATGTTCTGCCTTTTTAAACGTGTTATAAGTTTTTTTGATACATTATTTTCACGATGCAGAAAATGTTCAAGATTTACAGGTTCGTCATGCTCATTTTTAAATATAAGTTCTTTCAAGATACCGCTCCTGTAAATATTTTATTTGTAAAAAGGAACTCTGCCGATTATCTCAAAAGCCTGAGCCTGTTGCCACATCTGAGCTGTTACTAAAATTTCAAAACCTTCGCCTACCTTGCAGGTTATCTGGTCAGGCTTGTATTTAGGAAGCCCGAAACATGAAAGCATATTTGAAATTACTCCCGAATGTGTAACTATCGCAACACTGGTAAGATCATCGTTCATCATATTTTTTATTATCTTGTCGAGAGCAAGATATATTCTTGTTATCATATCTGCTATACTTTCGCCGCCCGGTGCGGAATTTTCAAGGCCACCTTTTAACCATGCCTTATAATCTTCCCTGTTTATAAGTTCCTCAACGCTCTTTTCTTCAAATTCTCCGAAGTCAAGTTCTCTTAAATCATTTACAACGAGTATCTCGCGATTTTCAAACAGTATGTCTGCTGTTTCAAGACATCTTTTGAGCGGACTGCTGTAAACTCTCTCCACACCTGAATAATCAAACTCATCAAGCTTGTCTACAAGCTCTTTTTTACCTTTTTCGGACAGAGGATAATCTGTCTTTCCTATGTAGATTCCCTTTTCGTTAGCTTCAGTCTGACCATGTCTTATTATTTGTATTCTATAACCTTTCAAATCAAACGCCTCCGTTACATTTACTTTATCTTCAATATTTTTCCTGTTTATGCAATTTTCTGTGTTAATTTTATATCATAATGCATATACTTTTTATCAAAATTAATTATTTTTACGTGCAAAATGAATGATTTTTGCGTTTTTTTTTTGATTTTCATCTTTACAAACTATATTTTTTATTATATAATTAAAGAATGCAAAATTTATCTATCCGAGGGGGAAAAACTATAAATAAAAAAATAGTCGCTTTGATTATGATCATCATTCTTGTTTGCACACTGCCTTTTCTATTTTATCACAATAAATCAGATTATACAAGTACGTTTTTTTCGCTTGATACTATTGTTTCCATAAAAACCGACAGTAATATAGCCGATACTTTAAAATCGGAAATACAAAAGTTTGATACTATATATGATATTTACTCGGAAAATTCGGAAATTTACAAACTAAACGAAAAAAAACAGCTCGTATGCAGTAATGAACTTACCGATATGATAAAGAAAACTATCCTTGCACAAAGTATATACGGAAACAGACTCGATATAACCATAGGAAATGTCACAAAGCTCTGGAACTGTTCTATAGATAACGGCGCCTTGCCCGACAACTCCCTTATCATGCGGTACCTTAATAAATCAGGCTATGAAAATATCGATATCAAAGATAATCTCATAACTCTGAAAAATGAAATATCACTTGATGCAGGTTCGGTTGCAAAAGGATATGTTCTTGATCATGTTTCTGATATTGTAAAAAAAAGTGATGCGGAATATGCAATAATATCTCTTGGTTCGTCTACCCTTCTGTACAGCGATGATGAACAGAGAAGTTTCAATGTTATGATCAAAGCCAATAAGGATTCTATCGCCGGAACAGTGTCTACGGGACCATGTTTCGTTTCAACTTCCGGTGACTATGAAAGATGTGTAAAGTTAGAAAATATAAGTTATCATCACATACTCGACAATCTGACCGGTTATCCGGCTGACAGCGGATTATCATCGGTTACGGTGTTTTGTGATAACGGACTTATTTCCGATTTTCTTTCGACTCTGATTTTTATAGAAGGAAAAGAAAATCTTCAGAAACATCTCAATACGGATGAATATAGTATAGTTGCTATAGATTCTCAAGGAAAGATATACAAAAGCGAAAATCTCAAATTTTCTTCATGAAAGGAGTTGTTTTTATGCGAAAGCTTAACAGCATAAAGCTCAACCACAAAAAAAATACTGCTGAATATGAAGCAGTACGTTTTCGTACACCCGAATATGTAAAGATCCCTATGTCTATGCATATGGGCGCACCGTGTACTCCTACTGTAAAAAAAGGAGACCATGTTCTTGTAGGTCAGAAAATCGGCGACAGTGATGCTTTTTTCTCTGCACCGATACACTCAAGTGTATCAGGAACAGTAAGAGATATCATTGATTACAGACTTATGAACGGAACAGTCTGCAAAGCTGTTGAAATCGATACCGACGGTAAACAGGAAGAAATACAGTACACCATTCCCCAAGTCACCGACAAGGAAAGTTTTATAAAAGCAGTCCGTGAAAGTGGTGTATGCGGTCTTGGCGGTGCAGGATTTCCTACCCACATCAAACTTAATCCAAAAAATGAAATCGATACACTTATAATAAATGCCGCCGAATGTGAACCATACATAACCTCCGACTATCGTCAGATGCTTGAACGTCCCGAAAATGTTCTTGGCGGAATACGACTTATCATGAAATATCTTTCCATTCCTAAAACTATTCTTGCAATAGAAGGAAATAAACCTCATGCAATTGAAGAATTTATAAAACTTACAGAAAACGAACCCGAAATACAGATATTTAAGTTACCGTCAACCTATCCTCAGGGTGCTGAAAAGGTTCTTATCCATTCCACTACAGGAAGAGTTGTAATGGAGGGAGAACTTCCGTCTGATCAGAAAGTAATCGTCATGAACGTTTCTACAACAGCGTTCATATACAAATACATTCAGACAGGCATTCCGCTCCTGAGACGTCGTATAACGATAGAAGGAAATGCTGTAGGCAAACCAATGAACGTTATAGCACCGATAGGAACTATGATAACTGAACTTCTCAGGGAAGCTCAGACTGATACTGAAGCTATCGAAAAACTTATAGCAGGCGGTCCTATGATGGGCTCATGTCTTATAAATCTCGATACACCTGTTACGAAAACAAGTAACTCTTTCCTTGCTATAAAGGATTACAAAGAACCCGAAAAATCAGCTTGTATCAGATGCGGAAGATGTATACGTGCCTGTCCTCTTAATCTTATGCCGACAGAACTTGAAAAAGCATATATAAAGAAAAATATTTCTGCACTTGAATCACTTAAAGTAATGCTTTGTATGAACTGTGGCTCGTGTACTTACGTATGTCCGGCAAACAGAAGACTCGCTGAGACAAATCAGCTTGCAAAAGCTCTTATTCCTAAAAAGAAATAAATATTCTCAATGGAGGTATAATTTTGAAAAACTTAATAGTATCATCATCACCACATCAGAATTCTGATGTATCGACGCAAAAAATAATGATGACCGTAATCATTGCCCTTATTCCTGCCATAGTGGCAAGCGGAATATTTTTCGGGCTTCGTGCTATAGCACTTGTTGCTGTCTGTTGCAGTTCGGCTGTACTTTTTGAATATCTCTGTCGAAAACTAATGAAAAGACCGCAGACAATAAGTGATCTCAGTGCAGCGGTAACCGGAATTATTCTGGCGCTTAATCTCCCTGTTACGCTCCCTTTCTGGATCGCTATTCTCGGAAGTTTTATTGCCATAGCAATAGTAAAACAGCTCTTCGGTGGTCTCGGACAAAATTTTGCAAACCCTGCTATAGTAGCACGTATAGTACTTATGGTTTCATTTACATCTCAGATGACTACATGGGCTATCCCAGGTTACTGGAAAGCCGGAGCATTTTCTGAAACAACAGCTATAGTAAACTCTCAGACAGTTTTTACAGGCGCTACACCGCTTGTTTCACAAAACGCTTCCCTGTCTGACTTGTTTTTCGGAAATACAGGAGGTTGTCTTGGTGAAACTTCTGCACTTGCACTTATCATAGGCGGTGTTTTCCTCATGGTAACCCGTGTTATTTCACCTGCCGCTCCGCTCTCCTTTATAGGCTCTCTTGCACTTTTCACATTTATCTCAGGCGGAGATGTTCCTTATCAGCTTCTTTCAGGCGGTCTTATGCTTGGTGCATTCTTTATGGCAACAGATTATGTAACAACACCTATAACCACAAAAGGAAGAATCATTTTTGGTATAGGTTGCGGACTTATAACATTTATCATAAGAAATTTCGGAAGCTATCCGGAAGGCGTTTCTTTCTCAATTCTTCTTATGAATATTCTGACACCGTATATAGATATGATAACAAAAACAAAACCGCTTGGCGCTAAAAAACCTGTAAAGGAGGAAACTAAAAATGCTTAAAAAAATCGCTCCTCCTGCAGTACTCACTATAATCTGTACAGTTGCTTCCGCACTCCTTATTATAGTATACAATCTCACATATGTTGATACTACGGGTATAATTACCGACGAGTTAAAAGCAGGGCTTACAGAGCTTTATGGTGAAAAAGAATATACCATGCTAAAAAACGAAGACGGAACTGTAATGACTTTTGATGGTGTAAATTCTGTTATCGTAAGCAGTGACAATGATGTTGCATTTGAAGTAATAGCAAACGGATATGCCAAAGGCGGAATCCATGTTCTTGTCGGAGTTTCTGACAATGGTGTGGAAGGTATAAGTTTTATAAATCTCGGCGAAACTCCGGGTCTCGGAACAAAAATACGTGACGACAAAAACTTTGTAAAACAGTTTATCGGAATAAATTCTTCAGACTATGAATTTTCTGCTCTTACCGGTGCTACATTTTCTTCTAAAGGTTTAAAATCAGCTGCCGATACGGCACTGAAAACATATCAGGAACACAAGGAGGATATCTTAAAATGAGTTATATGCGTGAATTTACAAAAGGTCTTATAAAAGAAAATCCTACCCTTGTCGGACTTCTCGGAATGTGTCCTACTCTTGCTGTAACAACTACAGCGACAAACGGCATAGGAATGGGACTGGCCACTACATTTGTACTCATCGGTTCAAATATAGTTATCTCACTTCTTAAAAATGTAATACCAAAGTCCGTAAAACTTCCCTGCTATATTGTTATTATCGCAAGCTTTGTTACACTTATAGAAATGCTTATGAAAGGTTATATTCCTGCACTTTACAAAAGTCTTGGAACGTTTCTGTCTCTTATAACAGTAAACTGCATCATACTCGGACGTGCTGAAATGTTCGCCTGCAAAAACAAAGTACTGCCTTCTGTTTTAGACGGTCTTGGAATGGGTCTTGGTTTCACACTTGCTCTTACCATCATGGCGTCAATACGTGAAATACTCGGCGCAGGAACATGGTTTGGCATAGAGATACCGTATATGCAGAATATGACACTGTTCATACTTCCTGCCGGCGGTTTCTTTGTACTCGGTTGTGTTATCGCTTTTATCAATAAGCTCGCCAACAAAAAACCACCGGAGAAACTTGGTTGCAGTGGCTGTCCGAATTCCGGAAACTGCTCATCTGCCTGTGAAGAAAAAGGAGGTACAAAATAAATGAAAGAATATTTCGGAATTATGCTTGCGGCTATGCTCACCGATAACTTTGTACTCTCAAAGTTTATGGGCATATGTCCTTTTCTCGGTGTTTCCAAAAAAGCATCATCAAGTCTTGGCATGGGTGCCGCTGTTACCTTTGTAATGGTCTGTGCCGCTATGGTTACATACCCTATATATCATGCCATTCTTGTTCCTCTTGAAATAACATATCTGAAAACTATTGCATTTATCCTTATAATAGCGCTGTTTGTTCAGCTTGTTGAGATCGCACTCAAAAAACTTATGCCACCGCTCTACAACGCACTTGGCGTATATCTTCCTCTTATAACAACAAACTGTGCAGTACTTGGTCTTACTATTCTCAATATTGATAACGAATATTCATTTCTGCAGTCAGTTGTAAATGCATTTTTCTCCGGTCTCGGATTTATGATGGTACTTCTTATATTTTCAGGAGTACGTTCAAAAGTTGAAGAAGCCGATATCCCGGAAACTTTCAAAGGTATTCCCTCCACACTGATAGCAGCCGCTATTCTTTCACTGAGTTTCCTTGGTTTCTCAGGTCTTGGAAACTGATTTTTGCAGAAAGGAGAACTTAATAGATGTTTACTACTTATGTTTTACCGGTAATTGCATTTGCGTCAATGGGACTTATTTCGGGAATACTTCTTACAGTTGCTTCAAAAGTATTTGAAGTAAAGGTAGACGAACGAATCGAAAAAATAGGCGAAGTACTTCCTCAGGCAAACTGCGGAGCTTGCGGATATGCCGGCTGTGGTGACTATGCCAATGCAATTATCGAAAAAAATGCACCTTCAAATTTATGTAAACCCGGCGGAACGAAGACAGCCGAAGCTATTTCAAAAATTACAGGCAGTGACAATTCTGCAGAAATAATCCCCGAAGTAGCAGTACTCAACTGTAGCGGTGACTGTCGTGCTACAGGTATAAAGTACAACTTTACAGGTATAAGGACCTGTGCCTCTGTAAAGCGTTTTTACTCCGGAAACAGCACTTGTTCCTTTGGTTGCGTTGGTTTTGGTGACTGCGTAAATGTTTGTGAATTTAACGCAATAACGATACGAGATGATATAGCGCACATTAACCCCGACTTATGTTTTGGTTGCGGAAGCTGTGCTAAAGTTTGTCCTAACGGACTTATTTCAATAAAACCAAAGTCAAATAAAACTGTTATCAGGTGTTCATCAAAGGACAACGGAAAAGTTACCAAGCTAAACTGTAAAAATGGCTGTATCGGTTGTAAAATGTGCGAAAAGACCTGTGAAAGCGGTGCTATAACCGTTACAGATTTCCACGCTTCTATTGATTACAGCAAATGTACGGACTGCGGTAAATGCGCTGAAAAATGTCCTGTTAAAGTTATTGAAAGAGTATAATAAAAAATCAAACAGCAACACATTTTCATTATTTTCTGAAAATGTGTTGCTGTTTTTTATCTCTCCCACTGATCATCAATGTCATTTATTTTATTTTCAAGAGTTTTAGCCAATACAGAAAATGCCTGAATAAAACTGTCACGTATAAGCACGACCATCTCATCTATTTCATCTTCATTATAGATGTGTACAGATGTATTGCGTTTTTTTAGCATCAACAACCACACTGCCGAATCATTTATAAAACCTGTCTTATATCCAAGCTGTAAAATTTCTCTTGGAGAACCCGTTTCAGCACCACTTACACCATGCTCTCTCAAAACCGCCTGCAAGGCTTTCCATGACAATTCAAATGTAAGGTTAAACTGTGTCCGATAACACCTGTTCTGTATATGTCATTTTCGCTTGCAAATTCAAAATCTGCGTTTTTTAATATATTTAAATGATTTATAAAACTTTCAAATTCTTTCACACATATAATTCCACCTCTTTCACTAAAATAAAATCAAAGATAAATTTCTCCGCACTTTGCTTCAAATTCCGCAACCGTCATATCTGCCTCTTCTGCCGCCTGTGACAGCGTAAGTATTCCTTTGGCGACAAGCTTTATCAGCGTTTTCAATGACCCCTGTTTTACACCTTCTACTATTCCTTCTTCTCTACCTTCCGCTCTACCTTCTTCTCTTCCTTCTGCTCTACCTTCTTCTCTACCTTCCGCTCTACCTTCTTCTCTTCCTTCTTCCCTCGTCTCATTAAGCGTTCTTTCTTCATCATATTCGGTAATACACATACGCTTCACCTCCGCTTTGTTTATCATTTAGCCTTGAGCAAAACTCATAAGCCACGTAAAATCGTTGTTTTTTAAACAAAAAAATTTTTTTATCACTATAGAAACAACCAGCTATTTATGTTATAATATAAATAGACGAAATTCACAACAATA
>SVNW01000056.1 GCA_015066745.1 Ruminococcus sp. | reverse complement strand
ATGTTCAATTACAGTCTGCTCACTTGACTCTGAAGCCTCATGATCCAGACAAAGAGGCATCAAATCCTTTACCATATCACATCTATATTTCATAACCATATTCCTCCTTTAACCGTTGTCTAATCTTCACTTTTGCCCGTGAGAACAACACTTTTGCCGTTGCCTCTCTAATTCCTATTAGTTCCCCTATCTTCTTATAAGGCTTTTCATCAAACAAACGATACTCCACAACTTTTCGACTTCGTTCGTCCAAGTCTGCAATTACTTTTCTTATGTGAGATATCATTTGCCTTTTTTCCAGTTGGGTACTAATGTCGTCTCCCTCCTGTTGTCGCTGAAAGTCCTCGTCCAGATAGGATTCCTTTGCATGAGTTCTAAGATATTTGTAATATGTATTCTTGGCAATCTGACATAACCAGGATTTTATAGAACACTCTCCACGAAAACGAGTAAGAGAAGTAAATGCCTGGTAAAAGCTTTCTTGCGTCACTTCCTCTGCTATATGCTCCTGATAATCCGTTAGCTTTAATACATAATAAAAAACATCTTTATAATATAAATTATATAAATCTTCAAATTCGCTCATGCTGCACCTCCTTTCGCCTTCATCTATTAGTACCGAATACCCCCAAAAAGTAACACTAAATTTCTATTCCGGTAAACACTAAAAAAATTCCAAGAGACAAAGGTATCTGTCGCATACCTTGTCTTTGGAATTCGTCATACTTCCAAATATTCAAACTATTATGTAAATACAAGCGAAAATTCTTATTTATCGTTGAGTTAATTATAACAAGTCATTCACATAAAGTCAATGCCATAAGTAACGCAAAGCCGCTTTTGACACAATATCAAAAGCGGCTTTGTAATACTTCCATATGACTATCGTACTTATCTGTGGCGTTTTTTAGTCATTTAAATACTATCTGTTCTACAATACCGAACCATTCACGTACCCAGTAAGTAGGCAGTAAATATGATGGTGTATTTGCAGAAACAGCGTTTACATCAAGTCCTGCATCTTTTGCAATAAGCGAGGCTCTGAACTGGTGAAATGAATCGGTTATGATAACAACTTCATTACCAAGCGAGTTTTCTTCAAGGATCTTTTTTGAAAAATTAATGTTCTGATAAGTATCTTCCGATTTGTCCTCAGAAAATATTCGTTCTTTATCGATGCCTCTGTCTACAAGATATTTCCTCATGCACTCAGCTTCTGAAATATCTTCTCCGTCACCTTGTCCGCCCGAAACGATTATAACAGCGTCTTCAAATTCTGTAAGATATTCATACGCAGCATCAAGCCTTCTTCCGAGCATAAGACTTGGGTAAGAACCGTTTACCTTACAGCCGAGAAGAATTGCAGGCCGTGAATTTTCAGGCTTGTCTGCAATTGCACCTATCATAAAACCTGACATTATAATTGCTGTTATAAATCCTGTTATCAGAAATCCGACAAATAAAAAGACGACCGCTTTCCCGAATCTGTTTGTGCAGATTTGTGTTATGAGCTTGCAGACGGGTTTGTTCAGTACAAAATAAATCAGCAATACTGATGCAATAAAAATGCCAAATACATTTCCTATATTAGTTATTCCAAGCTTTATCGGCATAAAAAAGAACCATAAAACAAATACGCAAACAATAGCACAGGCTAATTTTATGACCGGACTGCTAATGTAAAACATCATAGATTTGTTTTTATCGCTCTTGCCAGTTGATCCGGACATGATGTTCCCTTTCCGTTACAGTTTATGTTTTCAAGTCTTTTGATTACTTCTTCTGCCGGCATTCCTTCGACAAGTTTTGATATACCCTGAAGATTTCCGTGACAGCCACCTGTAAATTTTACGTTTGAAATTATTCCATTTTCAAGTTCAAAGCTTATGTTTCTTGAACATACGCCTCTTGGAGTGTAGTTTATAGTCATGATTTTTACCTCTTTTTCTTAAATATGTTACACACCGATTCTGTTTTTATTTCAGAGTCGGTGTGCGGATTGTCTTTATTTATTATGTATGTTTTCAGATGCTGTATTCAGTTACTCTTGCTACACCTGATTTTATTGCAGCGTCTGCAACTGCACGGGCTACAGCCTTAGGGATTTCTCTGTCAAAAGGATCAGGGAGAATGCTGTCAGCTGTAAGTTTTTCAGGAGAAACAGAATCGGCTATTGCATATGCTGCTGCAAGCTTCATTTCTTCGTTTATATCCTTCGCTCTTACTGCAAGCGCACCCTTAAAGATTCCCGGGAAAGCAACAACGTTGTTTATCTGGTTAGGGTAGTCGCTTCGTCCTGTACCTACGATAAATGCACCGGCATTTTTAGCGTCTTCAGGCATTATTTCCGGAGTAGGATTTGCCATTGCAAATATTATAGGTTTGTCTGCCATTGACTGTATCATTTCAGCTGTAACAAGATTTGGCTTTGAAACGCCTATAAATGCATCAGCATTTTTCATAGCGTCACTTAAAGAACCTCTTATCTTGTTTTTGTTTGTCAGCTTTGCGATTTCATAGTGAGAAGGATTTGCAAATTCGTCACCGTCACATATGATACCTGCCAGATCAACCATGATTATGTTTCCTATACCAAGAGAAAGGAACTGTTTTGCGATAGCTATTCCGGCAGCACCGGCACCGTTTATAACAAGAGTCATATCACTGATATTTTTCTGTGCAACTTTTGAAGCATTTATCATAGCAGCACTTGCTACTACTGCTGTACCGTGCTGATCGTCATGAAATACAGGAATATCAAGCTTTTCTTTGAGCTGACGTTCTATTTCAAAGCATCTTGGAGCAGAAATATCTTCAAGATTTATACCACCGAAACTTTTTCCTATAAGTTCGATAGTTCTTACTATTTCATCAGTGTCCATTGAGTCAACGCAGAGCGGAAAAGCATCAACGTCTGCAAATTCCTTGAACAATGCACATTTACCTTCCATAACAGGCATAGCAGCAAGAGGTCCGATATTTCCGAGACCCAAAACGGCTGTTCCGTCTGTTATAACTGCTACGAGATTGTTTCTGCGTGTAAGCTGGTAGGAAAGATCGGGATCTTTCTGTATCTCAAGACAAGGACGTGCAACGCCCGGTGTGTATGCGTGAGAAAGTTCATCTCTGTTGTTGATAGATGTTCTTGATACGATTTCGATTTTTCCGTTCCATTCCTTATGTTTTAATAAGGCTGATTCCATAATGTCCATTTTTTTAAACCCTCTTTTTAAAATTTATACAGATGCTCTTTTATTTGAAAGCTTTATTATTCTGTCGAGATTTTCTTTTGTAGTAAGATTACTGCCCAGATACGTAGGCTGTGCGTTGTACAGACCGTGGAAGTCTGAACCTCCTGTAACGATGAGATCGTATTTCTGAGCGATTTCGAGCAGTCTTTTTCTTGCGTTTTCATCAGCAGTATAGTGATATACTTCAACACCGTCTATTTTTCCTTCAGATGCAAGTTCTTCAAGAAGTTCAATATTGTCATACTGAACAGGGTGTGCCATGACAGAAACTCCTCTTGCTGATTTTATGAGTTCGAGTACAAATTTTACATCGGGATACTCACGTTCCACAAGACAAGTGCCGTTTTTCAGATTAAAGAGTTCATCGTTAAGCTCTCCGTAAAATTCAAGTGCATATCCGTAATCGATCAACGCTCTCATGATGTGCTGTTTGAAGAGGCTTTTACTTCCGGTAGCGTGTTTTAATACGCTTTCTTCAGTGATGGGAAAACGTTTCATAACATTTTCAATCATTTCCTTTGAGCAGGATTTTCTGATCTCACAGCACTTGAGGCAAAGGCCTTCAAGACGGTCGGGCTTTTTAGGGGCGTAACAGAGAATGTGTACTTTCTGGTTGCGTTCTTTATCCCACGCTGACATCTCAACGCCCTGCATTATTTTGACTCCGTATCTTTCTCCGAGAATATTTGCACGGGAAAAAGATGCAAGTGTATCATGGTCGGTAATCGAAAGAAAATCTATACCGGTACGCTTTGCCTGAGCAATTACGTCTTCTATTCCAAGTGATCCGTCGGAAAGTGATGTGTGGCAGTGTAAGTCTATCTTCATAATTTATTTCATTCCTTTCAGCACATTTTATGTTTTGTATGAGCATTGTAGTATAATTAATTTAATATTAAATACATATGCTGTATAGATATTATTATTATAATTATACTACATTCTGATGGTTTTTTCAAGTGTTTTTTGTGCATGATTTATTTTTTGTTAATACAGATAATAATAATACAATAAAAGTAAAAAATAAAATTGACAATTTTTTAATTATACTATATAATAATGATTGGTAAACATTTCAGGGGGATTGTGAGAAAATTTGTCGGATAGGTTGGTAATATGATTTATACATTATATTTGAACTTTAAAGAAAGAATAATGGAATATACACTGCCGTCAGTGAAAAATTGCAGACATACTGTTGATATAACTCATGAAATGGATTCTCAGGAGTGCATTCTGGATTTTGAAGTTATAGATGGTCAGTGGCGTATGTTTTCAAATAAATATACAGATATTTCACCATGCGAAAACGGAAGTACGGTACTTAGTGATAATATACTGATAAATGTGAGCGTTAAAAATTCATCAGTTTCATTTGTAATTACAGTTTCCGGAGCGGGTGGCGATCTGCACGGATTTTCAAAATATATATGTACGGATAATGTTCTTGTCGGAAACAATGCCAGATGTGACATATGCATCACCGATGAGCTTGTAAGCCACAGGCACTGTATCATAGAAAAAAATGACGGCGTATGTATGGTGACAGACCTTAGTACAAACGGTATATACATAAATAATATAAGAGCTCAGAAAAAGACTGTACTTAAAATGTTTGATACTATATATATATTCGGGACAAAGGTGATATATCTCGGAAATATAATAGCTGTCAGCAACAATCCCGATGTGAGCGTTTCACTTGATAAATGTACAGACAAATATGCCGTTGCTGTAACCGACAAGGATACCGGATATTATTTTTCTGATAAGATTTTGAGCAGATATCAGGCCGATGAGTTTTCTGTAAGTCTTGAAGCACCGAAATTATACGAATATCCTGACAAAGAAAGTGTATCATTTAAAAATATTTTTTCGTCGTCTGCTTTACTTACACTCGGTATTGCATGTATAAAAAGGGATATCAGTGTTCTGAGTATTCTTGCTTTATTTTCAGGTTCATCGTTAATTATTGCTCTGATGACTGTGCTTGCTGAAAATATCAGAATAAAGAAACTCTGTAAAAAAATCAGTGCGGAAAACAACAGACTCGAAAATCATTTTATAACCGAAAGTCTGAAAATGCTCGATGAAAAGACAGATAATTATCGTCGTCAGCTTGAAGTATGTTATCCCGGCATAGAAAGTATTATAAATGAAGAAGAACTTTGCTTTGCATACAGAAACCGCAAAGATTCGGATTTTTTCAGAATAAGGACAGGCACAGGAAATTTTGATATCTTTGACAGGATAAGCACATCTGAAAAATTTGATTATAAAAAATACAGTTTTGTTCAGGATTATTATACTTTAAAAAATGTTCCGATTACGCTTGATCTTGACAGACACAGCGTTATAGGACTGGCAGGCACAAAAGAAGAAGTATATGAAACCGCCTCAGCTCTTGCGACAGAATGTGCATCACTTTTTTCACCGTCTGATATAAAGTTCATGACTTTTTATAATCTCTCGGAAACGGAATATTTCAGTTTTATGAGATGGTTTCCTCATTCGTTTTCAGAAAATATGAGTATGAGGTATACTGCCTGTACAGACAGATCATATAAAAATGTACTGTTCTCTCTTACAAATGAACTAAGCGACAGAGCACGACAGCGAGATGAAGGATTTGAAGGAAAGTTTTTTCCTCATTATATTGTTTTTTGTTCGGACAATAAAATATTCAGAGATGAAGCAGTTGAGAAGTACATAAATTTTAAAGAGGGGCTGGGTGTTACATTTATTTTTATGTACCACAGTCTATCCTGTATAAATCAGAGATGTGATACGATACTTCATTTAAGCGAAGGTTATATTGAAAATGTAAACAATAAAACCAGAGTGACTGTTGACAGATTTGAAAGAGTAAGTCTTGCTGATGCCGATTTATTTGCAAGAAAACTTATGGCAAAGTATGATGATAAAAAAATAAATAATGAACCTGTGACGGATATGATATCATATTTTGATATGATGTCAGTAAAATCAGTTGATGAATTTGATATAATAAAAAATTATAAAGTCAACAGGGCAGATGACGGAATAAGTGCATGCATAGGTGTCGGTGAAAACAAAAAGAGATTTTATCTTGATATGCACGAGAAAAAGCATGGTCCTCACGGACTGGTTGCAGGTATGACAGGTTCGGGAAAATCAGAGGCACTCCAGACTCTTGTCATATCTCTTGCACTCAGATATCACCCTGATGAACTTGCATTTGTTCTTATAGATTACAAAGGCGGAGGAATGTCTGATATTTTTGAAAATCTTCCTCATACTGCCGGAGTTGTGACAAATCTTACAGAATCTTTGTCCAGTGGCTATGACCAGATAAGACGTATTCTTATTTCACTGAGCAGTGAAATAAAGAAAAGGCAGATGCTTTTTAAAAATTACAAAGTAAATCATGTTGATGATTATATGAAACTTTTCAGAGAAGGAAAAGCAGAAGAACCGTGTCCTCATCTTATAATAATAGTTGATGAATTTGCAGAACTTAAAAGAGAACAGTCAGATTTTATAAGCAGGCTCGTAAGTACTGCACGTATAGGAAGAAGTCTCGGACTTCATCTTATTCTTGCAACACAGAAACCGACAGGTGTTGTAGATGATGAGATATGGGGAAATTCACGTTTCAGATTGTGTCTTAAAGTACAGGACAAGGCAGACAGTACAGGAATGTTAAAAAAACCTGATGCGTCACAGCTGACCGTTGTCGGACGTGCTTATATACAGATAGGAAATGATGAAATATTTGATATGATACAGACAGGTTATGCAGGTGCGCCGTATGATCCGGATATTTCTTCTGACAGCACATATATGATAGATATAGACGGTACAGAGTCAGTAGTAAAAGCACCGGTACGAAGGAGCGGAGCAGTTTTGTCACAGCTTGATATAACTGTAGACTACATTATCAGGACCTGCAGAGAAAATAATATACCTGATGCAAGAAAATTGTGGTGCAATCCTTTACCCGAACTTATTTTGTATGAAAAGTTTTCAGAGTATATGAGAACTGAATCAGGCAAATATCTCTGTCAGTTCGGATTTACAGACGATCCTGAAAAACAGGATATATATCCTTCGGCTATTACATCTGAAAAGTTATCCGATATACTGATCGTCGGAAATACAGGTAGCGGTAAAACAACGCTTGCCCAGACTATTATATACGACCTTGCTTTTAATCATTCACCCGATATTCTGAAAATAGAAATATTTGATTTTACAGGCGGTCTTTATGAAGCTTTCAGTTTGTTGCCTCATTGCAGAGGAGTACATACAGAGATCAATGAAGATGAACTTATGAAGTTTTGGAACAGTATATCTGCAAAGATAGAACGCAGAAGAAAAATATTTGTAAATTCAGGACACACAAACTTTAAAGAATACAGTGAAGAAAATGAAGATATGTGTGCGGAATTTATTTTGTTTGACGGGTACTATATATTCAGGGAAATGTATCCTGCATATGAAGATGACTTTATGAAAATAACAAGAGAATGTGCAAAGTACGGAATATATTTTATAGTGACTTTAAAACAGGTTTCCGATATGAAGTTTCGGATAAGAAATAATTTTCAGACAGTTATAGCGCTTCGTCTGAGTGACAGGGCTGAGTATGCGGAATTGTTCGGGATACGTCCCGAATTTCGTATTCCCGATATTGCGGGCAGAGGGTTTATAACGGAAAACAATAAAATATATGAGTTTCAGGCTACTGTTTGTGCGACAGGTAGCGGAAAGCAGAAGACACTCATGCTAAGAGAAAAAATATCGCAGATAACTGAAAAATATCCTTCTTTGACAAGTGAGGAAAATGTTGTTTCGGATATTTCCTGCAGTGATGTTTATTGTTGTGACCTTGAAAATATAAGCCGTCAGGATTATTTTGAACTTGCTGTAGATCTTGCAGAAACTAAAGATGAAGTAGTTATGTGGTTTGAAAAAAATGATATACCGTCAGAGATTTTGTCTTTAAAAAATGTTTCGATCTTTAAAGGTATAGACGGACTATATGCGATGCTCTTTAAACTTAAAGATGAGTTTTCTTCAAGAAATGCTCAAAAGAAACAGTGCGGAAAATATCATGGTTCGGATATAGCGGTTATGATAAATGATATGGACGATTTTCTCAGATGCATTTATGATGAGAAATACAAAGAAAATATGAGTAATATAACAGAGGTGTTCTGGAAAAACGGTGAGGGTCTTGGTATCACTTTCATTTCATCATTAAATGAGGAAAGCGTATATCGGGGAAAGGAAGCATATAAAATATTTAAATCATATGGGAAAGGTAAGAGGAATGCTTAGTATATTTTTTTACGACAAGGAACAGGAAAAAGCTACTCAACTGGATAAAAAATGTACACATTATCTTGAAAAAACGGGGAAGACATATAAGGAAAAAAAGTGTTATTCGGACTACACAAATATGTGTGCAATGATAAGTTCGTTTACTCAGACATCTCTTTATATGCTAAAAAACGATGTGTGTCTTATGATGCTCTCAGAGCATATAAAATCTATAAACGATATGAGTTATGTTGTTGTAGTTGTGGAGTCTATGGAGGATATATTTTCTTTAAATATGCCTGCAGTCAGACCGTCAGGTCTTCTGCTTGAAAATTCGGCAGAGAGCAATCTTGAAAAAGTTATTGACGAGATATATTCTGATTATGAAAGAAGCTGTGATGAAACAGACGGTCTGACGTATTGTTTCAAGTCAAGAGGTATAGAATACAAAGTTCCTTTCTGCCGTATAATGCTTATCGAAATAAGCTGTAAGAAAGTTTTGTTTCATACCGAGTCCCAGCAGTACGAATTTTATGATACACTTGAAACAGTTATGAAAAGTCTGCCTGATTATTTCATAAGAATCCATCGCAGTATGGTGGTAAATACAAACTTTATAAAAATAGTTAATTATCGTGAAAAAACAATATTTATGAATGATGGTTCAACAGTATTTTTTTCACGTAACTATTCATCGGAGATAAAAAATTATATGGGTAGTACATTAAAGGAGAATATTTTCTGATGGTTTTGTCATACAGATTGAAAAAGAAAGAACTTATATTTTTACTGGATCTTTTCGGAGATGTAAATACACTTTATCAGAAGTTTGGCGTAGTTTATATAGATGATGCCGAACATACTGAACTTGCAAAAGGACTTCATAAAAAGGGAATGGTAACTGTAAGCAAAAATACAGTAACAGTAGACCATGGAATAGAATTTATAATGAAGAAGATGTATTCTTCGGATATTGTTTTTTCGGATGACCGACTTGATATGTGGTGTTACTGTTGCGATGACTTTATTGTAGTTATCACTGTAAGTAAAAGAGATACAGGGGAGTATCTTGTCACACCGATAAAGGATATCGGGGAGCTTTTTGAAAAACTGGAAGAATGTGAAGTAACAGGTGTAAGCGTAAAAAAAGGAGTATGCGGTGAGTATGATATCACCGGACTCAGAAAGTTGTTATCGGAGTTTTGGAATGGATAAAAATTCAGTTATGGTTGAAGTTATATGTCCGTCAACGTCCAGGACATATGATTTTGTACTCTGTACGAAAACAAAAATAGGGTCTTTGATAAAAAATATTATAGATGAGATCTCAGGATACGAATCAAATGAAAAAATCATTTTTCAGGGTCATGATTTTGACCTTTTCAGTAACAGGTACGATGACCCTCTTGATACCGAAAAGGAACTCGGTTACTATATGATAATGAGCGGGGACAGGCTGATGCTTGTCTGATAAGGAGGCTTTTGCGTGGTGAAAAAAACATCTGAAGAATTGATGATGGATTTAAATGAAAGCAGTGTGCTTATAAATCAGGCAAATAAGTTGCTTTCAGAAGCATGGCAGTCGGAAAGCTCGGAAACGGTCTGCCGTAGTGGTGAAAAAATTTTTCAGAAGATGTTTCAGTTATCGGAAGAAACAGAAAAAATTTTAAAAGATGCAGGAGATAACGAGATATGGAGATAAAGCTGTGTACAGATAAAATGTATGAACTGGCACTTGAACTTAGCAGTAAGGGAAATGAGTGGAGTCAGATATCGGCAGAAATTTCTGCAGGTTGTATTGAAGAATGCAAAGATGCAGATATACTTATGCACTGCGGTGAACTGATAGATAATTATGCTCGTACACTTATGAATATCTGCAACAGTTATAATGAAAATGAGAAAAATATAATGCGTGATGCCGGAGGTATTATATGAGTGTTTCTGAAAACTTTGAAAGATTAAAGAGTATTTTATCAGAGCTGGAAGTTGTAAATGAGGAACTGAGAAAAGTATGGAACACGCCTTCAGCGACATTGTATATATCATCATTTGAAGATATGCAGTCATACATTTCAAAGATACTGGCAAAATACGAACAGAAATATTGCAGTGATTCAGAGCAGAAAAGTGAAAAGCTGAGTGACTTTTCATTTTGATTAAGAAATGGAGATAAAACATGAAGGAAATTATTTTATCATATGATGAACTGACAGAGTGTACTGAAAAATATAATCAGGCATCTGAATGTATATCATCGGCTATCGGAAAAATAAAAAGACTTATGCAGTGCTGTGAAAAGGAAAGCGACACTTATGAAAAACTTTCAGTGATAGTATCAACGCTTTATCAGCAGACAGAGGCACTTGAAAGATTGAGCGGTAGTCTTCTGAAAGTACGGGAGCGTTATGAAAAAACAGAGCAGGAAGCACTTATGGAAGTAAAACGTATGGTTTTTTCACCTGATGACAGCGGAAAAATTGACAGCATAATAGTTGAAAATAATATGGAACGTTCTGAAAGTATGCTTATGGGGAATAGTTTGCTTGCTCATGAAAACTGGTTCGGGGAAATTATAATGAAAGATATTTACAGGAGTATGAGATGAGAAATTTCTTTAAAAAGACGATCTCAGTATTGTCGGCATTTTTTATGTGTGCAGGAGTCATAGCACCGGTAAGGGCGGTTGACTCACATCTTATGTACAGTTGCTGTGAAGACAATGTTATGCGTTTGTATTTAAATCTTCCTGGTGAGGATATGAATATCGGTGATGTTTTTATAAGCAACGAAAAAGTAAAGATACTTGATTTTGTAAGATTTGATAAGGAAACGCAGGTACAGACAGTATTTCTTTTTGACAGGTCGGTTGTAAGTGACAAAACAGATATGATAGGGTTGTATCTTCCTGTTATGCAGGAATTTCTGATGCGTTCATATGAAAACGAAAGTTTTAACGTTATTTCATACGGTGAAGGAAATATATCAGAAGACAAGGATTTTTCAGATTCTGCAAAAGATATACTTGAATCTATCGAAAATCTTACATATGAAAATTCTTCAAAGAAATCTCTTTCTGACGCACTTGAATATGCAAACAAAAAACTTGATGACGGAAGAGATGAAGTTTTTAAGAAGATAGTAGTATTTACAGACAGCGACAGTATAAATGAAAACGAGCTTGATGACAGTGATGATTTTAAGTTTCCTGTTTACTATATACTTTTTGATTCCGAAGAAAAAGCTGTTTACAGCAATAATATGAGTAGCAGTGATATTTATACAGAATACTACAAGTATACTAAAGAAACAGCAATGAGTGCTATTCCCGAAGTGATAAGCTCCCGTTCAAATCTGTACTGCTGTGAAATAGAGATTCCCTTTGATATGCTCAAAAAAGAAGGGGAACGAATGATATCAATGGACTTTGAAGGCGAAGGTGTCACAACGTCTATAGAGCGTAGTGTCATGATAGAACCGTGTTATGATTTTGTAATGGAACAGGAAAGTCGTAATATGAGAAATACAATATTAATAATTGTCGCTTTGTTTATTGTTATCATAGCGGTAATTATAATTATTGCAAGAAAAAGAATAAAAGATAAAAAAGTTCACGAAACAGTAACGACCGTCCTTCCTCCCGAACCTTTGCAGACACGCACCATACCAAGTGCAAGAGGAACAAGGGTACTTTTTCAGGAATGCCGTTACAAAGCAGTTTTCATAGACAATACCAATAATGAAAATACCTATGAGATCGTTGTTGAAAAAGAAGCTTTCATAGGAAGAAATCATGCATTGGTTGACTGCACTATAAACGAACCAAGCATTTCACAAAAACACTGCAAATTATTTGTACGTGATTCAAAACTTTTCGTCACCGACCTCGAATCCCTCAACCATACATATGTTGACGGAGGAATGGTAACAAACGAAGTAGAACTTATCGACGGTTCAACTATCAAACTTGGAAGAGCGGAGTTTGAAGTAAGAGTGATAAGGGTATAAATTAAAATAACGAACTCCCGAAGTTACGGTTTGATTATCCGTTACTTCGGGAGTTTTGATTATTTTTTCTTTACTTTGCAGACTTTTTCAGAACAGAAGGCTATGCCGTATTTTATTATATTATTATAACTTTGTTCTCTGAGTTCTGCTTCGTATTGTTTATCCTCGATTTGTTTTAATTTTCTGTCCCGATGTTTATCTGTTTAAAATTCATTTTCAACATCTCCTTTGGGGGCTATGAAGATCATTTATGAAATATGTCCGCCGATCATTTTGGTATATATATCTGTAGCCATATATTCTTCTACCGTACCAAAAAATTCCAGTTTAGTACCCATGTGAAGAATTTTTGTGCCGTACTTTAATGCACTTGGTATGTCGTGTGATACCATAATAACTGTTATACCATGTCCGTTCAAGTGTTTTATTATGTTGTACATATCAGCAGTGACTACAGGGTCAAGACCTGTAACAGGTTCATCAAGAATCAGAAGTTCTCTTGTTGCACATAAGGCTCTTGCAAGAAGTACACGCTGTTGCTGACCGCCTGACAGATCACGGTATGATTTTTTTGCTATGTTGGTGATCTTGAGAAGTTCTATATTTTTTTTGGCTTTTTCTTTGTCCGAACGTGAGAAAAAAGGCTTGAAACCTTTCTGATTAAGACAACCTGAAAGAACTACTTCGTATACGCTTGCAGGGAAGTCACGCTGAACGACAGTCTGCTGTGGAAGATAGCCAAGTTCATTTCTTGACATACCTGTAAACAATATTTCGCCGGAATTAAGTTTCATAAGTCCGAGGATACCTTTCATAAGTGTACTTTTTCCCGAACCGTTTTCGCCTACTATACATAGATAGTCGCCCTTATAAACATCAAAACTTACATCATCAACAGCAAGTCTTCTGTCATAGTTCATTGAAACATTTTTACAGCTGATGAGTATATTTTCTTTATTATCCATATCAAAAAATCCGCTTTCTAAAAAAATTATCTATATATAATTATAATAAGTTTTCATGATTATTTCAATCCTAAAAAATATATTTTTATTTCTAATGATTTTTTAATTATTATTATATTTTATTTTAAAGCATATCAGTTACAATATACTCAACGGTTGAGGAGATGAAGTTCATAACCGTAAAATAAAACGAACATAAAGAAAGGAACGATGTCTATGGAACAGATTGAGATGATCGAAAGATTAAGAGAAAAAGCAGAACTTACTTATGATGAGGCAAAAGGAATACTTGAAAGTGTGAACTGGAACTTGCTTGATGCAATGATCGCACTTGAAAAAGAAGGTAAACTTAAGGAGAGACAAAAGATGAGCTATTCAACAAAGCAGGAAAATTTGGATTGTTATGGTTTGGAAAATGTAAATGGAAAAAAAGAGTCAGTGGGCGATATTCTGAAAAGAGCAGTTCACTGGTGCGGAGAAGTGTTGTTAAAGGGACTTAACAACAAGTTGTGTGTTGAACGCAAGGGTTCAAAGATCATCGAGATCCCTGTTACGATTGCAGTACTTCTGATGATACCTGCATTTTACGTTATAATCATAGCGTTACTGGTAGCATTCTTTGCAGGCTGTAAATTCAGCTTTTCAGGTCCCGATCTTGGTACAGACAAAATAAACGACGTTCTGGGCAGAGTCGAATTTGAGTACCATGGCAAAGATGAGAAGAGCGACAATCAGAATCAGGACATGGACATAAACGACAAAAAGTAAATCTTTCTCGTAACCGGGGGCTGTTTATAAAATTAGACAGCCCCTTGAAACGTTATAGAAAATCTGGTAAAATTATATGTGAAATACGCAAAAAAATTATTCGGGGCGGTGCAATAAAATATGAAAATATTAATAGTTGAAGACGAAGAAAAATTAGCAAGATTTGTAGAACTTGAACTCATGCACGAAGGATATGAAACTTCAAAAGCATTTGACGGACGAACAGGACTTGACCTTGCTGTATCGGGCGAATTTGACCTGGTTCTTCTTGATATAATGTTACCGGGAATAAACGGAATAGAAGTTTTAAGAAGGATAAGAAAAACTTCCGATATACCTGTCATACTTCTTACAGCAAGAGATTCGGTTATGGATAAGGTATCAGGGCTTGATACAGGCGCAGATGATTATATAACCAAACCTTTTGAGATAGAAGAACTGCTCGCACGAATAAGAGCATCACTCAGAAAAAAATCATCATCACCTGCATCGTTATCGGCTCAGCTCAGTTGCGGTATGCTCAAAATGGATACAGCGTCACATATAGTAAATTACGGAAATGATACAGTTGAACTTACAAACAAAGAATTTAAACTATTGCAGAAACTTCTTGAAAATAAGTCCATAGTTCTTTCAAGAGAAGTTCTTCTTGAAGATGTATGGGGATTTGATTATATGGGTGAGACCAATATAGTCGATGTTTACATAAGATATATACGCAGTAAGATAGATGATATTTACAATGTAAAGATAATCCACACTGTCAGAGGCGTGGGATATGTGATAAGGGAATGATCATATGGTCGAAAACGGAAAGAAAAGTTATATAAAGATGCGGTCTATAGCAAGGAAAATATCTGTCGAATGGAACTTTAAGATCATATTTGATTTTTTGATAATAGATATTATCTTTGCTGCCGCAAAGATATTTTACTGGCGTGTAAGTCAGGAAGCAATGTATTTTGAGAGAAATATTCTTGAAAAAGAAAATATATTATTAAAAGGCGAATTTGTGTATCAGAAGGGTGTGTCAATTTCTGAATTTATAGAAAATCTGTATTATGATATTCCCGGAAGCGACTATTTTATATACGCAGGTGATGCATTTACAGAAACAATATTTTTGTTTGGTGTTCTTCTGGTAACGGAAATTCTTATGATAATAATAGGCTTTTTCAAGGGCGGTAAAAAGGTAAGAAGAAAACTCGAACCTCTGGATAAGCTGGCTGCAACTGCGCAGATGATAAGTACAGCGAGTTTTGACTTTGAAAAGATACATGACCTTGAAGATGCACTTGACAAGATCGATACTGACAGGGACGATGAATCTGAATTAAAAGTATCTACAGGAAACACCGAGCTTCAGGGAATAGAAAATGCGATAAACAATCTTATCTCACGTATGAGAAGCTCATATATACAGCAGGCAAGATTTGTTTCAGATGCTTCCCACGAACTGAGAACACCTATTTCAGTAATACAGGGTTATACAAATATGCTTTTGAGATGGGGAAAAAATGATGAGAAAATTCTTGATGAATCCATAACAGCTATCAAGACCGAATCTGAAAGTATGAGCCGTCTTATAGAACAGCTTCTTTTTCTGGCAAGAGGTGATAACGGTAAAAATCATCTGAAGATAGAAACGATAAATCTTTCTCATATGATAAAAGAAATATATGATGAATATACTATGGTAGATCAAACGCATAACTATATTTTAAATGATAGTAAAGAAGATGTCATAGCCTGCGGAGATTCGGCTATGATAAAACAGACAGCACGTATACTTGTAGATAATGCAGTAAAATATACTCCTGCCGGAAATGATATAATAGTAAGTGCCTTTATGGAACAGGGAAATATACCGGCGTTTGAAGTGCAGGATTATGGAATAGGCATTTCAGGAGAAGATATATCAAAGGTTTTTGAAAGATTTTACAGAGCAGATGATGCACGCAACAGAAAAACAGGCGGAACAGGACTCGGACTGTCTATCGCAAAATGGATAGTTGACAGACATAAGGGATATTTTAAAGTTTCAAGTTATGTCGGTGTCGGTACAAAGTTTACAGTTTGTTTTCCTGAAAATCTTATAAATGAAAAAGATGCAGAAAATCAGAATGAATAAAATAAAAAACAACAGGTATTGATGTGTAAAAATATACCTGTTGTTTTTGTGTATTTAAGTGTGTATTATAACTGTTTTATACTTTTAAAACTCTTGACTTTTTGTGCATGTTATTGTATCATATATATAGATAGTGAAATTGTGATAGGAGAGATGCTATTGCTTGACTTTGATTATATCTATATACTTACTGCTGTAGCACTTGGTGTACTTGTAACTATAGTAAGACGAAGCAGTTATTTTGAAGAACGTAAAAATAAATTTTTCGTTATGGGGATTTTTGCTGATATGCTTATTCTTCTCGGATATGTAGGAAGAGATTTGTCCGAACAGTATAAAAATATTTTACTTGCACATTTTTCAAATACCATGATATATATGTGTGCTCCGCTTTCAATGTTTTTTCTTGTTTACGCAGCTACAAAAAAGCCGGATAAGCTCACAAAGATATGCTTTATACTGGAAACAGCAAGTATTCTGATAGCTTTGTCATCTTTTAAAACAGGGTGGTTTTATACTGTTTCTTCCGATGTCATTTATTCAAGAGGAACGCTTTATTTATACAATGAAGTACTGGGGATAGTTTTTACGATTTTATGGGCAGTGTATTCATTTATTGAATTTAAATATATTGATCTTATTGATAAGTTCTGTCTTTCCGAGATTTTTGTTCTTCAGGTACTGGCAATAATTATTCAGGGACAAAATTCGACATATAAGATAATTTATATTGGTGGAGCTTTTAATCTGATGATCTATTATGCATTTGTTACCGAAGTGTACGGAAAATATGATAAGCTTACTGGTGTAAGAAATCGTCAGTACTATCATTCTATGCTTACTAAAAATAAATTTCTTAGCAGATATTCGATAATCATGGCAGATGCAAACGAACTTAAATCTGTAAATGACACATACGGTCATGCCGAGGGTGATAAACTGATCTGCGCTGTTGCTACAGCGATGAATAATGCAGTCGGAAAAAAAGGTCACGTATACCGAATAGGCGGAGATGAATTTGTAGCAGTAATAAAGACCGATGATAAAGACGTTGCAGAGGAAATAAGCAATGTTATACAAAAAACTCTTCTTGAAAAAAATGAACAGAAGTACAGGATATCAGCTTCACTTGGAATTGCAGTTCATCAAAGTGACGAATCATTTTCGCAGACAGTAGAACGTGCAGACAGAAAGATGTATGAAAATAAAAACAAATATTATATCGAAACAGGAAAGAACAGAAGAAAATATTAAGACTATTACGTGAAGAAATAAAAAAATAAGAGATACCGTTTTTGAAAATTTGGTATCTCTTATTTTTGTTTTATTTTTACCAGCCAAGTACTTTGTCGTAAAGCTGTTCATATTTTCTGGCTGATTTGTTCCATGAATAGTCGGTATTCATGCCTCTTGCTATTATGTCAGACCATGCTTTTTTCATATTGAAGTAAACGTGTTTTGCATAGTTTATTATTCCAAGCATTTCATCAGCGTTGTAGTTTGCAAATGAAAATCCTGTTCCGGTGTTGTAGTGTTCGTTGTATGGTTCTACGCTGTCTTTGAGTCCGCCTGTTTCACGTACAATCGGTACAGTTCCGTATTTGAGTGAGATTAGCTGTGTAAGACCGCATGGCTCAAATCTTGAAGGAACGAGCATAGCGTCTGCTGCTGCGTATATTTTGTGGGCACGATTTTCAGAGAAGAATATGTTAGCAGAAACTTTGTTTGGCTGTATTCCCTGATAGTGTCTGAATGTGTTTTCATAGCGCTGTTCACCTGTTCCGAGTACAACAAGCTGTGTGTTATCATCTAATATCTTATCAAGTACCCAGTTTACAAGGTCAAGACCTTTCTGGTCTGTAAGACGTGATATAATAGCTATCATAAATTTATTTTTATCTACAGGCAGACCGAGTTCACGCTGAAGTTCTTCCTTGTTTCTTGCTTTTCCCATAGTAAAGTCGTCAGGACCGTACTGTCGGAAAATTTCGTTGTCAGTCTGAGGATTGTATATGCTGTAGTCTATACCGTTTATGATACCGCACAAGCTGTTGTTTCTTGCACGAAGTAAACCGTCAAGACCTTCACCGTAATAATCATTCTGAATTTCACAGGCATATGTGTCGCTTACTGTTGTTATATAGTCAGCGTAAACAAGACCGCCCTTGAGCATATTTGCGTCTTTTTTAAATTCAAGTTTATCAGGTGTGAACATATATCCCGGAAGGTCGGTATTGTATTCAAATGTTTTTATGTCCCATATTCCCTGAAACTTCAGATTGTGTATGGTCATGATAGTTTTTGTTCCGAAATAAAACGGATTTTCGGCATACATACTTCTCAGAAATACAGGGATAAGTCCTGTCTGCCAGTCGTGACAGTGTATGATATCAGGTTTGAAGTTGATTACAGGCATGATGGCAAGTACTGCTTTACAGAAGAAAGTAAAGCGTTCTATATCAAACTTTGCATCGCTGTAAGGTCTGTCACCGCCAAAATAATATTCGTTATCAACAAAGTAATAAGAAATACCGTCTATTACATATTTCATTATTCCTACATGAAAGTTTCCTTTTCTCTTACCATAGTCCATATAGAAATGGTGGATATATTGAAAATTATTTCTGTATTCATGAGGAATGCAGGTATAGTACGGTAGTATAACAGCAGCTTCATATTTTGTTCTGTCGAAGGTCTTTGGCAGCGTTCCTACTACATCGGCGAGACCGCCCGTTTTTATAAATGGTACACATTCAGATGCTGCAAAAAGAATTTTTTTCATGTCTTACTATTCCTTTCGTTATTAATATATTTATACAAGTTTGTCATTATCCCGACTATAATAAGATAAGTATATTAATATTGTAGCATATTACAGAAAAAATAACAATATCTATTGAGAAAATTATCAGTAAAATTATTGGTGAAATTAATACTAAAACATCATTTCCAATAAAAACATTGACTTGATATGTGATTTTGTTGTACAATAGTAATATTGATAAAGAAAAAAGTTTTGAACGGGGGGAGTTTTTGAAAAACAACATAAAAAATTTTATGTCTGTTGTAAAAAATAATATTTTAGTACTTCTTGGGTTTGAATTTGTTTTTAAAATTTCTACTACACTTGTTTTTGTACCTCTGATACTGAAGACAATAAATTTGCTTATTGACAATGCAGGAATAATGTTTATAACCGGTAAAAATATAAATTCGTTTATGAAAAATCCTTTCATAATATTATCTTTTTTAATGATTTTATTCATATATCTTTGTATCTCGGTATATGAAATGAATTGTATAATGGCTTGTTTTGAATATCCAAAAGAAAAAAAACGTATACATGTATCAAAGATATTTTTCTTGGGATACGGACGTATGAAAAAGTCAGTACGCCAAAGTGTGTGGAAAACATTATTTATGATGTTTCTTGTCGCTCCTGTATTCAATATCCATACATTTGTTGTTCTGTGTATGAAAGTAGATATACTCGGAACTGTTGTAAAGTTCTTGTTCTGGGGATTATCCTTTAAATACAGCAGTATCATACTCTGCTCATATGCTGTTGTATCGGGTGCTCTGGCAGTAATGTTATCGGAAAGCGGAAAAAAAGAGAAAAGTGGATATGGAGAAAAAATAAAAAAGTTTTTTATTTCGGTTTTCTATGTTTTTCTGGTTGGTCTTATCATAACAGTTATACTGCTTGCACTTTACTATATTTCTGTTCTTGTAGCCACGCTTGTGCTTCGTTATTTTGGCAGTGCAAGGCTTGCTTTTGCAAGACTTGTAAGATTTGAAAGTATAATATATTATTTTATTGCTTTTATAGCAATGGCACTCGGCGGAACGCTGAATACAGCAATGATATATGCACTTGGTAACAGTACGGGAAGTAAAGTAAACTATGATGGGGAAGAACCAAAAATAAGGGGAAGTTTATTAAAAAAAATATGCGTGAGCGTTCTGGTTATAGCTATTGCTATAGCTGATGTATTTACTATAGCCGGCTATATCTCAAACGGTTCACATTTACTGGAGGATTTTTTTATCAGTACTACAGTTACAGCCCATAGAGGCGGTGCAAAGTTTGCACCTGAAAATACAATGTACGCTGTCAGATATTCAATCGAAAGCGGTGCAGAATACATCGAGATAGATGTTCAGCTTACAGCAGATAAAGAAGTAGTTCTTCTGCATGACGAAAACTTAAAAAGAACTACAGGTTATAACGGATACCTGTATAATATGAAATATGAAGACGTAGCAAAACTTGATGCAGGAAGTTATTTTGACGGTTCATATTCAGATGCGTATATTCCTACCTTAAAGGAAGTTCTTGAAGAATGTAAAGGTAAGATAAATCTGAATATCGAATTAAAAAAGAGCGGTAAAACCGATAATGAACTTGTTGACAAGGTGCTTGAATATATATATCTTTACGATATGCAACAGCAATGTGTCATAACCTCGACAAATTATTCATATCTCAGATATATAAAAATGACTGCTCCCGAAATACGTACAGGGTTTATCGCAAATATGCTTTTAGGCGACCCTGCAACACTTGAATACGCTGATTTTTTCAGTGTAAAGCATATAGTTGTTACTGAAAACTTTGTAAAGTCAGCACACAACGCAGGTAAGGAAGTACACGTATGGACGGTAAACACCAAGCATCTCATCAACAGAATGAAAGGTCTTGACGTTGACAGCATCATCACCGACAATCCTGTCCTTTGCAAAAAAATACTTTCAAGGAAAAATGACAAACGAAGTTTTATTGAACTTTTGCAGACGATACTTTACAGATAACATATACCCTCATTTACTGTATGAAAATAAAGTAGGTGAGGGATTTGTTGTTTTAATTTTATTTTATGTGATAATAGATAAAAAATATTTGTTTGAAACACTAATATAATGAAGATGAAATAAAATTTTTGTTGACAACAAAAAAAACTTATGTTAAAATTAAAAAAAGGACGGTGAAAATTAAAATGAATGAACTTGAATTAAAAAATATTGTGTATAAAATTCAAAATACACAAGCTGAATTTCAAAATATTGAAGTGAAAAGAAGTAAAACTCAAGCGTCAGAAAGACTTTTCGATACTTTATCAAGTTTTTCTAATCAGGATGATGGCGGAATAATAGTATTTGGACTGTATGAAAACGATGGATTTTCAATTACCGGAGTTGACGATGTTCAGAAATTACAAAAGAGCGTAATGAATCAGTGTGAGCAGATGGAACCGCCTGTAAGAGCTGTTTTTACGGTTGTAGAGATTGATGGAAAGAATGTAGTTTCTGCTGAAATACCACCTATAGATATTGCGGACAGACCTTGTTTTTATAAAGGTAAAGGACGGTTAAAAGGTTCATACGTTCGTGTGGGTGATTCAGATCAACATATGAATGAATATGAGGTTTATAGTTTTGAGGCATATCGTAAAAAATATCAGGACGATGTACGTATAGTTGAAAGAGCTTCAATTTCTTCTTTAAGTCAGGATAAAGTTGAAGAATATCTTAAACTATTAAAAAAAGATAAACCTAATCTTAGTAATCTTGAGGATGATCGTATACTTGAACTAATGAGTATTATAAGAGAAGGTAAACCTACACTTGTATCGGAATTTTTGTTTGGTCTGTATCCACAGGCTTTTTTTCCACAGTTAAGTATTATAGCTATTTCAGTTCCGGGAACAGAGGTAGGAGATACAGATATTGATGGTTCACGTTTTATAGACAATCAGCGTATCGAAGGTACGATTCCTGAGATGGTGGATTCTGCTTTGCAATTTGTTCGTAAAAATACACGCAAAAAAACTATAGTAGATCCTGAAACCGGAAAACGAAATGATAAAACAGATTATCCAATAAATTCTGTACGAGAGGCTTTGCTAAATGCTTTGGTACATCGTGACTATAGTATTCATACTCAGGGTATGCCTGTACAGTTGAGTATATTTGCTGATCGTCTTGAAATAACAAATCCGGGTGGGTTATATGGACGACTTACTCTTGATACTCTTGGTAAAATACAACCTGATACAAGAAATCCTGTTCTTGCAACAGCTCTTGAAATTATGAATATCACGGAAAATCGTTATTCAGGTATTCCTACCATTTTCAAAGAAGTAAAAGAGCACGGTCTTCCCGAACCTCAGTTTAAAAATGAACGTGGTGAATTTACCATTTGTCTTAGACTTGAAGATGATGAAAAAAACAAGAATGATGATTTTGGATTGTTAAGTTTTTGTAAAATTCCGAGAACACGTAAGGATATAGCACGACATCTTGGTTTGAGTTCTGTAACGTATGCTATAAAAACATATGTTCAACCATTGATAGATGCAGGAGCAATCAAACTCACAATTCCTGATATGCCATCAAGTATTAACCAAAAATATTATGTTGACTAGGTAAAAAGCAGTGTCTGCCTTGATGTGTTTAAAAATTGGGTTGAATCGCAATAAAAAATAATGAAGATAAAAATTGATACAATGAAAGCATATATTTTCTGGGGTGGATTAATAGGAATAATAGATGATATAGTATATATTATGGAAAAAGCTTGCTAAGAAAAATAAAACTCCCGAAGTCATGCGATGAAAACTTCGGGAGTTATATTTTTTATATCAGAGAATTTTTGATTTTTATAATTTCGTCAGCTGAAAATCCTGTCTGAGAAATGATTTCATTGATATCAACGTTGTTTTTGATAAGATAAGTAGCAAATCGGGTCAGACCTTCATTTCTGCCAATCTCAATACCTTCACTTTTTCCAATCTCGATACCCTTACTTTTTCCAATTTCGATACCCTTACTCTCGCCAATGATAACCCCCTCTTCAAATCCTTCACTTTTACCAAGATTTTTATAATCTTCAAAAGCCTTGCACATATCAAATTCCTCCTCCTCTTTGGCATCAAAGTCAATTTTCAACTTAGAGCAATAAAGTATAACATCTGACGTCTTTTTATCCAGAGCTTTAAATCTTTCATTTTCGGATAATGCTTGTTGCATAGCGTGCATATCTTCCGAGTATTTGATGCATTCCATAACTTCACGGAAACCGGTAGTAAATTTTTTTAGCTGTTCTTTTGTAAGCGTAGCCGGTTCTATGATGTTTATGCGATAATCCTGTACATAATTTTTTAATACATCACTTTTAAAGTCGATCATTTCATGAAGTGATGTAGGAGCGTCCCATTTATCGGGGCTAAAATTTATTACAAGTGTTATGACAGGAATAAGTTTATCATCTTTTTTAAAGTGTGATAAAAATTCATCACCTGAAAGTTTTACTTTTTCCTTGCGATAACTCTTGTTTGCTTTTTCAACTTGTCCGGTGTAGGTAAGGGCATCATAAAGCATATTCCTCACTGGCATGGCGTAATGTATGTTTGTTTGATTTTCGATTCCGACTATGGCAAAAACCGTATCGGAAAACATTTTACAAGTGACATTTTTGATAACGTCACGTTCTTTCTGTACAGGTGTTTCGGAATTATCTGTACCGTAGGGAACGATAACAGAAGTAGAATCCATTTCAACGAGTGAATCCGGTGTAACAACCTTTTCGCTGTTAAAAATCAGAAAGTTTACTACATCAGCAAAAACTTCATTGTCACTTATAAAATTTTTGGTTACAGTATCGATCGTACTCATAATATCTCCTTTCTAAGTATAGCACAAAAATAAATGTAACACAATATTTATGTATTATTTTACAAGGAATATTATAACATATATAAATTAAAATGTAAATACAAAATTCGATAAATTTTAAAAAAATCTAAAAAAGTTTTTATGATGCATATTTTATGCTTGTAAATGGAAATGTGATAATATTTGATTGTCGTGAGCTTTTTTTATGATACTGTCATTGAAAAGTAAGCGAAGAAAATGGTATAATAATAGAAATAGTCTATTACAATTATAACAAATATGGACGATAATTATTACCATGTACAAAATACAAGTATCACAGAATAATCAGCAGACCTCTAAATTATTATAAATTCGATGAAAATGGTGAAATAAATGAAGATTATATATATGCCTGTACCCGAAAATTATGAAATCAAATATGATCATATAATATTCAGATATAATGATATCTTATGTTTGAAAGCATCTGAATTAAATGACATTTCGGGTCCATACAGATTGATTTTTTATGATATAAATAAAAGAATATACTTTGATTATTGTGATATAAAGAAAGTAACTGACAGATATGAGTTTGAAGACTGGGATTATGTAGAAGAGAGTCATATGTTTTATATTCTCGCTATAGAAGAACAGACAAGGCAATCAACAGTTATTGAAATAAATATGGAAACCGGTTCGTGTATTGAAAAGGTAATTGATATTCCAAGTGACGATATTATTAACGGATATTATTATATCATGTATAATGGTGAAGAAATACTTGTATATAATTATGATATTAAAACAGAAACATATACTTATTATAACTATAACAATAATACATATGGATTAAATATCAGAGATATTTTGGTAACAGGAGATATTCGAAGATTTTGTTATATTTGTAGTTACGAAAACAGAATAATCATAATTCTTGAAGGCGAAAACATAAAAATATTCGACGAAAAAACATGTTATATTTCTTTTGAAAAGCGTTTGGCTCTTTTTTTGGATATATGTATCGATGAAAAATCTATAGATATAATTAATGATAAAGAATTGAATAAAGATATATATATTGAAGATTGGAACTTAAAGGAGAATAAATTGCTTTTTTCCGAAAACCCTTATAAGGAAGAAGATATTTCCGGACTGGAGAGGTATTACTGTTATGATATAAAAAACAAGCGTTTAGAAGAATTAAATGTTGGAAATAAGTATATGGCGCGTCTTTATGAAAATCATGATAAAGATTTATATCTGGCATCTCCTGATGACGATAGTGAAATGTTACGTTTATCAGATATGAAAATCATATATAAGAAAGATATACTAAACTCTATTAGAGAATTAGATGAAGAAATTTTAAAACATATGGGTTCTTCATCAAATGGCGAAAAATGGTTTGATGAT